>NZ_RHNY01000013.1 GCF_003946345.1 Levilactobacillus tongjiangensis
TCAAAATCAGAATACAAAAAAGAGGTCCAATTCGAAAGTGAATTGAACCTCTGAAAATCCCTTCATCAACACCGGTTGACAAAGAGCCTTTTAAATACAATTTTAGTAAGTTGAAACGTATGCTTGGTTGGCAGTGACGTATTTACCATTCGTTAATTGGAAACGATAAGCATTCTTGTTGTTCTTCACAATTGCCTTAACGGCTAACTTCTTACCAGCAGCCACTTTGGTACCGCGGTGACTCTTAGTAAAGAGGGTGGAAGAGTATTCGTAAACAGCCTTCTTAGTCTTGATACCCGTGACCCCATTAGCTGAGCTGTAGTAGCTCGTCTTTGAGTGAGTCGTATTACCTGCGAACCAACTCTTAACAGCGGCATTGTCTAAAACCTTGTTCAAGTCAACGTTGCCACTGATACCGGAAACTTTACCTGAACTCGTGTGTTGCCATAGGTCAACGGACGTGCCAGAAACTTTAGGCTTGGTAGAACTGTACTTGGCAATCCAAGTCCCATCGAACTTGGAGAAGTTCAGGTTGTTGGAGCTAGCGTACCATTCACCAGAGTACATAATCAGTGGCTTATCAGTTAAACTACGCATAGTCTTTAACCAAGCGTTAACATAAGTCTGTTCCTTACTCTTGGCACCAGGCATCCGCTTTTCTTCATCCAAAGCGTAGAATTTCGTGTGGGAGTTACTCCGCTTGTAGAAATCTTTAGCTTCTCGTTGGGCATCCTTCACGCTAGTAAATTCGGCAAACATGTATTGACCAAATGGGACGCCATACTTGTATGCACCCTTGGCGTTGACGTTGCGCTTACTGTCAACCATGTAACCAGTGTCACCCTTACTACCGTGTTGCACCCGAATAATGGCGTACTTTAAGTCCTTGGACGCCTTCTTCCAGTTGATATTTCCCTGGTATTGCGAAATATCAGCAACTTTTTTGCCAGCGGCATTCGCAGTGGTAGTGTTTAAGCTAACTCCAACAGCGACAACAGCAGCAAAGGCAGCTAAACTGGCCCCTAATTTACGTAAACTAATTTGCATGAATGATGTCCTCCTCAGTATTTGAATCCATTGTACACGGTAACCTAAGCGAACAGGTTACTAGAAATTTACAATTAGTTACAGTTCGATTGCAAACAAAAAAGACTGTGACCAAAAATTCGGTCGCAATCTTTTGACGTAGTTAATCAGTGTACAGCTGAATAAATCTTCAAAGCCAATTTTGCCCGGGCTTTGTCAGTCTTGGTGACGGGTGTGTATTTGGATAAGCCCGCCTTAACTTTCTTGTAGCTGTAAACATTGCTGTTGCCACTCTCGTAGTACATGAGATCTTTGGTGTTTGGTGAGTGATTCAGGCCCATGACGTGGCCCATTTCGTGAGCAATGATGCTGGCATAGGCGTACATCCGGCCAGTATTAGCATAGCTATTTTCCACTGCCTTCACGTCCTTGACTAAGGTAGAATACGCTGGCAGGGATGTTTCAACGTTTCCAGCTTCTTGATCGAACAACGTTGAGTAGTTCTTGTCGCTAGTGGAGACACCCTTGGCAACAAGATTGGCCTTGGCTTTAGCTTCAATAGTGCTCTTGTATTGCTTGTAGAAGGAATCATTCAGTTGTTCCGTCATTGCTGAACCAATTTCCTGTTTTTCAGCAGTGTAGTAGGATTGTCGAATCTGCAACTGTTTCTTACCAGGAGTCCACCAAGCATCGCTTGAATCACGCTTGCTAGGCTTAGCTTTAGAGACTGAGAATGTCAACGTATGGGACTTTTTAGTACCCTGCGTGAATTCTTTTTTCCCCAGTTGCTTATTCCAATAGTTCATGGCTACTTTGACGCTTTGCTTAAGGTTCTTGTCCTTGGTATTAACATAAACCACAGCCTTACCGTTCTTTTTCAGAGCGGTTTGCGCATCAAACGCTAATTTGTATTTCTTGCCTAGAGTTTTAGCGTGTTTGCGGTAGTAACTCGAACTTTTCTTGAGCGTGGTTGTCGATGGTGTGACACTTGCGGCTTCCGCTGTGATTGCACTGCTACTGACAACGGGGGTCACTAACAAGGTAGCGCCTGCTACCATGAGAAGTGAACGGACCCTTAGATGGTGTAATCTGCGCATGATGTTAACCTCCCTTAATTCCCCAAAACATTCAACATTTACAATAGCATAGGCTTTTCCAATCACCTGGTCAAGTGATAGAATTCGAAAAATTATTCACGCTATTATCGTTGCCTAATAGGCATGATTGCGCTTCCAAATATTAATAAATAGAACGTTTGTTTGGCTGCGCTGAAGCAATCTGGTATAGTAGTTTTAGAAGAGAAACTGGAGGATTTGAAATGGCTAAACGATGTGACTGGGCGAATTCTTCGCCTGCAATGCAACAGTATCATGATGAGGAATGGTGTCGACCAGAACACAATCAGCAGAAGCTATTTGAGCTATTATGTTTGGAAACTTATCAAGCAGGGCTGAGTTGGCAAACAGTGATTAATAAACGTGCGGCTTTTCAACAGGACTTTCATGAATTTAAAATTGAACGGGTGGCAAGGATGACATCGGCGGACGTTGATCAGCTGATGACTGATTCGCGAATCATTCGTAACCGCCGTAAACTAGAAGCGACTGTCAACAATGCGCAAGTGATTCACGAGTGGTCAGCGCAGGCTGACTTTTCACGTTGGTTATGGCAGTTCGTGGGTGATCAGCCGATTCGTCATGCCGTAACTACCACTGCGGACATACCTGCGACGACGGATTTGGCCCAGCACATTTCGCGAGAGATGAAGAAGCTGGGGTTTAAATTTGTGGGACCAACGACGGTGTATTCATTCTTGCAAGCAGCAGGCTTAGTTAATGATCATTTGCTCAGTTGTGATTGGGCACCGGAGAATCAATAAGGAGAGGACCAGACATGCGGTTTTTACATACAGCAGATTGGCATATTGGAAAAAAATTAAACGGCTACGATTTGTTACCAGAACAACGTGATGCGTATCAACAGATTAAGGCGATTGCTAAAACTGAAAAAGTAGATGCCGTCGTTGTTGCAGGGGACCTCTACGATCGAGCTTTACCAAGTGAAGCCGCAGTTGCGACATTGGATGATATGTTAGTTGACCTTAACCGGCAAGAGAAATTTCCGTTGTTGGCCATCAGCGGGAACCATGATTCTGGTGTGCGTTTGGGTTATGGTCAGCAATGGTTCACGAGTACTGAATTTTATTTGCGGACAACTTTAGCGAGTGCCCTCAAGCCGATAACGATTGGTGACACACAGTTCTTTTTGCTACCGTATTTTGAACCCTTTCAGGCTCGTCAATTTTTCCAAGACGATCAGATTAAAACGGTCAATCAAGCAATGGCACGATTAGTTGCAGCTATGCAGGCAAAATTTCAGGAAGGACAACATCATGTCTTAGTTGCCCATTTTTTTGCTGCTGGTAGTCAGCACAGTGATTCTGAAACGGCCGTCCAGGTAGGGGGGCTTAATGCCGTGCCGGTTGATTTGCTCTCACCGTTTGATTACGTTGCCTTGGGGCATTTACATCGCAAAGAAGCTCTGCAAAATGAACCAACAGTGAAATATAGTGGATCCCCCCTAAAGTTTTCGACTAGTGAGTCTGAAGATACTAAAGGGGTTTGGATTGTTGACACGGATACGACACCGGTTACGGTAACCTTTAAACCACTAAAACCCTGGCATGATTTAGTAGTATTAACGGATAGTTTTGAGCATTTGATGAATCCAGAAAAGGACTATGACGTGCAGTCAGAAGATTTTATTGCGATTGAGCTGACGGACACGATGCCAATTCCGAATGTGATGCAACGCTTAAAGACGCGTTTCCCCAGAGTGATTGAGTTACAACGGATCAATCAGCTGACGGTTACACCAGATGAGCTGGATATCCATCAGGTACAACGTGATCCACTGCAACTGATGACTGAGTTTTTTGAACAAGTAACACAACATCCGATGCAAGTGACGCAACAAAAATGGGCGAAGGAGGCCCTACAAGCAGCTGAAAAGGAGGATAAAGAATGAGCCCAGTGAGTTTACACCTACAATACTTTGGCCCCTATCGTGATGAGATGGTTGATTTCACGAAATTTTCCACGACGCCGTTGTTCTTGATTAGTGGCAAAACGGGAAGTGGTAAGACGACCATTTTCGATGGGATGTGTTATGCCTTGTTTGACCAAACATCTGGTGTTGACCGTGAAGCCAAGTTCATGCGCTCAGACTTCGCAACGCCAGAGGATAGAACCCGAGTAACGTTTACGTTTACTCATAGGGCTAAAACGTATGAAATAGTTCGTGAACCACAACAACTCCTTAAAAAGCAGCGGGGAGAAGGGCTCACTGAAGCTAAGGCTAATGTCACACTGACGGTATATCAGGGGACGGAAGAGGTCAATCAGATAACGAAAGCGACACCGGTTCGTGATTTTCTACAGGATTTGTTACAGATGGATGGTGACCAGTTTGCTCAGATTGTCTTACTGCCGCAGGGACAATTTCGTCGATTTTTAATCGCACCAAGTGAGGATAAAGCGACTGTCCTCGAACAGCTCTTTCATACTGAAATTTTTTCTCGGTGGACGGATCAACTTAAGCTAAAGCTGAAACAGAACCAAACGGCTAATCGAGAGTCAGCCCAGGAGCTTGAGCGTTTACAGTCAGAACTTAAATGGCAGCCTGATAAACAAAATCGCGCAGCTGAGTTGGTTGAGAAGCACCAGACAGCTGAGGTCATCGACTTAATGGCAACACAGCAACAAGCAATGCAAGCAGCTGATCAAAAGGTTGCCACAGAGTTGGTCGAAACCAAAACGAAGGTTGACCAGTTACTACGACAGGATGAACAAGAAAAACAGCTGTTGAAGGATCGCGTACAGTTGCGAGAACAGACACTAACACTTACAACGTTACAAGAACAAGCCCCAGCCATGGCACAACTAGCGGCTCTAATTGCAGAACTTGAATGGGTTCAAACGGTTCAGCCACAATTAGCAGAGCAGACCAGTGCGCAGCAAGCGTTGAGCGCCCGGAAAGATTCGCAAAGTTCCTTGGAAGAACAAGTGAGAACTGCGACTAAAGCCTTTGAAACAGCCCAGGCTACATTAGCGGCCAGTCAAGAGTTACAGGAAAAGATTACTACCGAAACGACGGCAATTGCGCAACAAGAAAAGATTTTGCCAGTCTATCAACGAGTTAGTGATTTGACTGAACAGATGAAGCAGCTTCGCGCACTGGTAGCCAAAGCCCAGCAGACTGAAACTGATGCACAAAAATCAGTTCAGCAAAATCAACAATTGCAAGATACGCAAGAAAAAATTGTGAAACAGCAGACACAGGTCTATGAGGCAGATAAGCGCTTGGCCCAGGAAGAAACACAATCGGACGCCTGGCAGCAGCAATTGCATCAAATTCAACAAAATGATCGCCAACTTGAACAACTAGGTACCAAGCGAGATCACTTACAGGACCAAGCAAAGAAGGCGACGGTTGAGGCGACGCAACAGCGCAATTTGGCTCAGGACAAGTATCAAGAATTCTTACGGAGTCAGATTGCCGTTTTGAGTGCCAAGCTTACAGCCGGAACACCTTGCCCCGTCTGCGGATCAGTTGAACATCCTCACCCGGGTGTAACCGCTGTGACTGAGGTGGCTGAGACAGAAGTCCAAGCATTACAAGCCATTGCTGACAAGCAAGAAAATCAAGCAGCACATTTACGGGCTGAACTGACTTCACAGCAAACGCAGATTGGTACTCTCACCGTGAATCAGCAGCAGGCAATCACTGAGCTATGTCAGGCCATGGAAGTTTCAGTAATCACCGTTCCCCAGTTGGCTGACTTGCTAGTGAAGCGTCATGTGACACAGGAAAAGGCCCGGACACGGATTCAAGGCCAATTGGCTCAAATCAAGCAAGCACAGGAACAGCTGGAAGTATTGGCGCGAGAGGCTACAGCCGGTCAGGAAACGTTGCAGCAGGCCCAACTTGAATTGAAGAAGCAACAGAACCAGTTAGAGAAGGTCAGAACAGAGCTGACTACTGAGCAAAAGCAACTGCCAGCAAATGCACCAACATTAGTGACCTTCAAGGAGCAAAATAAGCAATTACAAGCTCAGTTGCTGCAGCACCAAACAACGCTGGCAGAAATGGAAAATCAAGTTCAAACTACCAAACAAGCACTCGCTGTCGGTCAAACGAGGTTAGTTACGGCCAAGCAAGAGGTTGCTCAGGAAACCAGGCGGTTGGAAAAGGCCACGGCTACAGTTTCCACAGTCATTGCTCAACGACAGAAGCAAGACAGTCGGGTCACAGCACAAAGAGTCGTTGAACAAATTCCATTGGTGGCCGAATTATCAGCCAAAAGACAGAAATTACGAAGTTTTGAAACGGCCAAGGAAAAGTTGATAACGACAGTACACGATTTACAAGGGCGGGTCAAAGGCCGACCGGAGCCGGATCAAGTGGCAACTCAGCAGGCGTTGCAAAGCGCCAATAGTCATGCCGATGAATTGCAGGACCAGCATCGACAACTGCTTAACCAGCAAGAACACAATGCTGGGTTGGTTCAACAGATTCAAAAACAGGTATCACGTCAAGCTGATGAATTGAAAACGACCCAGGAACTTGCAGAACTTACTGGTGTGGTAAATGGGGATGGTCCTAACAGTAAGCTAGGCCTCGAAAGATACGTGTTACAAACGTATCTGCGGCAGATCCTGTCTGTTGGAAATCATCGATTGCATCAGCTGACGAATGGGCGGTATCAGTTTATTATTGATTCGACTCAAGCCAGTTCTAAAAAACGTTCCGGGCTTGAAATCAATGTTTATGATGATCATGTGGGTGAGCAACGTAGTGTTCACACACTTTCTGGAGGTGAGAGTTTCATTGCATCTTTGGCACTGGCATTAGCATTAGGTGAGGTCATTCAGCAAACGACTGGAAGTGTGGATGTTGACGCACTCTTCATTGATGAAGGCTTTGGGTCGTTAGATGAGGATGCTTTGATGGTGGCGTTAGATTCGTTGGAGACGATTGAAGGCAAGCATCGGATGATTGGTATCATCAGTCACGTTAGCGAGTTGCGGGATCAAGTTCCCAATCAGCTGCAGGTTGTCGCTACCGGGAATGGTGAGAGCACGATTCATTATCACTTAGCGGATTAAAAAAAGTCGTCAACGTTGGTTGACGACTTAAATCAGAAAAGCTCAACGTCGATTCAAAGCCACTTCCGGAAAATGAGGGATGAACAAGAGAAGTTGATGGGGTAGTTGATTTTACCTACAAGGATGTGTCGGTAGTTGGTAATTGTCAAATTTTGAAAAGCTTCTAATGTGATTGGGTAATCATCCGTGAGAAAACGACGAGCGTTACCAAATTGTTTGGAATGGCGAAGAACCTTTCAGCCTTAGGATAGTCGCTTCATCTCGAATAAACATCTGTAAACCACGAGATTCCGTCAAAATGTTACCTTTTTCAAAGGTTCTTTAGAAGCTGAGCTACCTTTGCTAGGGAATTATTATTGACTGGTAATATTGGTAAACCAAACGTTTCATGGGGAGCTACGAGATATTCCATCAAACAGAAAAATAGTTATATAATTAACGATTATGCGTGCACATTCCCCGCCGATGGTTTAAAATAATTGATAACTAAATTAGAAACGGGATGGTTTTGATGTGTACTAGCTTGACCTTTGAAAATAGTCGGGGGGACCATTTTCTGGCCCGCACCATGGACTTTGCCTTTGAACTAGGTGGCCAGCCAATCTTTATGCCGCGTCATCAAACATTTCAAGGTGACGCCGGTGAGTTTACCACCAAGTATGGTTTTGTTGGGGCTGGGCGTAATTTGAGCCACTATATAGTTGTGGATGGTGTTAATGAGTTTGGTCTTGGTGCCGCAGCACTTTACTTCCCACAATATGCACAATATGAAGAAACGGCTAAGGCAGGAAAGCTGGGCTTAGCACCGCACGATGTGACGGCTTGGGTTTTGGGAAATGCTAAAAGCGTTGCTGAGTTACGTGACTTAGTCAAAACAATTCAAATCTTAGATGTGCCAGTAGCACTTTTGGGATTAACGACACCGTTACACTACATTTTCAGTGATCCTACTGGTGATACAGCTGTGTTAGAGGCGACCAGTGAGGACTTACACTTGATTGATGATCCAGTCGGTGTCATGGCCAATGCGCCACAGTTGAGTTGGCACTTACAAAACTTAAGTACGTACGGAACAATGCAAGCAGAGGAACGACCTTTGCATGATTATCTAGGACTGCCTTTGAAGACGCAAGGACCAGGAACTGGGGCCTTAGGGTTACCTGGGGACTACACGTCGCCATCGCGGTTTGTTCGGACGGTTTATAATAAGCATTACAGTATTCCAACGGCAGATATTCCTTCAACGTTGAACTTACTGCAGCATTTGTTGGATACGGTCACGATTCCTAAGGGCGTTAAACTAAAAGCAGATGGGAAAAGTGATTACACGCAGTACCGTGGATACATGAGCTTGGACGAACGAGCCTTTTACATGGAACCGTATGATAATCAAGAACTGCAACGGGTTGTGTTAACGGATGAGATGTTGAATGATTGGGATACGCCAGTTGAGTATCCGTTAGACCACACCCCACACGTCAGTCACTTAAACTAGGTGGATCGAATGACAGAGTTTGTATCGAAAAACTTTGATCAGCTCACGACAAACGAGCTTTTTCAGATCTATCGGTTGCGAGTCACCGTTTTTGTGGTGGAGCAAGTATGTGCATACCAGGAAGTGGACGATTTGGATCTAACCGCCCAGCATGTAGTGCGGTTTGATGAAGCACGGCGGTTGAACGCCTACGCCCGCATTATGGATGAGGGGAGTCAGGTCCGAATTGGCCGTGTGGTGGTTGCGCCATTTGCCCGTAAGCAGGGACTGGGCCGAAAGTTGGTAGCAGCGGCAATTGCGACTGCCCAACAGGATTATCCCCAAGCTCAACAAATTGTGATTCAAGCACAGGCTTATCTGCAGGAATTTTACGCATCATTTGGATTTAAGCCAGTCAGCGAAGTGTATTTGGATACTGGGATTCCCCATCTGGATATGGTATTGCCGATTCAATAAAAAAAGAGAGTGGAACAAAAGGCGGTTAGTCAATGAGCATTAACGTCGATAAACGAATAATCCTGGCCTTGGATTGTTTGTCTATCGGGGTTAAGCGGAGTTGACTGCCTGTTGTCACACGTTTCGACTATTTAAGTTTGGAGCACAAAAAGGGTTTGAGACGAAAGTCTCAAACCCTTTTCTGTTCTAATGATCGTTTGCAGCGGCAATGAAACTAGAAATTAAGTTGGCTGGAACGCCTAGTGCAACGGCTGCACGGAGTGGCATGTTAAGGAACATCTGATTTTGCATCAAGACCAGGTTACCCTCGTCATCCTTAATCGTTAAGAAGTTATTTGTGCGATCCTGTTCTGAATCCAGAACGATGCGTTGGAAGAGGTCGCGTAATCTTGGTTCCTGGACAACTTGAGCAAAGTAGGTTTCGGATGTGACTGGTGCTGGTGAATTTTTGAAGTCCATGGTCAACTTCGTTTGAAGCCGGATGTCACGGGAAGATTCACCGATCATAATTTCGTAGTCACCGGTATCAGCTTCCCAGCGTTGCTTGGGTTCACACCACCAACTAAAGTCACGACGATTCAATTTGAACGTGACTAACTTCGTTTCGTGAGGATCAATGCTCAGTTTTGTGAAGGCCCGTAACTCTTTGGTAGGCATTGGCTTGTGCGTGGAATGGTTAGCAACGTAAAGTTGTGGTACAGCCTGGCCAATCCGGTCACCCGTGTTGGTAATACCGAAGGTGACGGTGGCGCCGTGTTCGTTTTGGTCAATGACCAACTTGGAGTATTCAAAGTTAGTGTAACTCAGTCCATGGCCAAACGGGAAGAGAACGTGCATTTCATGCGTATCGTAGTATCGATAGCCCATGAAGATACCTTCTGTGTAGTATTCATGATGGGGATCTTGACCAAAGGTTGGTGCCATCGGTGTATCAGTTAAACGCCGGGGGAAAGTTTCCGTCAAGTGACCAGAGGGATTTACCGCACCGGTGATGATATCCCAGGTAGATTCACCGACTGATTCTCCGGCTAGGTACGTTTCAACGACCGCGGCCGTACTGTGGACCCAAGGCATTTCTACCGCAGACCCATTTTGAAGAACGACCGTCGTGTGGGGGTTGAGTTTAGCAAGTTGGCCCACCAGATCACCTTGGTTTTCAGGAAGCATCAGTGAATTTTTATCAAAGCCCTCTGATTCGGCGCTTTCTGGATAACCTGCGAAAACAATGACGTGGTCCGCGCTTTTGGCAGCGTTGAGCGCTGCCTGCGCCAAAGTATCATCAGTTTCACTTTGATCTAAACGATACCCGGGATAGTAATCGGCTTTAAGCTCGCTATTTTTCAGCGCTGCTAACGGTGTTACCAAGTTGGTTGGGTTAACGTGTGAGCTACCAGATCCTTGATAGCGTGGCTTTTCAGCCAATTCACCAATTACAACAAGTTTGCCTTCGTGACCTGGTGTCAATGGCAATTCATTTGCGTGGTTCTTGAGCAAAACGATACTATCATCGGCAACCGTTCGAGCGAAGTTGTGATGTGCTTCGTGGTCGTAAGTATTTGCTTTTTCAGCTGGTGCCCAATTATCGATAATGTGGAGTAAGTGACGGACAGATTTATTTAACGTTCCTTCGTCTAATTCACCGGTATCAATCGCACGAATGATTTCATCTACGGAAGCCTGGCCCTTACCAGGCATTTCCAAGTCCAGTCCTGCACGCAAGGCTTGGGGGTGATCGGCGACGGCTCCCCAGTCAGACATTACGGCGCCATGAAAGCCCCATTCATCCCGCAGAATGCTCCGTAAGAGTCGTTGGTTTTGAGAATTAAGGACACCGTTTATTTTATTATATGAGGTCATAACGGTAGCGGGCAGTGCGGCCTTGACGACGATTTCAAATGTTCGTAAATAAAGCTCACGTAACGTTCGTTCCGACATATCACTGGAAGCCGTAAACCGCTGATTTTCTCGGTTGTTTGCGGCGAAATGTTTCACCGCCACACCGACGTGTTGGGATTGAACACCCTTTACGTAGGCGCTACCTAACTTACCGGCGACTAGTGGATCTTCTGAGAAGTATTCAAAGTTACGACCACCTAGAGGGGAGCGCTTAAGGTTGATACCGGGGCCTAATAATAGGCTCACTTGTTCAGCGCGTGCTTCCTCTCCTAAATGTTCTCCCATCTTCTGCAGGAGAGATTCGTTCCACGAACTAGCGCTGAGCGCCGCCGTGGGAAAGGCAATTGCTTGAATTGAGTCCGTGAAGTCAGCTTCGGAACCAGGCTTTTGTTTTCGGAGCCCCGACGGACCATCCGTCATCATCAAGGCAGGGATGCCTAGTCGCTTTACAGCGGCCGTGTACCAGTTATTCTTTCCAGAGACCAAAGCGGCCTTCTCAGGTAACGTCAGTGCAGCAAGCGTTCGTTCGATGTCCATACGTTCAAATCCTTTCTACTAGTCAAACTTAATTCCAGTATACCGTTTTCCTAGAGGAGATGTTAGTGAGTCGGTTTTTTTCTTTGACAAACGATTGGCGATGGGGTAGATTTAACTTTGTGCAATCCGTTTAATTACTAAAAATAAGGAGGGGAGACCACGATGATGATGAACGCCAACCAAGTTCAAACGGTTTTAGCTGCATGTTGCGAATGTAACGTGTGCTTTTTGCGTTGCTCATATCGTGGACTTCCGGCTAAACCGTAGCAATACATAACGACGACTCAGGTTGTCAGTGTAGCGGGTTACCTTTCACGATACGAGTGAAGGGTAACCCGCTTTTTATGCATAAAAATTGGATTTAGGGATTGCACACCACTAAATTTAAGGACAAGGGAGCAATGATTTTATGAGAAAATGGACCGGATTCGGACTCGTCGCAGCTGTAATGGCTTTAAGCCTGGGGTTAGCAGCTTGTGGCCAATCAGCTTCCTCAGCGAAGCCCACCCAAGAGTTACGCCTACCTGCCACCGCACAGCTTGATACAATTGATTTAGCCAAGGCCACTGGTTATGGTCAAACTGGAAACGTGTTTGAAGGCTTTTATCGATTAGGAAAGAACGGCCAAGTAGCACCAGGCTTGGCGGATAAAGTTCAGGAGTCCAAGGACCAGAAGACCTGGACCTTTCACATTCGTGATAATGCGAAGTGGAGTAATGGCGACAAAATTACTGCTCAAGATTTCGTTTATTCTTGGCGGCGGACGTTAACACCAGCCACCAAGTCTTCCTACACCAACATGTTCTCCGGTATCAAGAATGGAGATAAGATTATTGCGGGGAAGGCTGATCCTAGTACGATTGGGATTCGCGCCAAGAATCGGCAGACGGTAGTCGTTAAGCTGGATAGACCAATTGCCTACTTTAAGATTTTGATGGCATATCCCTTATTTGCCCCGCAAAACAAAAAGGTTATCGACAAATACGGTAAGAAGTATGCAACTAAATCAGAATACATGGTTTACAGCGGTCCCTTCAAGATTACTAACTGGAGTGGTACGGGGAATACCTGGTCATTTGTGAAGAACAATCAGTACTGGGATAAGAACGTGGTTAAGCTGCAAAAAATCAAGTATCAGGTTGTGACTAACCCGCAGACGGGGCTGAGTCTGTATCAAAACAACAAGCTCGATTTTGCTAACCTGACCAATGAACAAGTTAAAAACTATAAGAACGACAAGGCATTTAAAGAATATCCTTACTCCATTGTGATTCACCTGAAGTATAACTTCCAAGATGCCGATAAAGAAAAACGCCGAATCATGAACAATCAAAATATTCGGCAAGCCATTGCATTGTCCATTAACCGCAGTCAGTTGACGAAGAAGGTTTTGGGCGACGGCTCCGTGACGCCAACCGGTTTCGTAGCTAGTGGTTTGGCTAAGGACCCCAAGACGGGGGAAGACTTTGCCAAGCAACAAACCGTTAAAAATTCCACTACCTACAATCCAAAATTGGCTCAACAGAAATGGGCTCAAGGATTGAAGCAGTTGGGCATCAAGAAGGTCGACCTGAGCATCATGGCTGGAAACGATGATGCAGCTGCCAGCACGGTGACGCAATATCTCAAAGGGGCTTTGGAAAAGAACTTGAAGGGCTTCGATTTGAAGATTCAAAACGTACCAGCGTCTGTTGCCCAGTCACGCGCAACTAGTGGAGACTTTGACCTTTATCTGTCACACTGGGGAGCTGACTTCAACGACCCAATTTCCTTCCTTCAAATTCCAGTCAGTTCCAATTCACTGAACTATGGTAAGTGGTCAAACAAGCAATATGACCAACTGATCAATAAGGCGCAGAACCAGGATGCCGGTCAGCCAGAGGTTCGTTGGCAGGATATGGTTAAAGCAGCTAAGATGCTCAACCAGACGCAGAGCTTCACGCCGCTTTATCAGGCTAATTATGCCTACCTCCAACGCAATACTGCCAAAGGCATCATTCACAACACGGCGGGAACGCAGTGGAGTTATAAGTACGCGTACATTAAGTAATGACTAAAGGACAATTTATTTGTGCTCCGAAGACCCGGTATCACCAAAGTCGTTCGTGCTGGCCGCCGGTATGGTGAGCGATCCGCCGCTCATTGTTGTATCATGATGACAGAGGATGGTGACGAGACGATGGCAATTGGACCAAATGACGGCCACGAGTGGATGACCAACGGCACCCAAGAATATCACGCGTACTTTGGCACGCCGACTCATGACGATCACGTCCTGTACGAGCTTCTAACGGTTGGCGTCTTTCAAGTTGGTTTGAGCTGGCAGGCGGCCGCGAGTAAATTACCCGTGTATCGTCGGCTATTTGCAGGGCTGAATCCGCAAGTCGTGGCTGGTTTTGAAGACGAGCTGGATGGTGAACGCATTGCCCGGGACACTGACATGATCAGTAACGGACGCAAAATTCGGGCGACCATTCAGAATGCACGGGCAATCATTCAGGTACAACGGGAGTTTGGCAGCTTTGCCGATTATCTCTGGGCCTTCGTCAATGGGACGCCGTATCTGTTACCGGCTGTGACCCGGGATGAATTGACTAATCAATCGCCAATTGGGAAGGCGGTAGCCAAGGATTTAAAACATCGGGGGTTTAGTTTTGTTGGACCAGTCGTCACGCATATGTTTTTACTGGCGGCTGGAATTCTACGCGAGCAAGTTCTCGATGACTAAGTGAAATTTGGATGAGAAAAAATAATGGCGACAATATTATTTTTTCGGGCCAATATAGGTAAAGACCCGTGTTGTGGGCGTTAACATAAAAATATTTATCCAAATTCGTTCTTGACACCGGATTAAAGTTGCATTAGACTTGCTATTAAATTAAGCGATTGAAAACAATGTGATCAGGAGAGTAGCCTTCGTCAATGGTTCTAAGAGAGCTCGCGATTTGCTGGAAGCGAGTAACCCACGGCGGGGTGAAGATGGCCTGAAATTAATTGGTATCACTGAGTCCTTAGGATGAGGTGGTAATGACTGGCACTCATTATCGTGCACGCACTTTAAGGCGTTAGCTGGCGAGTGTTAATGAGGAGCCAGCATTATTTTATATGCCGACTTAAATTAGAATGGTACCACGACAAGTTCGTTTCTATTAATTTAGGAGCGGACTTTTTCTTTTGGTCATTGTTTGCAACCGTGGCGTTTAACTTTTGAGGATTTAGAAATTATTGAAAAATAAAGGGGATTTTGAGTATGAAGAAATCATTTAAACATTTTAGCTGGCTCCTATTATTATTGATTCCATTGTTAATCGTTGCCGGTTGTGGGAAGTCTAGTAGTTCCAGCAACAAGACTGTGAAGATTGGGATCATGGGTTCCGATGAAAAAATCTGGAAACCCATTCAATCTAAATTAAAGAAACAAGGTATCAACATCAAATTGGTGACCTTTACTGATTACAACCAGCCTAACGCTGCGTTGACCAACCATGAAATTGATTTGAACTCGTTCCAACACACGTACTTCATGGATCAATGGAACAAGGCTCACAAGAGTAACATCGTTTCCATCGGGAAGACTGTTCGAGCACCACTACGGTTATACTCCAAGAAGGTTAAGAGTGTTTCAGCCATCAAGAAGGGTGACCAAATTACGATTCCTAACGACTCCACCAACGAAGGCCGGGCCTTACACTTGCTGCAATCAGCTGGTTTGATCAAGGTTGATAGCAAGGTTGAATTACCTACGCCAAAGAACATCACGGAAAACAAGTTGAAATTAAAGATTACAGCTGTTGACGCTGCGCAAACACCACGTTCATTGTCTGATGCAACCGGTGCTGTTATCAACAACGAATTCGCCGCTGAAGCTAAGTTGCCTAATAAGGAAACTATCTTCAAGGAAAAGATCAACAAGGCTTCGATTCCTTACATCAACATCATCGCAACCAACAAGTCTGACAAGAACAACAAGACCTACAAGAAGATTGTGAAGGCTTACCAGACTGAAGCAACGAAGAAGTTGTTGAAGAAGTACTACCACGGCTTGACCATTCCAGCTTGGTAATCTAGTGATGGGATTAGCTGATTGTAGCCGTGGACAAAGTACCCGCCAACTTGCTATAGTAGACGGTGCTGTGATTTTTGAATCATAGGTAACAACAGTTAGTCAGTCTAAATGAATCAAAGTGTCATATATTATAGAAACAAAATGAAATTTGCCGGCATTGGCGAGTAAGGAGAATGAAGTCTGTGACTAACGAAGCGATTATTCAGTTAAAAGATATCGACGTGACCTTTCAGAACAAGGGTCAGACCGTAACGGCCGTGAAAAATGTGTCCTTGACGGTCAACCGCGGTGACATCTACGGTGTCGTCGGCTATTCTGGAGCGGGGAAAAGTACCCTCGTGCGGGTAATCAACCGCCTCCAACGGCCAACTGCCGGCACTGTCGAAGTCAGCGGTCAAAATATTCTAGATTTAAGTTCCAAGGAATTGCGGACCGCCCGGACTAAAATCGGCATGATCTTTCAGCATTTTAACCTCATGACGTCCCGGACCATCGCGGACAATGTGGATTACCCATTGAAGGGTAGTAAGTTATCCCGTGCGGAACGGAAGCAAAAGGTTGCGCATTTACTGGACCTAGTCGGGTTGAGTGAAAAAGCGGAAGACTATCCGGCTCAGCTCTCTGGTGGTCAAAAGCAACGGGTTGCCATTGCACGGGCCTTAGCCAATGATCCCGAGATTCTGATCAGTGATGAAGCCACGAGTGCACTGGACCCCAAGACCACGTCCTCCATTTTGGAATTACTGAAACGGTTGAACAAGGAATTGGGCCTCACCGTGGTGCTGATCACCCATGAAATGGAAGCCGTGAAGGAAATTTGTAACAAGGTAGCGGTCATGGACGCTGGTGAGATTATTGAACGTGGTGACTTGGTGACCATCTTCAGTAAGCCAGATAAGCCATTGACCCAAGACTTTATCAATACAGCCACGCAAATCAACCAGGCGATGGAAAAAATTTACAAGCAAGCGGGAACGCTGGGCCTGGACGATCATCATATTCTGGTCCAACTGCAGTACGTTGGCGCAACTGCGGATGCCCCGTTGATTACGGAACTGTACAAGCGGTATTCAGTTGTTTCAAACATCCTGTATGGGAACGTTGAAATTCTTCAGGATACGCCATTGGGTAACTTGATTGTTGTTATGGCTGGTGAACCCGACCAGTTGAATGAAGCCTGGACTTACTGTGAAGACGCTGGTATCAACGTCACACAACTCGATCCTAACTCGGAGGTGGCCTAAATGTTAGCAAAATACTTTCCAAATGCGGTCACGATGAAGGGTGACTTCATTCAAGCAACGTGGGAAACACTGTACATGACGTTCTTCACCGCAGTGGTTGCCGGTATCATTGGGATGGCTATCGGGATCGGTCTGATTGTGACCCAACCCGGTGGTATCTTGGAAAACCGCGTTGTTTACAATATCTTGGATAAATTGGTTAACCTGTGTCGGTCAATTCCGTTCGTTATTTTGCTGGCCGTCATTGCACCGTTGACGCGGTTGATCGTTGAGACCGCTATTGGGACCACCGCAGCAATTGTGCCATTGGTCATTGGTTCTGCACCATTTTACGCACGGCAGATTCAAAATGCCTTGGCTGAAGTTGACCGGGGTGTGATTGAAGCCGCCGAATCCGTTGGTTCTGGCCCAATTGCCATTATCTTCCGGGTATACTTGCGCGAGGGCCTGCCGGATATTATTCGCTCATCCGTCCTAACGTTGATCAGTCTGATCGACTTGACGGCCATGGCCGGTGCTATCGGTGGTGGTGGTTTAGGGAACTTGGCCATTAACGTCGGGTACAGTCGATTTGAAAGTGACGTCACGGTTGGTGCAATGTTGATTATCTTAGTTATTGTCTTTGCCATTCAACTGATTGGGGATTTCTGGGCCCGTAAAGTTGATCATGCTTAGGGGTAATCGCTAGAGCTTAAGCCTGCTACGTCTTAGTCAGATGAATTTAGCAGTAATAAATGAGTTTGGGATTAGTTCCCAAACTCATTTTGTGATTTAGGGATACATCGAGTGGGTTAGAAGTTTCGATGACTGGGTTAGTTGCTGAATTTAGTAGTGCAAAGATGCTGTTAATAAAGGGTTCCTACCCGGTTCCAAAGGAACTTTCCACCCGGTTAAATTTGGTTAAAATATTTTTCGGACTGAATAAGGTTTTTGAGCTAAAATTAAAGAGTATGATGATGGTTAGTCGTTACCATCTTTGTCAGTGAATTCTAATAGACATTCGGTAAAATAAATAGATTATGATGCATACCATTTTGGGGTGTGGGAGAGAAAGGATTATTCGGCTTTGAAAACTTCGACAGCGTCAACCGAAAACGTGATGAAGGGGATTTTTTGGGCAATCGTGGCCTCTGCAATGTGGGGGGTCTCAGGGACTGTCCTTCAATTTATCTCGCAGGGGCAATCGATTCCCGCTAGTTGGTTTTTATCAGCGAGAACTTTAGGTGCGGGGATTGTACTGATTCTCATCAGTTTGATTTTTTATGGTAAGGAAACGTTCACCATCTTCCGGAGCTGGCGTGAGGTGGGCTGGTTGCTGGCTTACGGACTCTTAGGTCTGGGTGCGAACCTGATGACCTTTTACATGTCCGTTCAAACTGGTAACTCGGCTGCGTCAACGATTCTACAATACTTAAGCCCACTCTTTATTGTGGTGGGAAGCTTGTTGTTCAAGCATGATCGGCCACTGCGGAGTGACTTGGTGGCGTTTGCCGTTGCCATGA
This sequence comes from Levilactobacillus tongjiangensis, assembly GCF_003946345.1. Lineage (GTDB taxonomy): Bacteria > Bacillota > Bacilli > Lactobacillales > Lactobacillaceae > Levilactobacillus > Levilactobacillus tongjiangensis. The sequence continues at coordinate 18,390 of NZ_RHNY01000013.1, forward strand.
TTGGGGTCTTCTTGGCCATTACACGGGGAGATGTTACCCGGTTATCCATTCCGTTTGACTCCCTGATGTGGGGAATTGGCTCTGGTCTGACGGCGGCCTTTTACGTAACGTTGCCGCGACCATTGATCAAACAGTACGGTCATTCGCCCATTACAGTTTTAGGGTGGGGGACGTTAGTTGCTGGGGTGGCGTTTAACCTGGTCCATCCCGTATGGGTCAGCATGCCACCAATCACAACCGAACTAGTGGTGTCGATGAGCACTGTGATTATCGTGGGAACCATCGTGCCTTTTGCGCTGGTGCTTTACAGTACGCGGTTTGCCCCATCGGACGTCATCAGTATCGTTGATGCAACGCAGCCGGTGGTTACGTTCATTCTTTCGATCATATTCTTAAGCTTAAAGGTCAGCATTGCTGAAATTGTTGGGTCAGCTTTGGTTATTTTGGCCATTTACTTGTTACAGCAGGGACGTCGGAAGGTCGAACCTTTCCGACAATAAGGAAGTGATTGTGTGACAGTCTTTGATTGGGTGCGTCATGGTCAAACGCAAGCCAACGTTGATCATTTGATGCAGGGACAGTTGGATACAGGGGTGACTCACTTGACCGTGGGTGGGTTACAGCAAGCGGAACGCTTAGCCCAGTGGCTACGCAGTGAACGCTACGATCAACTGGTTAGCAGTCCGCTCCATCGGACACGGCAGACAACGGCAGCTTTAACACGGACATTGAGTGTGTTTCCGCAGTTTGATGATCGTCTGATGGAAGCAGACTATGGTGAATGGACTGGGGCGAACTTTCGTGAGCTTCAGGACAAGTTACCAGCTGAGTTCGATCCGGTAACTGGTGAAGCTTTACCCGACGTTTTAACGCAAGCCGGTGGCGAATCCTATCTGACCATTCAACGGCGAGTAGGACAGTGGCTGGCTGAAGAAGTCGTGGACCATCCGGATGATCATATTCTGGTGGTCAGTCACGGCCTGACTATTAAAGCAACGACACTGCTGATGATGAATGCTCCGGCGACCACGTCACTTCCAGAACCCGCTAATACGAGCGTTACCCGGATGGTGATTGATCCGGCTAGCGGTCGGCGTTATCTCCGGTCATACAACGTCACACCACGTGTCAATCACTAATGATTCGCATTAAACCCTGATACGAGACGTTTCACCGCCGCCAGTTGGCCGGATGAACGTCTGCTGTGGGGACCGGAGCAAGCCGTAGGGCGGTCTTGCTCCTCGACTTGAAGCCTCCCGAAAATCACGCGAGTCTTCAAGCTCGTCCCATGCAGTAAGCTGGTAGTTCACCAGCTAACTGCATCGACACAGCCGTCGCTCACCCGGCCAACTGCCGGCTATGATTGCGATTGGATTAATTGGGGTTTAATGGGTTTTATCATGTTTACCAAAGCAATTATGATTTATAAAATTGATTGTTTAAATCCAAGGACTGGTTGTCACTTTATGTGGCAACCAGTCTTTAGATTTAAAATAGGTAGTTGAGAATTTTTGAGAGCCTGAATGTGGTGGCATTCAATATTGTTTGATTTGATGTGCCATCTCAGCGGAGGTGTTCCGGGCGGCACCTACCGTGAAGGTGGTGTTAACTGGTGGTCTTCCAGTTTACAGCACGGGCGCTTTTGAAGACACGTGGTTTGCGTGGCTTCAAAACGAGCGAGAAGCCCGATTTTTGGCTGAAGCGTCCCCACGGGTAGGCGTCCGCCCGGAACACCGGAGCGTCGGAGCGCAATTGACTTTCCCAATTCACTATCTAGGAATTAACTGCAAAAAAACACCCCGCTACATAAATAGCAGGGTGTTTTTTAGGTTGAGACAGCCGGTTACTTCTTGAGGTTTTCTTCAACGTAAGAACGGACTTCTGCGTCTGACTTAGCGTCGACTTCCTTCATAGAAGCTTCAGTTTCATCGGTGTTGTGACCATTGGATTCCATGAAGTGGTCCCACAGAGCGTCCCGTACAGGTAACGAAGCATCGGACCAGTCAAATACTTCACTCATTTTTTCATCCAATAAAGCAGTCTTTTCTACAACAGCCATAACCAATTACCTCCAAATAAAAATTGGGGTCAGCGGTTTGTGTTACTGGCATATGCCACCGGCTTCAACTTTTATGGTAGTCCTTTTATGAGGAAATGGTAAATATTTTGTTCAACCGGTTTCACGCGAACGTTGATGGGTAAAATAAAAACCGGCATGATAGATGGCATAATCACTGGCCGGACTGATGTGAGGAAGTAGGGAAAGTGAATGAAGCATCATAAACCTGGGAAAACCAACTTTGATATCAGCGAAGTCTCTTTAGGAACGTGGTAGTCAGGTTCCCAATGGGGGATCTGTTTGATGAAACTGATGCCCAGAATACGTTAGTGACAGCCTATGATGTGAATGTTAATTTCTTCGATACAGCCGACATTTATCAGGATAGTCACAGCGAACAGACACTAGCCAAATTGGTTAAAGACTAAGCAGATATTTCAATAATTAGGCTACTTGTAAGTCTAGGACCCAGTTGTCAGCCTGCTTATTTCCGTTGATAACGGTGGGATCCGTGACGAGGTCCTCATTGACCTTAACCACAGTTCCTGCGTAAGGAGTTTTGAAGTTTTCGACAGCCTTGTCGCTCTCAACCTCTAAGATGTCATCTCCGGCGGCTAAGACGTCATCTGCGAGGATTGGCAGGTCAGCAAAGCTAATGTCACCAATCTGCTCTAAAGCGTCGCTAGCGAGCCCTAAGCGGTAGTGCCCCTGGTCTCGCATTTCTAGCCAAACGCCATCTTTGACCGTTACAGTCGGGGTGCTGGCCGTGTGCTTGCCACGGAACAGGTTCATGAGTCGTTGCCAAAATGATTGTGGGTGTTCAGTCATCGTGTATTCCTCCCTAATGTCATTGATAGAATCTAGTATACGCTTTAGATGTAACCGCTGACAACAACTTGCTCATGGCACCGTTTATCAGTTGTTGGGCCTGAGGGCTTATGCTAAACTGAACTTAATTTAGTCACAGCGAAGGGAGAGTCACCCATGTTTCTAATTGATACGAATCGCCAGGGACAGGTCGTCACGGACGCTATTGTGAATCAGTCAATCGACAATTACTTGGTCAATGATTTGAAATTACCAGGACACGGTTTGATGATGTACGTCAATCAGCCAGCCGTTATTGTGGGTATCAATCAAACCGTCACGATGGAGGTTGATTTTAAGTATTTGGCCAAGCACGACGTTCAGCTGGTACGGCGGACGTCAGGTGGTGGCGCAGTCTATCACGACGAACGTAACCTGATTTTTGAACACATTATTAATGGTGATCCACAAGATGGGTCCAAATTTGGGGACTATACGGTTTTTGCCCAACCAATCTTGCGAGCACTGACGGCTATGGGGGTGCAGAACCCGGGAATCAGTAATAAGAGTGCCCTCGTCGTTGACGGCAAGAAGTTCTCCGGGATGACAATGTTTAAGAATGGGGATGGCTATGCCGCTGGCGGGACGATTATGTACGATTTAAACGTTGACGCCGCACACCAAGCCTTACTGCCGGCAAGTGACAAGCCACACCGAGGCGTGGATTCTAACCGCGTAACGATTACGAATCTGCGGCAGTACTTGGCACCGGAATATCGTAATCTAGATATTCAAGAATTTAAAGAGGCACTCCTATGTCATATCTTTGAAGTCGATAACTTGAACGATATTGAGACTTATCATTTGAGTTCGCATGATTGGGAAGTTATTGATCAACGTCTAGCTGAAAAATATGATACTGACGCGTGGAATTATGGCGCTAATCCTGGTTTTCGTGAGTATCGTAAACTTGAATTGGCAACGGGGGAATTACATTTGAACTTTACCCGTCACGCTGACAAGTTCCGGACGATGGCCTTGTTTGGGACAGTTGGGACGCCCACAGAACTAGCTGAGATCGCCGAACAGTTGGTAGGCGTGGCAACAACTTCAGCTGCCGTTAAGGCCGTACTAACTCAGCCAGCAAACAGTGCCATTTTAGGGGCGGATGCTATCTTGCCAATTGTCACGGCACTCACGGAGGTGGCTGAATGAAGGCTAAGTATGACGTGAATCAGTACGTCGGGGTACCAGTGGCTGCGAACGCCTCTGGCCAGTATGAAATTAAACGAGAACCGGATGGCGATTTTAAATTACACTCCTGGCGCACAGGACGGCACAGCAAGGGAAAGTATCGCGGTGTTGGCCAGATTTTCCTGACTGAAAATGGTCTGAAGGTGGCAGTGGTTGCAGCTTATCCCGTTGCATATAAGGATCGTCATGGGTTCACGCCTATGCAGCGGCTCACTAGTGAATTCGTCAGTGATGCCGTGGTACAACTCGCTACCGAACATTTAGACGGCAAGCAGTAAAAACAGAACTGGGTGTCGTCTCCGGTCGCCAGGGAGGTGTTCCGCTGTGGGGACCGGAAAAAGCCATAGGGCGGTCTTTTCCCTCGGCGTTAAGCCTCGGTAAGTTCAAACGCCGTCCCACGCTGTAATTTGGCTCAGAACGCCAAATAACACGGTTGTCACTGCGGACCACCTCCTTGACGGCCTCCAACTTATATTGTGGGTGATGGCGGCTAATGTTTGAAGCGGCGGTGGATAAGGTTGTGTTAAGTAGTCACGGCTTATGGTGGGACTTACGACATAGCTGAATACACAACGACTTAAAGTCAATATTGTGAGCGAACTGTCGAGGAAAATCAGTCGTTTATCTGTGAGATTGACGCTTAGAGTAATTGCGGCCAATATAAACAAAGAGAGGATTCGCCACATAGCGGGTCCTCTCTTTTAAATTGGTTTTTCGACTAAAAATAGGTCAGGTTATTTCACAAAGTAGGCTTCCTTAAAGTTGGACTGCGTCCCCACGGTGTTATATTGCACGCCGTTTAGCTTAGGATTGACCAAGTACGTGCTGGCTGGTTGGAACAGTGGTGTGACACCTTGGTCCTGCATTAAGCGGCTCTCAGCAGCTAGCAGAGTCCGCCATCGCCGATTGTTAAATGACGGAGCGTTGCTAGCCTGCGCGATGAGCTTATCGTACGCGGCACTGGACCAGTGTCCTGTGTTGGCCATGTTGGAGCTCGTGAAGAGGGCCAGCATGGCTAGAGGATCGGCGTACTGGGCGTGTTGCGTGGCCAATGTTAGGTCGGTGTTGGTTGGACCATCTGATTGATTGACGGCCCACTCGCGAGATTTGAGCTTGATGGTCAAGCCAGGTAGCTGGGTAAGTTGGCGTCTCAATTCTTTTGCCACCTTGAGACTGTAAGGAGCGTTGAGGTAACTCAAAGATAGGGTGATGTTCTTGACGTCCGCTCGGCGACGAGCCGTTTGCCATTCTTGTTTGGCCAACCTAGGCTGATAGGCCAAGGTTTTCTGCTTGGGTTGGGCAGCGGCAAAGTCCGCCGTTCCTTTTTGCCCGCGGCTTAATCCGGCTGGGACGACACCTTGAGCCGGGAGCGAGGTCACACCATATGAAGCTTGTCCCAACTTTTTTCGATTCAGAATATGGGAAATGGCTAGGCGGGCCAGTCGTTGCTGCAACAACTGGTTAATGCTTGGGTTCGGTCCCTGCTGGCGGTAATTTAAAATGACCATCTTGGAGTAGGGCCGTGCAGTATAAGCCGTCTGTTTCTGATATGATTTAATGTTTTGCGTGGAGACTAGCCGCACTTCATCTAATCTGCCCTTGCGGTAATCTTGCCACATGCTGGCCGTGTTGTTATAGACGTCAACGTTGATTCGTTGAAGGTACACGTGTTGTTTGTCCCAGTAGCGTGGATTGGGCACCATGTGCCAGTGAGTCTTAGTATTACCTTGCGCGGCGACCATAAATGGGCCGGCGTAGACTTGGTATTGAGGTTTAGTGGCATATTTTTTGCCGTATTTTTCAGCGATCCTTTGATTTTGGGGGCCAAACAAGGGGTAAGCTAAGCGCTGGGGCAGTTCGGCCATAGGATGATCAAGGTGAACCACCAGTTTGAATTTGCCGGGAGCTGAGACGCCTAACTCACTGGCGGGGAGTTTACCAGCAAGAATTTTGCGGGCGTTGTGAATCCCTGTAAAAAGGTCGGCGTTAGGGGCCTTGGTCTGTGGCGCTAAAGCCCGTTGCCAGGAGTAAACGAAGTCCTTGGCAGTGATGCGGTCGCCATTGCTCCAATAGGAATCCTTCCATAACGTAAACGTATAGGTCGTTTTACTGGCATTGATCTTGACCTTTTGTGCGAGCGCTAGTGCCGCTTGTCCATTATCGGCAGTGGTATAGAGACCCTCAATCGTATTATTTAAGCGGCCAAATTCAGTCATTTTATCCGTGTCTAAAGTGGTTAACGGCCGGCTAGTAGCTAGTGTTACCACCTGCTTTTTGGTCATTACCCCTTGACTATCGCTGGTTGAATCTGCTCGCTGACTAATGCTGCAACTAGTCAGGCCGAGACAGAGCAATCCCAGACATATAACGAGTCCCCATCGTTTCACATTTACCACTCCGTTATCTATGTAATATCTTCTCTGATAATAGGGGAGTCCCGGGGTGGCGTCAAGCGTTGCTGGGCCGTTAGCTTGTCGTGGCTAGTGAAATTCGCTAGAATATAAAAATTAAGTCTTGGTTCCTAGGAGCGGCATTGCTAAACTGCTGGCCGCTTGGAACCACTAAAGGAGGTCGTAGGATGAAAGAATGGTCTGAGACAACGATTCGAAAATTTCGGCAGACGCTACTGGCTTGGTACGATCGTGAAGGCCGCGATTTACCCTGGCGGCGGGATCACGATCCCTATCACGTGTGGGTGAGTGAAGTGATGTTACAACAAACGCAGGTCAATACAGTGATTCCGTACTATGAGCGATTTATGGCAACTTTTCCGACCGTGACTGATTTAGCACAAGCGGATGAGGCAACTTTATTGAAGGCTTGGCAGGGCCTTGGATATTATTCGCGGGCACGAAATCTACAGCGTGCGGCGCAGCAAATTGTCACGGACTATCGGGGCGTCTGGCCCCAAACTGCGGCTGCTTTGGCCGAATTAGTCGGAATCGGTCCCTACACATCCTGTGCGATTGCCAGCATTGCCTTTGGACAGGCGGTTCCAGCGGTCGACGGCAATGCCTTCCGAGTTTTCAGCCGATTATTATTGATTGATGCGGATATAGCTAAGCCCAAGACGCGACAATTATTTGAAGAAATTATTCAACCAATTGTTGATCCGGACCGGCCGGGTGCCTTTAATCAAGCCATCATGGATTTAGGTTCCAGCTACATGACCCCCAAGAACTCTGATCCAGCCCATTCGCCCGTCAAAGATTTCGACGCTTCTTACCAGTTAGGGAAGGTTGAAGACTATCCGGTGAAGACTAAGGTTCCCCGACCCAAAAGAATTGACTACTACGCCTTAATTATTCATTCACCGGCGGGGTACCTACTGGTTCAACGGACGGAGCGGGAAATGCTGACGGGGTATTGGACGTTTCCGTTAGTTACGAAGGCGTCACTGCAATCGGCGGAAGCGGCTGATGAAGCGACACTGGCACAGGATCTTGCAAGCTTGGAAACTTTATTTGCTTCCGATTACCAAGTACCGCTTTCGCTGACGACGGTCGGGGGCCGGCCGGTAAGTCATACGTATACGCATCAGCGCTGGCAAGTGAAGCTCTTGGAGGCCAACTTACCAACGGCGCCAGCGTTACCCTTCTATCCGGGGAAGTGGGTGTCAGCGGCAGAAATCACGGATTTGCCGCTTCCGAAAGTCCAGGAAAAAATCATGGTTCGGTATCAGCAGCAAGTGGATTCGCAAGCGTTTTCAGGTAATTAGTTTCAGTTCGACACGAATTGCTGTATTATCTAGTTAACACAACGCTTAGATGAGGGAGTGACGAGTCGTGCAAACGATTTTCGATGTATTAAAACATATTTCTGTCAATCACCAAGAGGTTGAGAGCCAGCAAGTCGTCATCACCGATGCTGCCGGTAAGCCCAATGGTTTGCTGACGGATTTATTACGAGATTTAATTAATAATGCCTTATTGTTCGTGACGTTGGCTGACATGGATTCGGCGCAAGACTTAATTGAACACTTGCGAACCCACACACCATTACCAGCAGATGTTTTATCGGAGTACGGAAAAATTTTAACGGAAGTTTGCGATGGGTTGAATTTTGCACCCAGAAAGGGACTAATTGAACTGATTGTTCGGCGATAGGAGTTACTAATGGTAGATGAAGATTTAATTGAATGGATGCCAGGCGCCAATACTGCGGCGCCTTTATTATTGTTACAGGGCACCGGTGGGACGAATCAAGAGATATTAAATTTTGGCCGGCGATTGGCGCCGCAAAGTCCTTTGATTACAATTGCCGGGCGTCAAGGTAGTGGGGCTGAACGCCAATATTTTCGACAGACGGCTGCGGGACCGACAGATCCACAGCAGGTCTATAACGAGGCGGTTTGGCTGGGTGAAACGGTGATTAGTCTCTGTCAGGAACACCGGTGGGACGCGGATAAGTTAATTCTGGTCGGCTATTCTAATGGCGCAGCAATGGCCGCTTACGGAGCTCGTGCGGGAGTTATCCCAGGGCAGGCGGCCGTTTTATTTCATCCATTATGGTTGCCAGTTGCGCACCCTGTTTCACGTCCTGGTTATCAAGTCTGGTTATCCGCTGGGCAGCGAGATCTTTTAGTATCTGTGGCCACAGTGCAACGCATACAAACTGCTTGTGACCAGGTTGGTGCCACCACAGAAATGTTGGTGACGGGTGGCAGTCATATGCTAACGCCGCAAGAAGTATTGGCCGCACAAACGTGGATAACACAAAATACCTAAAGGGTTGGACTAAATTTAATTCGGTTTTTTCGAACTTCCCATTTGCTATTCTGCGGAATACCTGTTATCCTATTGTTAATGTATTTATGGTTCGGAAGTTTTAAAGGCTCGACGTTCTTTAAGAATGGCTCCTTTTTACCCCAGCTTTCAAATGCAAATATTATTGCGCTATGCGCATGGAGGTTTCATTCTTATGGAACAAGGTACTGTTAAATGGTTCAACGCTGATAAAGGTTACGGCTTCATCACTTTGGAAAACGGCTCAGACGTTTTCGTTCACTTCTCTGCTATCAACAGTGAAGGCTTCAAGACGCTTGAAGAAGGCCAACACGTATCCCTTGATGTAGAACAAGGCGACCGTGGCCCACAAGCTGCTAACGTTTCGGTTGTTGACTAATTTATTTTAGCCTAAATCGAGTTAAAAAAACCATCGACTGTGTGTCGGTGGTTTTTTTTGTGTCCAATTATCGGTAAGTACTTCACCTATCAAGTGACAGGTAAAATGCTTGTGTTCTATTATGAAAACGGTTACGATAAATTCATCTAATAAAGGGAGTTGTGCTGGATGAGCGAAAAAGTTTTTAATGCGGCAGAGTTAGCTAAGTATAATGGGCAAAATGGCCAACCGGCTTATATTGCGGTTGATCAGACGGTTTACGATGTTTCGGACAAAGCTGCCTGGGCTGGTGGCAAGCACCACGGCAATTTGGCGGGTCAAGAATTGACCCACATAATTGATGGCCAATCGCCCCATGGTCGGCGCGTGCTGAAAGATTTACCAGTTGTCGGGATTTACCAAGCGTAAACAAAAAGTGAGTGTGACCAAAGGCGGTTAGGCAATGAGCATTAACGTCGATAGACGAATAATCCTGGTCTTGGATTGTTTGTCTATCGGGGTTAAGCGGAGTTGACTACCTTGGGTCACACGTTTCGACTATATATGTTCGGAATACAAAAAAAGGTCTGAGACTTTTGTCCCAAACCTTTTTAATAATGATGTCGCAAGAGAGATTCGAACCCTCGACCTACGGTTTAGAAGACCGTTGCTCTATCCAGCTGAGCTATTGCGACATAATAGGTAGTTAACCAACAACCTCTAATTATAGAGAAGGCGAGAGGGCCTGTCAATTGTGGATATTGGGTTCGATTGACAGGAATATAGTTCTGCGAGTAGAGTAAGTTTAAACGGACGGAGGTGCTCTTGTGGCAGTTGTTCACGTGATTGCGGAAATTGTGGTGTTTTTTGCGGCCATTAGTTTGATTTTTTACTTTTTTCAAATTACGCAGGCTCATGGGAATCGTAAGCAGAACTTGATTTATCTGGGAATTTCGCTGGCCGTCTTATTGGTAGCGTACCCCTTATCTAATTTAGTTGCGCAAAAGCAGGTTAATCCAACTGATCAAGTTTCCAATCATGTGCGAAAAATACGGGATAAAAAGCAGTCCTCGTCATCCGACCACAAGACTTCGGATAGTTCCGCCGAGTCTGAAAGTAAGTAAACTACTAAAATTATCAAGAAATTCTAATAATTGCGTTCAACCCCTTGCAATCTTTCTGTAACATTACGATAATATAAATGTAACCTAAAGCTGACGGGGGGAATTGCTATGCATGCTGTAGTTATTATTTTGTTGATTATTGTGCTTGCCGGTGCGGGTCAATTGTACCTGAACAACCGAGAGGCTTTCCGTAAGAAGAGTAAGCATCTGGCGACCCGCGAAGATAAATTTCACGATAATTCAAATCGTCGATTAAGTTAACGAATCATAGCTCAGTTAAGCACTGAGCTTTTTCTTTTGACTTTTTTTCGTGAAAGTTATCGAGCGTTCACGGGCGTCGCTCAAAAAAATTGTGATAAAGTTGGTCTAAATAAGACTGAAGTCAGGAGTTGAGAGTTATTGAACACGTTAGTATTGGTTTCCCATCCACAAATTGCGGACTCCGGGACGCAGGAATTTTTAAAGGCCAGTTTGCCTGCAGAAAATATTTCGTGGGAACACATTGAGAGTCAGACGGTTTTAGACGTTGCGTATGAACAAGCCCAATTACGGCAAGCGGACCGCATAATCCTTCAGTTTCCGTTGTATTGGTATGCAGCACCGGCCGGACTGAAGCAGTGGGAGGATACCGTTTTGACGCGATCCTTTGTCTATGGTGATCACCGATACCCCTTAGCTGGCAAGGAGCTCGGGGTGGTCGTGACCACCGGTATGCCCGCCGAAGCATTTCAACGGGGCGGTGCGGAAGGCTTAACACTGGATGCCGCACTCGCGCCGCTGGCGGCGGTGGCACAACGAGCGAAAATGACCTGGCTACCAACGTTTGCCATTCATCAGTTTAGTTATCTGGATGAGCCGGCTAAATTACGTTTGGTCATTGCCTATCAACGGTATTTGACTCAGCAACAACCAGATAGTTTAAAGAACCGTCAGGCGTGGTTTAGCGACCATTTGGCGACAATGATTGCGCAATTGGCTGAGCAAGACCAGTCAACTGGCCGCCTGATTGAAGAAGCATTTAAGCAGAAGCAGACGGACCTGGAGACACTCCAGGATACTCTGGCAATGATAAAGGAGCAGGAAGATGACTGAAGAGGATACGGTGTGGCTTCACCAGGCCATTCAAAAGTTAGCTAGTCGTCAGGCCAAGTTTACGGACAGGGCGTTCTGGCTAGCATTAGATGAGGTCGTTCGAGAGCAGGACCAACGCCATGACCAACTGGGTGGCGAAGTGGATGGTCGGACCTGGAGTCCCGACCGCTGGTGAGCCAGTGGCATTAAAAAAGCCGTGGCGCTAGGTCACGACTGATTGATTTTACAAGGATTTATTAAAGGTGATCGATCTTAGCTTAATTGACGGTCCAGAGCGGCCCAGTGATTAATGGGGCCAAACTTGTGGCCGACTTCGATTGGTTCACCGATGGCAGCGTTCACGAATTGCTTGGCAATTTGAATGGCCTTCTTCATAGGAGTTCCCTTAGCCAGTTCAGCAGTAATGCAGGCTGAGAGGGTGTCTCCCGTTCCGTTGACCCGGTCGGTCTCGTGGTAAGGCTCGCTTAACCAGAAGCCCTCACCGGACTCGAGAAGCACGTAATCGCGGACCTCTTGCTGATTGGTGTCGGCGTGGCTTCCCTTCGTGATAATGTTCTTGGCACCCATAGCTTGCATTTTCTTGGTGGCCAGTACCATGTCATCGTCGTTCTTGATTGACATTTCGGCGATCTTTTCGGCTTCGTAGAAGTTGGGAGTCAGTACAGTAGCCAATGGCAATAGGTCAGTTCGCAGGGTGTTGAAGGCACTTTCTTCCAATAATTGGTTACCGTGCTTAGTCATAATGACTGGATCGACAACGAGCGGTCCAAAGTCTGCCTTTTGATAATTTTTTACGACGGTTTCAATCAGTGCTGAGTCAGCCAGCATCCCGGTTTTTGATGCCCGAATCTGGTAATCATCAGCGAGGTCGGCAAATTCTTGATCGATAAAATCCGTGGGCATGGGAACACTGGCGTGAATCCCATAGGAGTTACCGGCGACACAGGCAGTCATTACGGAAGCGCCGTAAATACCGCGGGCGAAAAACGTATGTAAATCAGCTTGCATACCAGCGCTGCCGTCACTATCAGAGCCAGCAATGGTTAAGGCTTGTGGGTAAGAATTAGTCATGAGTCTCGAAACCTCCAAATGAAAGATATAAAACAAGTTCAGCATAGCATAATCATCCGTGGAAGCGCCACCACTTGAGGCTAAATTTATTTATTTATACTGGGGCAGGGGGGAGTCAGCATGACCAAAAGTATCGGGTATTTAGGCATTTGGCTGGGATTCGGTGCGCTGGCGAGTTGGGTGGCCTTGTCGGGGGCGTTCAATAGTCTTTATCAACTATTTCACAACGAACCGGAGACTTTGACGCTCGGACTAGGGTTAACTGTGATAAGCTTAGTAGGAATCGTCCACTTCGCTAGACGGAGCCCTTGGTGGTGTTTAGTGCCGGCCACCTGCTTGGCTATCTTGGTCACGGCAGGGATGGTCGCAGATAGTACCGTCCTCTTACTCGGACTGACGATTCCCGGTTTCTATTGAAAAAATCGTGTACAGGAGGTAGGTTAACGCGCATGTTAATTCAACAAGGACACATTGAGAACGCAACGCAACCACAAGATATTCGGATTGAGGATGGCAAGTTTACAGCTATTGCTGACCATTTGACCCCACAAGATGGGGAACGGGTAATTGATGCAACGGGGAAGCTAATTTTGCCACCGTTCGTCGATCCACACGTTCACTTGGACAGTACCATGACTGCTGGGGATCCTGAATGGAACCAGTCTGGCACGCTATTTGATGGAATTCGTATTTGGTCCGAGCGGAAGAAGACGTTGAGCATTGAAGACGTCAAGACCCGTGCACGGCAAGCACTGGAACGTCAAGCGGCTAATGGTATTCAATTCGTCCGTTCTCACGTTGACGTAACAGATCCTAGCTTAACGGCCTTGAAAGCGCTGATTGAGGTGCGTGATGAGGTTAAAGACTTTATTGAGCTTCAACTGGTAGCTTTCCCACAAGAGGGGATTCTATCGTTCCCTCATGGTAAGGAATTGATGGAACAGGCTGCGAAGTTGGGCGTGGACGTCATTGGCGCCATCCCTCACTTTGAATTCACACGAGAATACAGTGTTGAGTCACTTCATTTTGCCGTTGACCTCGCTCAGAAGTACGGCAAATTAGTCGATGCGCACTGTGATGAAATTGACGATCCCGCTTCCCGTGGCCTAGAAACGTTGGCTACGTTAGCACTGGAGACTGGTCTGGGTGACCAAGTAACGGCTAGCCACACGACGGCGATGGGGTCTTACAACAATGCTTATGCTTACAAATTGATGCGGTTATTGCAGATGTCCCACATCAACATGATTTCTAATCCACTGATCAATACCCACTTGGGTGGCCGATTCGACACTTATCCTAAGCGTCGTGGATTAACGCGAGTCAAGGAATTAAATGAAGCTGGTGTCAACGTGGCCTTTGGTGAAGATGACATTAAAGATCCATGGTACCCAATGGGGGATGGCAACATGTTAGACTCCCTGCACATGGGGATTCATGTGACGCAAATGATGGGCTACGATGACATTATGAATTCCTATCAATTTGTGACGACCCACGGTGCCAAGGCGATGCACGTTACCGACCACTATGGTCTGACTGCTGGCAAACCAGCTAACCTGATTATTATGAATAATGATAACTTCTACAACGCTTTGAACCAGCGTTCCGAAGTTCTTTACTCGATTCACCATGGTAAGATTGTGGTGAAGACCGATCCTAAGCAGGTGCATTTGGACCTGTAATTCTGTCGTTTTAAATGGCCGCCTCCAGCTGCCAGGCATGGCAACCGCTGTGGGGACCGGAGAAAGCCGAAGAGCGGTCTTTCACCTCGACTGAGGACCTCGGGAACCCGCCGAGTTTCTCAGCTCGTCCCATGGTGTAGATTAGCTAAAAACGCTAATCTACACCGTTGACACAGCGGCCGCCGTACCTGGCATCCTACGGCTACAATTGGGTTGGCTTGCCACTAAGATTCTGCCAAAAGGACAAAACTTTAGTCGTTGTCGTGAACATGCAACGCGCAAGGGTTAGGTTGCTTGGCGTTTACCACATTTAGACTATTAAAACTTAATTTAATTAATGGCTGACCCATCTTACATAAGTAAAGTGGGCCAGCTTTTTGTTTGGTTTCCTAATCTGATAAAATAAAAACGCCGCCATCACAACCAGTTGACTGGTCTTGATGGCGGCGTTATTGTTTGCGTTATTTTTTGGCCTTGGAACGCTTGGCCTTTTGGACGGTTGTGACGCTGATTGGTTTCTCAGCTGGCGCAGCCTTCTTCTTTTCAAGGTGTAGTGAGCGTAATTGCTCTTTCAAAGTTTCAATTTCTGCGACATGTTCCGTCTTCCATTCCTTATACGATTTCGCGGAATCCGTGTCGTTAGGCTTGAGTCCAGTGTTTAACCAGAAACAAGCTTCGGAAAGGCTAGGGAAGTTGTGAATCCATAACGTTTGACCGTTATCGGAATCAAAGGCCACGTAGGAGCGGAAATGCTTTTTAAGAAATGTGTGCCGGCGAATCTTAAACGCTTCACGTTTACGGGTTAGCCGGTAGTCTGGTAAAATGTATTGGCCGGAGATAGCTAGCTGCGGAAAACGTTCATCGCGTTGTTCGCGCTGGTCTTTTAACATTTCACGGGCTTGGTCAACGGTAATAATGGATGCACGGATCGGATTCTTCATGAAAAACCCCCTCTTAGAGTTGGAAAATTAAGTGATTCTGTGGTGCTCCGGTCAATTACTCACACATACTAGGTTAGCATAATCTAAAAGTTATGAAAACAATTTACACTTTAAATTTAGGCAATTTAAAAGAATCACTAGAAAAGGCTGGTTAAAAGTTTACCTAGGTGTTACCAAGATGGTAACGGCTACACAAAAATGGTAATTGCCGATTTCACTGATAGGTCGGTAAAGTATGGTAAACTAGCTAAGATTAGTTTGAAAGCGGGGATTCAATTGGCACAAAAGTACTACGCAGTCAGGAAGGGTCGGCAACCGGGCATCTACCGGACCTGGCCAGAAACACAGAAACAAGTCAGTGGCTTTTCTGGTGCGCAATATAAAAGCTTTGCCTCGGCAACTGAGGCCAAGGCCTTCATGCAGGGGACGGCTGGCAGTGAAAAGCCAGTGCCAACTAAAGGACGGCGGCAACCAGCTACTCGTTCCCAACCAGCTCAGCCTAGTAATCAGCTTCCAGTAACGATTACAGTGTACACGGATGGGGGTTCTCGAAATACTGGGAACGTTGCCGGTGGACATGTCAAGACGGCTGATAAGGCTGCTTGGGCTTACCGAATCGAATTACCAGATCGGGTTGTCACTGGATCAGACGGTGAATTTGGTGCGACGAATAACCGGATGGAAATCATGGCTTTTCTGAACGCCCTCAAGCGATTAGAATCTTTGGGTGAGACTGCAACGGGTATTCGGTTCGTTCTGGATTCCCAGTACGTATTGAATGCTGTGACTAAGGGATGGCTAGCTGGCTGGAAACGGCGTGGTTGGAAACGCTCGGCCGGACCATTAGTCAACGCGGAACTGTGGCAAGCGGTCGACCGGTTGTTACCACAATTTACAGGGCTGACGTTTGCCTGGACGAAGGGCCACGCAACTAACCAAGGAAACGTGTTCGTCGATCATTTGCTGAATCAAACGATGGACCAAATGGTTCCTGGGCAAGCAACACCGAAGACTTCGACGGATACGCAAGTTGAGAAGCCTGATTTAGCTAAGACTGATTCAACGCATCAAAGTCGCGAGCAGTCCGTTGCTGATATTGCGAGAAATTTACAAGACCTACCCTTTAGCGACGATTAAGGCTATAATAGTTTCATAAATATTATGCGGGTCATTTATTTGGGGGAATCGTTCAAGGTAGATGATAAATTGAACACTGAACAAAAACTGTAGTGAATGGGGTACCGATGATGCAAGTTAAAATGATTCCATATTTGGAATTTGAAAATGCGAAAGAGGCAATCACTTATTACCAAAATGTCTTTGACGCCAAGAACGCCTACCGAGTCAGTCCAACGCCAGAAGAAGCCGAACGTTTAGGCTTGGAACCCACGGTCGACTTGGAGCAAATCACCATGCGTGGTGGTTTTCAAGTTATGGGGCTAGATATTCAGTGTGCCGATGCTTTAATGGGGCAACCGACGTCGTCCACCCAGATTTCACTCATGATTGCTGTGGATGAGGATGACAGTGCCAGTGTTAAGGCACTGTCTGCTCTTTATCAACAGTTGGTGAAGTCTGATGTCAAGGTCATCAGTCCGTTTACGGCGCAACGAGCCGGCGGTAAGATGGGTCAAGTGGTTGATGCGTACGGTATTACTTGGATCTTACGGGAACAAGGCATGACGTTCACTGAAGATACAGCGAATGATTCAGAATAGACATAACAGTATTCAGAGTGGTGAAGGCGCAGGTCTTCACCACTTTTTAGTTGCTCTGCTAAAGGTTGAAGAATAAATTTTTTGTTTTAAATTAGTATTTGAAAAATGGATACTGCTAAATTCACACTCCGGTGGTCAGGAATTCCGCCTGCTGTGGGGACGCTTCAGCCAAGGGGCGGGCTTCTCGCTCGATTTGAAGCCACGAAGAACCTGTGTCTCCAAAGTCGCCCGTGTTGTAAGCTGGCAAAAATCACCAGCAAACACCACCTTCACAGCTGGCTGCATCCCTGACCACCTCCGTTTTTTGATTGTGGTTTGTCATGGTGAACGCTGAAAGATTTCTTGCGACACGTATGCAGCCTTATAGACAGCAGATTAGTTGGCAACAAAATACTTTGTAAGCCGAGAGGTCGCCAGATATGGGCTCAGGCGCGTCGTTCTGCTTAGTTAGTCGGTGTTTTTCCGACTGACTTAGCTGAAGACCAAGCTTGGAGACTCGGGGCTTTCGAGGCTTCAAGTTGTGTCCGCACCGTTCCAGCCCATATCTGGCGGCCGGTAAGGCGGAAGGGACATACTAGGTTGCCTAGTATTGTTTCTATATCCGACTTTATGGGCTTTTAAAAGTTCTCAACCTTCAGTTGTTCTAGAAAACGGTCGCTCGCAAGGCCTTTTTAAAAAGTGTTATGATTAAAAACAAGAGGAGTGATTGATAAACATGGCAACTGCACGAGAAAATATGACGGCCGGTAAGCCCTATGATCAATTCGATAAGGAACTGATCGACCGCCGAGTTCTGGCTCGTAAGACCCTGAGAGCAGCCAATCAGATTGACGACAACGGTGAACGGATGGCGGCGTACAAGCGCTTAATGCCAGACGTGGGCGAAGGCTTCTTCGTTGAGGCTGAGTTTATGTTTGATTACGGCTGGAATATTCATATCGGTGACCATTTCTATGGGAATTATGATATGACGCTCTTGGATACCTGTCCGATTACGATTGGCTCGCACTGTTACTTTGGTCCCAACATCGGTCTGTACACGCCGGTGCACCCACTGAATGCGATGGCCCGCAAGGCCGACGTTGAGATGGGGGCGCCAATTACAATTGGTGATAATGCGTGGTTAGGTGGTCGGGTTACAATTCTGCCTGGTGTGACGCTGGGCAACAACGTTGTGGTCGGTGCCGGTTCTGTGGTTACCAAGTCATTTGGCGATGATGTGGTAATTGCTGGTAACCCAGCTCGGGTCATTAAGCAAATTGATAATAGTGCGACTGGTGATGCTGCGGCTCGTGAACAATGGCCAGATTTACTGAAATAGGGGCCCTGTCTTGAAATTCTAATCAAATTCTTAGATTCCAATGACTATAGGATGTGTAACCGCTTTATTTCCAGTAGAAATTTCTTATTCATCCGCAAGATTTTACTAATTAATCCTTCTGCGTATAATAGACTTTGGATATCGCTTCAAAGAGATTTACGTAAGCAATTTGTATTTAACGTTTAAGCGCTGTGCAGGTGGCTCGTATGACGACCCTGAACTAGCGCTTTTTTCGTACAATCTCACGAAGCAGCGTCCGCTGTAGGCTTGGCCTGCAGGAAACAAATGAGGAGGATTATTTATTTTAGCGCGTAAAAATATTGATAAGTTAGTATTCGTACCAACCATCGTTTTATTTATTCTCGCGTCATTGCTATTTATTTTAGGCGGTGGGCAGTTACAAGCCGGCCTGAGTTCAATATTGAACTGGATTGATACTCGCATGTCATGGGCCTATATGATGGTGTACGTGGTCAACTTTTTATTTTTTATGTATTTGGCATTTGGTAAGTTTGGTAAGGTTAAATTGGGTGACCCCGAAGACAAGCCCCACTACAGTAACTTTCAGTGGGGAAGCATGGTCTTCGCTACGGCCATCGATGCCAGCATTTTAATGCTGTCCATCGTTGATCCCTTACGGTACCTGCAACACCCAGCGTTTGGTTTGAAGCCATTCTCTAGTGATGCATACGGTGCCGCCCACATGTTGGGGCAATTCAACTGGGGTCCCATGGCCTGGATGATGTTTGCACCAGCCACGATTGCGATTGCTTACGTTCTGTACGTCAAGCATGGTAAGGTTCAGCGGGTTTCTGCTGCCATTACCAGTTTGCAGGGCGATAGTCGCGGTAAAGTGGTTGCACGGCACGTCATCGACTTCTTAGTGGTCTTTGGAATCATGGGGGGCATTGGCTCTTCAGTCGGAATGGAAATTCCCATCATTTCCAAAGTCCTGAGCCGGCTTACCGGTGTGCAAGACAATTTGATGCTAAAAATTGAGCTCTTTATTATTCTGTTTATCTTATTTGCTGTCACGGTGTTCCATGGTTTGAATGGTGGGATCAACCGGTTGAGTTCAGCTCATATTTGGACGGCACTGGGGTTATTAGCCATTATCTTAGTCATTGGACCAACGGTTTACATTTTAAATTCTGAAACGAACAGTTTGGGTTTGATGGCGCAAAAGTTTGTATCCATGTCGACCAACACGTTGCCCAACGGGGGTAGCAGTACCGCTCAGCAAGAAACGATTTTCTACTGGGGTTGGTGGTTGTCCTACATGCCCGTTATGGGACTGTTCATTGCCCGGATTTCTAAAGGCCGGACGATTCGTCAGGTTCTCGTGGGGATGTTGACTTATGGTGCTTTGGGTTGCATGAGTTTTTACGCCATCTTTGGTGGGTACTCTCTGTGGCTGCAACGTACCGGGGCCGTTAACCTGGTCCATATCTTGAATACACAGGGTCAGGCCGCTGTGGTTGCCACAGTCATTGCCACCTTGCCATTTAAGATGATCATCTTGGCGCTCTACTGTATCTCTTGTTTCATCTTCTTAGCCACGACCATCTCGTCGTCAGCGTTTATCGTTTCTTCATTCACCAGCCTGCACTTGGATGATGGAGAAGAACCTAGTCGCTGGAACCGGATGATCTGGGTCGTTGTCTTCATCATCTTCTCCTTCGGGATTGTGATGGTTGGGGGCTTCAAGACTGTTCAAACGGTCTCAACGATTGCCGGATTCCCACTGATGATTGTTTGTCTGTTGTTGCTGCATTCCATTTGGCACATGTTAACGGCCAAGAATGCCGTGGCACCAGTCGTGGTTCCACAACCAGTTGTGATTCGCCGGATTACGGTAGAATTGCCACGAGCGGTTCGTGGACCAATGATTTTATCACCAGACCACGCTAATTAAACGAATTTAAACGAACAGGTAGCCCTGAATTTAGCAGGTTACCTGTTTTTGTGTTATTCAGACAAAGTTGGTTGCGTGAGGTCGCCAATGTCTCTTTACAGGGCAGCACGATGGTTAGGTCTGAATGGTGAAACTAATCAGTCATTATTGGTATTATTGGTTTATATCTAGGAATGGCGTTTTAAGGGTGACTAATTAGATTCCGGGTAAATCATCGCGTTACGGGTTAAACTACCAGAGACATTCAACAAGACGTGTTAAGCGGGAATTCTGCGGCCTTACTGTTGGGATGTTGAGAACCGTTTTCTGATATCTTCATATGGATCTAGTGGTTTCAATTGGATGCGTATGGACACTTTTTCGATAATTAGCGTGCTACTCTTGAGAGTAGAGGTATGATACAATGAAGCCGAATCATCCATTGGAGGGAAAATAACTTTATGGCAGATGAAAGTAACAATCCGCTGTTTTTCCGGCGCATTTTAATTACAATCGACGAGGACGACCGTCCATCGACCAGCCGGGCTTTTCGGTTCGCAATGACTATGGCGCGCGATTATCAAGCACATTTAGGCATTGCATCTGTTTTGGAAAATGATGACATCAGCATCTATGAGTCCTTGATGCCAGCTAAATTGAACGAACGACGGAATCATCTTCGTCGAATCGTTAAAGAATATGCTGACAAGGCAACCGCATTTGGCGTTGAGCAGGTTCGGCCCATTGTGGCTGAAGGTGGCGACGTGGACGATGTGATTCTGCAAAAAATCGTACCAGACTTTCAACCAGACCTGATTGTTTGTGGGGCTGACGTGGACTTTGCTAGCCATGGTCATCCAGGGGCAATTGGACTGCGATTGACGAAAAAATCTGATGTCTCAGTTATCGTGATTCGCTAGGCATCGGTAGTCGGTGGTGGCTGGAAAACTATCAGTATATGGCTAATAAGGCGAATGTTAAGATTAGTTTTTTGATTAGAGTACTTTAGCAAAAAAAGTCCATTGAACTTTCCAAGTGGAAGGCTCAATGGACTTTTATTAGTTGTCGGGCAATCGATGATGTATCGACTCAATCAGTTTGGCGGTTAAGTTAGTTTATTCAATCAAAATATGCCTATCAGTTATTAATCCACACATAGTTTGGTGTATAATAAGCATACTCGAAACGTGTTCAAAGGGGGAGTTCTGATGCAGAAACCAGCAGTTCAGGGATTCTTGTTTGATTTACATGGGGTGATTGCCGATTCGTGGCAGTACCACTTAGCCTCTTGGCGACAAATTGCCCGAGAACTTAAAGTGTCATGGACGCCACAGCTTGCTGAGACGCTACCGGGCATGAGTCGGCGTGATTCGTTGCGGACCATTTTGAGTTCTGATAATCGTCAGTCCGAGTTCACGGCGCAACAATTCCAAGCGATTGCCACCCATGAGAATGAGTTATATCGACAAATGATTACCAAAATGACGCCAGCCAACCGATTACCTGGTGTAACCAAGTTTTTAAAGGAGTTGGTGGCGGCTGGTTATCCAATGGCTCTGGCCTCAGCGTCGACCAACGCGCCAGCTGAAATTGTTCGGTTGGGGTTGACCGGATTCTTTTCCAAGATTGTTGCGGCAGATCAGCTCCAACACAGTAAGCCGGCGCCTGACGTATATTTGGCTGCGGCGAAACTAGTGGGATTGCCACCGAAAAATTGCGTGGCATTTGAAGACACGGTCACTGGGATGCAATCGGCCAAGGCCGCGGGATGTTACACGGTAGGAATTAATCAGCAAGAATTACCAGGCGCGGATGCCATGCTGGCAAATACGACGGAGCTTAGTCTTGCAACCGTGTTGCGGGCACTTGGCCAGCCAGTCGGGTGAGCACGAAGTCTTTCAAAATAACGGCTTGGTTATGTTCTTCATCTTTAGCACCGTATAAAAAGATAACGTCCTGAGTGGCTAACTGGTCAGCTACCAACTTTAAAAAGTCAGGTAGGGCAGCGTTAGCGGCGAGTTCGACGAGATACTTCTCCTTGAACTCTGGGAACTTAGCGGGCTCGTGGTTGAACCACTTACGCAGTTCGGTCGTAGGGCCCATCTCCTTTTCCCAGGAGGCCAGTTGGGCGTTGACCTTAGAAATACCGCGTGGCCAGAGCCGATCGACCAGGACGCGATAACCGTCTAGGTCGGCTGGTTTTGTATAGATACGTTCGCATTTAATTGCCATTTTCATACCATCTCCATGTTTCCCAGTTTACCATCTCTGTTCTGAGAATTAAATCTTATCGAGTGACTAATATTACTGTGCTCCGGCAGCCCGGGCCGAAACCAGCCGTGGGGACCGGAGCAAGCCGAAGGGCGGTCTTGCTCCTCGAGTCAACGCCACTGTCACGGTTAGTTTCGTCCCAGGCTGCCTCCGACTTAGATTGTGGTCGTTACACGGAATTAGCTGGTGGTGTCATAATAATACTGAGCAGCAATTCGGAGACGTAGGGGTTGGGTAATGTTTATGAAGTTAGACACAGTAGGTCTTAATTAATAGCGTACTCTGTTTACATTTGACCCAAGGGAAACGTATTATGGCCAACTTAATGTTGGTAACCGTATTGCTTTTCACGTTGGCAGAGGACGCCAGGTTGGATTTAGTTCAGGATTTTAGCCGGAGGTCGTCAGGGAGGGGCGGCTGTGTCGATGGTGTTAGGCCGGGCGGTTGGTTTTCCCCGGTCTTACAGCATGGGTCGAGCTTGGAGACCCGCGGTTTTGGCGGGGCTTCAAGTCGAGCCGAAAGACCGGTATTTGGGCTGAAGGCGACCCCACAGCGGCCCCTCCCTGGCGGCCGTAGGCGGACAATCTTGACGTATGTTAATAAGCAAAGGAAGCGAATGAGACCATGACAAATGAGTTGGCTGAGTTTTATGCGGGCCGCTCTACCCCAGAGATTACGCAAGACCTGCTGGGACACGAGTTGATCTACGATACGCCGGCAGGCAGAATGAGCGGGTGGATCGTTGAAGCGGAAGCCTATTTGGGTGAACAGGATACCGCAGCACACGCTTTTAATGGCCGGTATACGGCCGCTAACGCTGCTTTGTATGACGCACCAGGAACCATCTACATTTATATTTTACGCGGCTACTACATGTTGGACGTGGCCACTCAGGCAGCGGGCACACCGCAAGGAATCCTGATCCGGGGAATCGAACCCCATGAAGGGTTAGACCTCATGCAGCAGCACCGTGACAAGCCAGTTCCAGATATTAGTAACGGTCCAGGCAAACTGACAGCGGCTATCGGGTTACAATCCAAGGACCTGAACAGAACGCTACTTGGCACACATAATTTAACAATTACAGCAGAAAAGACGCGTCAACCACGGGAAGTCGCGGCTACATCGCGGGTCGGGGTCAGTGCAGGTAGCTGGCAGGATCGACCATTGCGGTTTACGGTTGCAGGCAACCCCTTTGTTTCCGGCAGTCGTAAACGCGATTGGGACCGGGACGATCATGGTTGGCAGAACTAGGCGTTGATGAGGTGGCTTTGGTATAATAGCCCCATAACGTTTTAAGGGATGGCATAAGTTTATGAATATAGATATTTTTATTGAAACACGGAAGCGACTGCACTTGTCGCAAGACCAGTTGGCTAACGGTATTTGTACACAAGCAACTCTTAGTAAATTTGAACGTAACGGCAAGGTTCCTTCTTTAAAAATCCTTCTGCAACTGTGCGATCGGCTAGAATTAACGTTAAATGATCTTTTTCCGTTGAACCACGATGAAGATTCCGTTCGTTCACAAGCGTTGGAACAAGCAGAATTTCAACTATTGATTGGTGAATATAAGGAAGCCGCGGCTAGTTTGAAAAAGTTAGGCAATCCAGAGACGGGCACGTTGACTTTTCAAATGCGATTTTACTTCATCCGGGGGTATATCACGGCGTTGACTGGTGGTCCAATTGCCGACTCCCTCTACGACTTTTCACAAATTTTGAACCGGTTCGATGAGGGCCATCACTCCATGTACTCCATGTTGGCTTACACCGGGATGGGGATTGCTTATAGTAATGAGGATGACGATGAACGAGCTGGCTTTTATTTCAATAAGGTTGCCGGAGAGATTCGGAATCTGAGTTTTAAGAATCGCCACAGCATTTGGCGCGCTTTGAACATTATTTTTTACACGGGTCAATTTTATGGTCGCAATGGTGAATTGAAGAATAGTAACGACCTGTTGACCTATGGGGTCGAGGTCTGTGCGCGCTTTCATGTAACCTACTACTTGGCACGTATCTTGTATCAGCGCGCTTTGAACCAGCAAAGACTGCAAGGAGATTCCCATCAAATTAAGCAGGACCTCCAAGATGCTGCCGCGTTTGCCCGCTTGAACAGCAATACGAAGCTATTACAGATGATTGAAGAGTTCCCGCTGAACGATTAGACGGTTAGGCTTAGACAGCTAAAGGTGAAAGCACTGACACTCACTGTGCCTGATATAACAAGGATTGACTGTTAAGATTTAGTCAGACATAGTGGGAAATTGTCGCCTTACCGTTCGCCAAATTTGGACCGGAACGCGGTGGGGAGGACGGGACAAGCCTAAAGGCGGTCTTGTCCCTCGCTTGAAGCCGCAAAGCACGTCTTCAAGTCGCCATTTTCAAGAAATTCACTTGAAAATCTCACGGCTGAGTCCAAATTTGACTCACTCTCAGCTACCTAAGAGAGTGCCAATATTATTGCGTGTCATTCAGGCATGTAAGCTAGCTTAGTTTCCAAGAACCTGTTTAACGGGAATTTCTGACAGCTGCAGGCGGCTGATTGAGACTAAAGTCTATAACGCCTATCGATTCTTGGCTTGAAAACGTTCTTTGAACTTTCTAACTTTTAGTTAGACAGCAAAAAGGTATCGAGACGGTTGTCTCGATACCTTTTGTTTATCTTAGATTTAGTAAGGCTTACGGCCAAAATGAACTGCGGCCGCCCCCAAATTGAATTGCTGATAATGAACCTGACGGAGGCCAGCATCCCGAAACATCGTGGCCAGCTCAGTCACACTCACGAATTGGTGAGTCGACTGTTGTAGGTAGTTGTAGGCCTGGTAATGGTGCACCAGCTTACCCATCAGGGGCACGATATGACCAAAGTAGACCTGCCACCCCGTGTGAACAACTGGATTGGTTGGTTGTGAGGTCTCCAGGCAAACGACTTGTCCACCCGGCTTAACCACCCGTGCCATTTCACGTAAGACTTGGTTTGCATCCGGGACATTACGGAGGCCGAAGCCAATCGTCACTAGATTAAAACTATTATCTGGGTAAGGGAGGTGCATGGCATCCCCCTGGCGCAGCGTAATACGGTCGGTTAGTCCAGCCGCTTTAACCTTGGAGCGGGCTTCACGTAACATGACGCCACTAAAGTCGAGGCCAACTACGCGACCCGCCGGGCCAACGGCAGTTGCCAGCGCCAACGTCCAATCGCCAGTGCCGCAGCAGAGGTCGAGGGCGAAATCACCCGATTGAATGGTCGTTGCGTTCATCACGCGTTGCCGCCAAAGCCGGTGAGTACCAAGACTGATTAGATTATTCATCTGATCATACTGGGGGGCAATACCATCAAAAGTGGCTTGCACTTGGTCTTCAGGTGTTTGATTGGTCAGGGGCATGCAAATGACCTCCTTTAGTCGGAATTACAGCAGGTACTTAGCGTCAGTGTCGGGATCTTGCGATGTCAGAATCTTAGGACCGTCGTCGGTAATTACCAGCGTGTGTTCGTACTGAGCGGACAGTGAGCCATCGGCCGTTGCGTAGTATTCCCACGACTTGTCAGGGACTTCTTTAGAAATGATTTCCCAGGTGCCCAAGTTGATCATAGGTTCGATGGTAATCGTCATGCCAGCCCGCAAACGTAACCCACGGCCTGCTTCCCCATAGTTAGGAACATTTGGTTGTTCATGCATGGTTGGCTGAATCCCGTGGCCAATCAACTCACGGACGTCGCCCATGTGTTCTTGACCTTCCGTGTAAGCCTGAATGGCGTGACCAATGTCACCGATACGGTTACCGACAACGGCTTGGTCAATCCCCAAGTAGAGGGCTTTCTTCGTAACATCCATCAAGTGTTGGGCTTCGTCACTGATTTTACCCACGGCGTAGGTCCAGCAAGAGTCACTTTCAAAGCCATCCAAGTTGACAGTCATGTCGACGGCCACAATGTCGCCTTCCTTGAGTAAGAGTTCCTTGCGAGGGATGGCGTGGGCGACTTCATCGTTAACACTGACACAGGTGGCGTACTTGTAGCCTTCAAACCCTTTTTCTGAAGGGGTGGCACCGTGTTCAGCGATGTATTTGTTAGCAAAACGTTCAATTTCCCAGGTAGAGATACCTGGTTTGATGATGTCCCGTAAGCCCTTGTGGACACCAGCTAAAACGGCACCAGATTCGGCCATTTTCTTAATTTCACGATCAGATTTAATGGTTATCAACGTGTTACCTCCTAAAAATTATGTTCACTTCTAATGTACACCTAATCAGTCATTTAGGCGACTCAGCCGAATAAGTTCTATACGGCAGGAACGACCGAACGAGACTTTCTCGTTCGGCCGCTGATTAGTCTGCTTTGAGCTGATTGATCTTACCGTCGTTGACCTGAGTCAAGATTCGCTTGGCCTCGGTGATCCGTGCATCGCATAAGAAGTGCATGGAGTTATCTTTTTCATCCTCGGCGCGTTTCATTTGTTCCGTGAGAAAGTCAATTTCATCTTTTAAATAAGTCACTAAGTCCATGGTCCGCCCTCAATTCTTTGCGTAGTCCGCAATAACTGGTCATAAATGCCCAGCCACATAATAATTTCATTGTACCAAAGTTTGCACCATAAGTAACTTGATTGAACAGGGACCAATCGGTTTACAGTCCTCGGTAAAAGGACTACGATAGAAACCAGTTGATAATGTTTCTAAAGTAGCATGAGGGAGTGAGTGTCTTGGATTCAGAGGCAATTGATTTACAGGGGCGGCCATATAGTCATCTGGCCTTTATTTGGACGCTATTGGCGGGGACCTTTACCATGTCGATCAGCCAGTCGTCGCTGTCGACGGCGTACCCAACATTGATGCGGTACTTTAACGTACCAGCATCAACAGTTCAATGGCTGACGACGGGGTTTATGTTGGTGATGGTTGTGATGATGCCGGTCAGTCCGTGGTTGTTAAATAATATCCGGTTTCCAGTGCTCTTTGTGACCGTGCTGGCGTTATTTGACGTTGGGACTTTTATTATCTACTTAGCCACCAGCTTTCCGTTGATGATGCTGGGGCGGGTCATGGAAGCCATGGCGGTCGGTATCATGTTTCCGTCCTACCAGACGGTGATGTTGCGAATCACCCCGGAAGCACAGCGGGGGAGCGTCATGGGATTTGCTGGCCTGGTCATGGGCTCGGCATTAGCGGTTGGCCCGATTATTTCTGGAATTGTTTTGAAATATACCAGCTGGCAGGGCCTCTTTGTTGTCTTTATGCTGATTATCACGATTGTGTTCTTGATTGCCATCAAAACTATCAAGGACGTCATGCCTCAGCATAAGGCTCACCTGGACTACTGGTCCGTCATCAGTAGTGTTGGTTTTATTGGAATCCTGTACGTTGTTAACCAAATTGGCAAGGCGGCAGTCAATTGGACTGTTATGGGCGGCCTGCTGGTAATCAGTCTTTTGGCAGTAGCCTACTTTGTTTTTCGCCAATTTCACGTGGCCACGCCCTTACTGGATCTGCGGGTCCTAAAGACAGTTAACTTTGATTTGGCTGTCCTATTGACAGGAACTTCCTATATCGCTTTAATCGTGGTTACGATTGTCTTTCCATTATATTATCAAGAAGTCCTGGGGATTTCGCCATTTGCTTCGGGGATGGCCTTAGTTCCTGGGGCCGTGGTCCTAAGCCTGTTGAACCCGTTGACAGGGAAGTTGGCTGACCGCATTGGATTTAAGGCCACCATGCTGACTGGGATGTCGATGATTGTCCTGGGCTGGTTATGGTTGGCCGTGGTTGGTGGCAAGCAGTCACTGATTGCGATGATTTTGATTGCTGCCCTGATTGAAGGGGGTAACGCGTTTGTGATGATGCCGGCCGTGACTTTGGGGGCTAATTCCTTGCCGGACCAGTTGATTTCTCATGGGACCGCGGTAATTACCACGGTTCGCCAAATTCTGGGATCGACGGGGGTTGCCGTGGCAACCCTTATTTTAGCCACCGTGACGGCAGGACAGTTGAAGGTGACTTCAGCGGCTACCGCTAACCTAGCCGGGTACCATGCGGTTTTCTGGACATTTTTAGGGGTTGCGGTTGTTGGCTGGATTTTCGCTGCTATGCTTCGTGACGGTCGGAAACAGGCGTGACTTATTGCTGCCTGCCGCCGCTAGTGGTCAGGCAACTCCGCCTGTGGGACCGTCTAAAGCCTGTGAAGCGGTCTTTAGACTCGACTTTAAGCCTCAAGAACCGTGAGTCTTAAGGGTCGTCCTAGTCCTGTAAGACCCAGAAAACCACTCGGGCTAACAGGACCTTCACGGGCTCCGTACCTGACCACTAGCGGCTCAGATAGTCGTCACAGTCTGTTTGTTAGATGGACCGTTTGATGATTGTCGATGGTGTTATATAATACTGAAAATAAAAATGACTGTTGCGCGATTGCAACAGTCATTTTTTATACTTAAATTTGTAAGACTAGAGGTTGAAAGTTCCAAAACCATTATCAAACCAAGAATAGTAAGGCATTATAGACGTGAAATTAGTCTCACCCAGCCACCTGCGGCTGTCAGAGATTCCGCTTGCTGTGGGGAACGCCTACGGCCTGAAAAGCGGTCCTTCGGCTCGGTTTGAAGCCTGGAAAAACCACCAGTCTCCAAACCCGTCCCACGCTGTAAGCCGAAAATCGGCTAACACCGTCGACACAGCAGGCTCCACCTCTGACCGCTTCCGGTTAAACGGTTTCTTGGAATCTAAGCCAGCTTGAATGTCTGACTAAACACCAATACCCAATCCTTGCTGTATCAGGAATAGTGAGTGTCTCAGTGCTTTCAGCCTTTAGTTGTAAGCCTAATGTTGAAAGCTTTGTATGTTAGTTAGGCTTGTTGTGACAACGATAGAGGTCTGAAAATTAAGAAACCACCCATTTTGAGCAAAAGTTGCTGCAATTAACCTGTTCGGGGTGTCGTACGTATGCTCTTCAGCGGCAATTATGCTAATGCAATCGTAGCCGGAGGTGGTCAGGGATGGCGCCCGCTGTGAAAGTGCTGTTAGCTGGCGTTTTCTCAGCCAGTTTACAGCACGGGCGACTTTGGAGACACGTGTTCTTCGTGGCTTCAAATCGAGCGAGAAGACGGGTGGTTTTCCAGTCTGAAGCGTCCCCACAGCGGGCAGAATCCCTGACCACCGGAGTGCGATCAATTTAGACTAATTTAGGAATACCAGTGATCAAGTGTAGCCAAAGAAGGCCAGGTTACTAGTGCGTTTCAGCAAAACCACGGCGGCCACCTGGCTTGGGAATCTGGTTTTGCATCATGACGCTGAAACCACCATCAATGGCGATACCAGCAGCGTTAATGTAGCTGGACCGGTCACTGGCCAGGAAGAGAATGGCGTTGGCGATGTCTTCGGTCGTTCCAATTCGCTTGCTGGCGGTCAACTCCTTGCGGCCATTTTCGACGGCGGGGTCGGCATAGAAGGCTGCCGACATGGGAGTCTTGACCAGGCAAGGTTCCAGCACGTTACTCCGAATGCCAAACATGCCCCATTCAGCGGCCACCTGTTTGGATAACATGTTCACGCCCGCCTTGCTGGTACTGTAGGCACCACTATAAGTTTCGGGGATGTCACTGGCCACCGTTGAGATGTGGACGAAGGTCCCGTGTTTTTGCGCGATCATCAGCTTACCAAATTCGTGGGTTACCAGGTAGTAGCCGTTAAGGTTAACGTCGAGTACTTGCTTCCACGTTTGATAATCTAAATCTTCTAATGGATCGAATTTCAGAATGCCTGCCGTGTTGATCACAACATCTACGCGGCCAAACGTATCCTTCACTTGATCCACAGCACGTTGCACACTGGCTTCTTTCGTAACATCACAATTGACCGCTAGACCGGCGACGTGGTACGTGTTAATCAGGTCAGTCACGAGGGCGGCCGTTTTTTCCTGGTCCATATCGAGTGCAACGACCGTGGCTTTTTGCTCAGCCAAAGCCTCACAAATTTTGGTGCCCATACCACCAACGGCACCAGTAACGACACAAACTTTGTCTGCTAATCCTAACCATTCTGACATGTTAAATTCCTCCTATAAGCTTAATTTCTTAATTCTGGGGCATCTTCTGACCAGTCCAGAGTTTGAATGCCGCGGCACCTTGGTTGTATAGCATACCTTGCCCGTTCAAAACGTGAGCGACACCAGCTTGTTGCGCAACTCGCATGAGCTTCGTGACGCTGGGGGCGTAGACGGTATCGAAGACTGTCATGTTGGTGTGAAACCAGTTAGGTTCATCGACTAGGGAGCGGTCGACCAGTTGGCCCATGCCCAGATCCGTGGCGTCCGCGTACACGTCACTAGTCTGCAGGGCTTTATGAAATTGTTCCCGGTCTTCCAATGGGTAAAAACTTGCCCGGCAGTCGGTTTGATCGTTGATGATCTGGACGATGTGTTTGGCGTTTTTGACCGAAGCATCGTTGATATTAAAGACGTTCAGGGTCTTGAGGCCGGCGAGGGCGGACTGGATGGCGATGGGGGTGCCCGCGCCTCCAACTCCGGCCAACGTCATGGTTTGGTTCCGCAAGCCGACGCCGTTGTCCTGGAGGGCGGCCACAAAGCCAGTACCATCGGTCGTATAGCCGGTCAGCTCACCATTATGGTTCACGACAGTATTGACCGCGCCAACTAGCTGGGCCGTCTGGTCGAGGTGGTCCAGCAAAGGAATGATGGCTTGTTTAAACGGCATGGAAATACTAGCGCCTAGCATATTAAACGCACGAATTGCGTTGACGGCGTCCTTTAGCTGAGTAGGTGCAACGTCAAAGGCCAAAAATCTAGCATTGATATTAGCTTTGGCGAAGGCGGCGTTGTGCATGGTGGGTGACTGTGAGTGGCCAGCAGGGTGAGCAATTAAGCCAACTAGCCGCGTATGTCCATCAATTTCCATAAAATTACCTCCTATAGCTTATGTATGTAATTTTAAAAGATGCTGATTATTCCTATCACACTTAATGCTAGAAGGCTTGATTAGAAATTACCAATACTGATTGCTATTTCACCTATAGCGTGAGACTATAGATTGTGAAATAGAGAACAGAGGGATGCCAATGAATCTAAATCAATTACGGTATTTTGCGTGTGTGGGACGGTTGCAAAGCTACACGCAGGCGGCCAATGAGTTGCACGTCAGCCAACCGAGCCTGACCAACGCTGTGCACCGGTTGGAAACGGAACTCAACCTGACACTCTTCACTCATCGGGGTCGGCACATTACGTTGACCGCTACCGGTCATGCGCTTTTACAGGTGGTACAAACAACGCTGACCACACTCGACAATGGAGTGGCGGCCGTGATAGCGGCGGACTCGCAACAGCCGATTAAAATCCGGGTTGGCTGCATTCCCACTGTTATTGGGACGTATTTACCGAAGATTTTACATGAATTTGAGCAAGCCCACACCCGCCAAATTACCTTTGAACTCCACAGTGTAACTACGGAGCGCGTGTTACGGGGACTTGCAGCTAAAACATTGGATCTAGGGATTGCCGCCGTCGATGGTCGGCGACCGGGTGTCTTGTATCATCCGTTGTTGAAGCAACCCTTTATCGTGGTTGTAGCGCCCAACCATCCGTTGGCCCACCGACCACAATTGACGTTGACCGACTTGTTGCCTTACGAGGTGCTCACGTATACGCCGGATTTATTGATTGGGCAGAAGGTTCAGCGAACGCTGACACGGCAAGGGATAAGTGATCAATTGGATTTGAAGGCTGTTTATCCCGATGAGATTTCCATTGCGGGGATGGTGCAGTCGTCGACGGCGGTGGGGTTGGTAGCCGATACCCTCTATTTGGAGGCGTTTGACTTGGTGAAAGTTCCTGTGGCGGTTCCAGAAGACCTCCGGGTAATCTACGCCATGTATCGAGCGGACAATCCCCAGCACGCGTATTTGGCCGAACTCTTTAAGTTATTTGGTCAGCAAAAAAGAAAATAAAATGTTGCTTCCATCGAACGAGCAAGTACGCTAAAATAGCGGATAAGCTTAATCAGAAAGGGGCCTTCCTATGCCAAACACAACCATGATCGATTCGCCTTCGTTTTACGCGAACCCAGACCGCAACGTTGCCGTTTTAAACTACAATGCCCACTTTATTACAAGTATTTTTGACCTCGTAAATAGTGAGGAATTGATTGCGTTTGTTCGTTTATTCTTGAACCAACAGCGCGATAAGGTCCCAGTCGATGCCGACCCCGTCACGACCTTTAACCTAGCGACGCCAGAAACTTATATGGACGTAGTCAAGGCCATTTTGACGGACCAAGTGACCGCGTACCAGCCCTTCAAGACGGCCGAAATTTTGGCCAGCGTTGAGGACCTGTACACGTATTACCGGACGTACCTACGAATCTCACTAATGACGGCCCACGAGAATAACGTTGTCGCCAGTGAGTTCATGTCCATTGATCAAAATTTTAACGATTTAGTGATCCGGTTATACCGAGCCATTGAGGAAAAATTAAAGGGCCATGCGAACCACGTTTACCGTGAAGTCAACGCTGGGACTAACGGCACGTTGTTACTACGGGAAGTTGCGTGGCCATTGCCAACTGGCTACGAGGCCCTTAAGGACATCCATTTTATTAGTCGGATGATGTTACAACCACCAATGATGCTCCATACGAAGAGTAATAAGCGCAAGGGCCTCTTCACAGCGACGCAGACGAATCCCTTGGAAAACTTTAAGGGAACTGAACGTGACTGGTTGTGTTATCCAGCTAAGATTGGCGAGAGCCTGGCCTACATTTACTTCCACAGAGACTATTTGGCGTCGGGAATTGCCCTAGCTAATCTTTTTCAGATGGCAGACACTGAGGAAATCTCGGGGCAGCAGCCGGATCTCATCTTATTGTTTGGGACGCCGGGAGTGGTGAGTGACGATCATCCAGAAAACGGCCACTACTACTACGATCAAACGAATGGGTTTTACGTGGGGCAGATTCCTTACAACGACCAGACAACTTACTTCGGTTACATGAAGAAAATGTGTCTGACACTGCACAACCTCCACATGATTGCTGAGCAGAAGTTACCAATTCACGGCTCGATGGTTCGCATCACTTTTGCCAACGGTCAAACGAAGACGGTGGTTTTCTTTGGGGATTCCGGTGCTGGGAAGTCTGAATCCATTGAAGCTTTGCAGGCGGTGGCCGATGATCAGATTGCTAATATTGAAACGATTTTTGATGACATGGGTAGCTTCACGTTAGAGGACGACCACTTGTACGCGCAGGGCACCGAAACCGGGGCCTTTGTCCGATTGGATGACTTGAGCAGTGAGGTAGCTTTCAACAACATGGACCGCGGAATCTATATGAATCCGGAACAAAAGAATGCACGAGTCATCATTCCAGCGAACACTTGGCCCCGGGTCGTGGCGCACCATGAAATCGATATGTGGGTCTACGCCAACAACTATGACGATGCAATTGGGGTTCATCGTTTTGAAGATCAGGCTACGGCCAAGGCCACCTTTGTTGCCGGCAAACGTTGTGCTTTAGGAACGACTGATGAAGTGGGGATGAGTACCACCTTCTTTGCCAATCCGTTCGGACCCGTACAGGAGCAGGCGGCGACACAACCAATTATTGATGCCGTCTTCGACCGGTTATTTGCGGATGACGTTTACGTTGGTGAAATCTTCACGCATCTGGGTAGCGACAAGTCACAGGCTAATCTCAATGCTTCCGCCCATAAATTACTCCAAGAGTTGCTTAAGTTGTAGAGCGTTTCCGCGCACTGCGGTAGCCTGAAGTTACGCTTGCTGTGGGGACGCTCCAGCCAAAGGACGGGCTTCCCGCTCGATTTGAAGCCACGAAATTCACGCGTCTGCAAAGTCGCCCATGGCCTAGGCTAGTAAAACACTAGCCAAAGCCATTTTCACAGCAAACTCCACTTCAGGCCACCTCCGGTTTAGGTGAGCGGTACGAATTTTATGTTGAGGTGTTCGCATTATCCGTGGTATTTGTGGCAGATCAGCTGGTTCTAATTAGGCTTTATGGTAAGTTTGTTTA
Source organism: Levilactobacillus tongjiangensis (assembly GCF_003946345.1). Lineage (GTDB taxonomy): Bacteria > Bacillota > Bacilli > Lactobacillales > Lactobacillaceae > Levilactobacillus > Levilactobacillus tongjiangensis. The sequence goes on from NZ_RHNY01000013.1 coordinate 52,764, forward strand.
ATGCAAGCGGTCTATGAATAGGAGGCTAGGCGTGAAAGCGTTGTGAGCCAAGCTTGTAGGTTCAAGAATTCTAGCGCTGTCCTTGTATCAGTTCCAGTTGATAACGGTTGTTGCTGTTTTTATCCGTCTAAGTCGGAGGCGGCCAGGGCTGGGCCTGGCTTCAAATCGAGCGAGAAGCCCGGTTCTCTCCCCACAGCAGGGCCCACCCCTGGCCGCCGGAGCGCAAACGATATAAGATAAAAAAAGGGATTACGCAGGCCATCAACTGGCACGCGTAATCCCTTTAAAATTGAAAAATTTAGTTAAATTGGGCGAGTAATGCAGTCATGAATGTTTGAGCATCACCCACGTAGCCGTAATCAGCAACGTCGAAAATTGGTGCGTCGGGATCGGAGTTAACCGCTACAATCGTCTTAGCGTCCTGCATCCCAACCAAGAATTGGACGGCCCCACTGATTCCGAAGTTGATAATCAATTCGGGATGGATGGTGTTCCCACTCTGGCCGATTTGATCGTCATGGGTGAACCGGTCTTGATCGGTCAATGGCCGGGAGACCCCAATCCGCCCACCTAATTTTTCGGCTAATTGGGTGGCGTGGTTGACCATGGCGGCACTAGCCGCACCACGGCCCAGTGCGACGACGCGACTGGCATCGCCAACTGTCGTGGCAGTGTTAACGACTGGTGTTGCCGCAGTCACTTGTAACCGGTCAACCGGGTGGAAGGTGACCGTCGTGGTCGTGACTTCAGCGGTACCAGCAGCTTCTTCGGCAACGAAGGTGTTGGGCCGTACCGTGACCATTTGTGGTCGACGTTCGGGGATGGTAATCTCACACATAATGTTGTCCCCGTAGGAAGGCTTCACGGCAATTAACGTTTCACCATCGTAGCGTAAGCCCAATGCATCGGCGGTGAGCCCGGTCTGCAGTTTTGCCTGTAAACGGGGAGCAATCGAGCGACCCGTGATGGTGGCACCGAAGAGAATACCGTTAGGGTGATAGGTTTCAACTAGCTGTTGAAGGGCATCGGCGTGTTCAGCGTCGGTAGCTGTTGGGAACCGGTCATCCCGAACGACCCGGATTTCATCGGGACCGTAGGGGGTTAATTCGTCTTCCAAATGGTCCGCCGTCGCTTCTAACAAGATGACAACGGTTTTGAAACTGTTACCGGCTAAGTCACGCGCTTTAGTAATCAGTTGTTGGGTAGTGGGTTCAATGTGGTCTAAGCGGCGTTCCGCAATGACCCATAATTCTGGTTTTGACATAGCAGATTCCTCCTTAGATTAATTGATGTTCTTTCAAGGCCTTGATCAGCTGGCTGGCAGCCTCGCTCGGTGTGCCAGTGAGGGGTGTCAATTCACGCTTGACAGGTTCCGGTGCATAGACCTTGGTCACAACAGTTGGTGAACCTGATTGACCCAGCCGGGTATCATCCAAGTCGAGGTCATCATGGTGCCATACGGTTAGTGGCTTTTCAAAGCTCAGTTGAATGTTGCGGGGCGTGGGGTAACGGGGTGTGTTCAATTCACTCCGGACGCTGACTACGGCCGGTAGTTGGGCCACTAATGTTTGCTTGGTGTCTTCGAGTAGACGTTCAGCAGTGACTTCGTTGGGACCACTCATCCGCAGGCTAGCCGCATAGGTGATTTGTGGCTGGTTGAGAAACTCAGCCACGATGGGACCCACTTGACCGGTATCAGCATCGACGGCTTGACGACCGAAGAGAATCAGGTCGGCGTCACCGATCTTCTTCAAGGCTTGGGCAATAACGTAACCAGTGGCCAGGGTATCGGCTCCAGCAAAGGCGCGGTCGGAGAGGAGGTAACCGGAGTCAGCTCCCATGGCCATGCCTTCACGCACGGATTCAGCGTAGTCATCGGGACCCATGGTTAGTAGAGCCACTTCAGCGCCGGTAGTGTCCTTTAGATTCAAGGCCAGTTCAACGGCATTCTTATCAAATGGATTCATCACACCAGCTAAGCCACGACGATCCAGGTTATGCGTCACTGGGTCGATCTTGACGTTGTTGGTTTCAGGAACTTGTTTAATGCAAACCACAATTTTCATGGGGAAACCTCCTATTTGTTAAATTCAGCTTTGGCGATGGCGGACCGCATCTTTTCAACGGTTCCTTCAGCAATTTCCATTGCCCGGGCGTCCCGAATTAGGTGCTCAACGGGGTATTCTCGACTATAGCCGTAACCAGCTAGAATCTGGAGGGTGTCGTCGCCGGCACTGACAGCAGCCCGTGAACCATGAGCCTTGGCCATAGCTGCTTCTTCGCTATATGGTTGGCCAGCTGCCTTCAATTGTGCAGCTTTTTGGTAAAGTAGTTTCGTTGTTTCTTTTCGCATAGCGATGTCGGCAACCTTGCGATGCGTAACCTGCAGGTCGGTCAGTGGTGTATCGCCAGCCTTCCGTTCCTTAGCGTAGTCGGTCGCAATCTTTAAATCGTGTTCCATGATGCCCGTTAACACGGCACCCATCAAGATACGGGCGTCATCGTGAGCAGAATCACCAATAATACCACCGTCGCCAACCTTACCCAGCAAATGATCATCATCTACAATGATGTGATCCATCACAATTTCACCAACTGGGGTGCCTTTGAGGCCGAGGAAGTCTTCCCGTTTACCAAAGGAAAAACCGGGCATGTCCTGATCAACTACGAATACGGAGAGTTCTTTAGGGGCCGTCTTAACTAGGACGCAGTAGACCTGAGCCAGGCCACCGTTTGTGATCATGATTTTGTCACCGGTGATGACCCAGTGGTCGCCCTCGCGGGTAGCAGTTGAGCCGATTCCCATTGGATTGGAACCACCACTGGCTTCCGTCATGGAGAAAGCAAAAATCCGGTCAGTAGCTGAAGGGAGCAGCGCCTTCTGTAAGGCGGGAGTCCCATATTTGAGAATCTGATCAATTGTTTTGAAGTGACCTTCCAGAGTCACAGCCGTGCTGGCGTTCCCCCGGGCAATGTGGTTTAACACATCAGCGGTGACTTCAGGTCCGAAGCCGGCGCCACCAAATTCTTGTGGGAGCATAATGCCTAAGAAGCCAGTGTTCGTTAGTTTTTGGATGAAGCCAGCGGGAAAGTCACCGGCCTTATCCATGGGCATATCCTGGGGACTAATTTCCCGTTCCGTATAGTCGTCGACCATTTGTAACAGGAGCTTCTCTGCGGCAGCAGTTGTAGATGGCATAAAAAAATTCCTCCTTATTCAAAACGTTATTAATTGTGTAAAGTTGAACTATTCGGTATGAGTATAACTAATTATCAAATGATAAGTCCAGTGAAAATGGTTTATTTTTACATATTTTCTAATTCCAAAATTATATATCTGTGATTCTATTTATAGGTTAAAATGGTAAAAACGTTAGAAAAATTTTACTAAAATGTTGGCCTTTAGAGCCCGAGTATTATACAATGAAACCGGATTCTTTTTTTGGAGGTGTGATTCACATGGAAATTACGAAGAGCTCAGCTGGGACATTAAACCAGCAAGCAGTATCGAAGTATTTATTGACGAATCAACAGGGCACTCGGGTAGCTATCCTGACCTGGGGTGCGACACTGCAGGAATTTAGCGTGGTTGAAGATGGTGAGAAACATAACTTAATCATGAACCGCCCTAATCTGAAGGATTACGATCATAACTCATTTTACTTATGCCAGACACTTGGCCGGGTTGCTGGTCGAATTGCTGGTGCCCAGTTTGACCTGGACGGCAAGACGGTTCACTTGGATGCCAACGAAAAACCAAATGCCAGTCACGGGGGCCCTCACGGATTTACCTTTGTGAACTGGGATGCCACCACTAAGCAGACTGAAGACACGGCTAGCGTTGTGCTGACCCATACGGCAACTGAAGCGGAAGACAAGTATCCTGGGACGATTAAGACGACGGTGACCTTCACGTTGACTGAAGAAAATCGCCTGGACATTACGTTTGATGCCGAGAGTGACGCCGCGACGTTGTTCAATCCAACGGTTCACACTTACTTTAACGTGACCGATGACCAACAAAGCTTAGACAATCAATGGGTCAAGCTGAGTGGCGACAAGCGCTTAGTTTTGAATCAAGAAAAGATTCCAACTGGTGAAATGGTTAAGACAGCTGGTACTGGTTACGATTTCAGTCAACCTCGGACCGTTAAGGACGGGTTGGCTCAGCTGAATCAGGATGGCCACGTTGAGTACGATGACGCCTTTGTCGTGGTTCCTAGCAAGGATCAACCAATCGCTGAAATCGGTGACACCACGGGCCATCGGGAAGTGCAGGTTTACTCCGACCGTAACGCGCTGGTGGTCTTCACGGCGAACGTCACCGATGCCGACCGCATGGCCAAGCATGACTATAATGCTTTAGCCATGGAAGCACAGACGTTGCCAGACGCAATTCATCACACAGACTTCGGTGACGTGGTCCTTCCAGCTAACCAACCGGTACAACACACAATCAGTTATCAATACTTACGGAAATAGGGAGAGATTAGAATGAGTTGGCAAGAAAATTATCAGGTTTGGCAACAACAACCAACCATGATTCCTTACATTAAAAAAGAATTGACCGCCATTGCGGACGATGACGATGCCTTAAAGGCCGCTTTCACAGCCCCCATGAGTTTTGGGACCGCTGGGATGCGTGGTGTGATGGGCCCCGGGATTGGCCAAATGAACGTTTACACCGTTCGGCAAGCAACCGAAGGGGTGGCCCGGTACTTAGACACGTTGGATGACGCCACGAAACAACAGGGGGTCGCTATCAGTTTTGACTCCCGGTATCATTCCACTGAGTTTGCCCATGAAGCAGCTCACGTTTTAGGAGCGCACCACATTCCTAGTTTTGTTTTCGATGATATGCGGCCTACGCCTGAATTGTCATTTGCCGTTCGTCATTTGCACACGGCAATGGGCATCATGATTACGGCTAGCCACAACCCTAAGCAATACAACGGGTTTAAGATCTATGGGCCAGACGGTGGTCAGATGCCACCCAAGGCCTCTGACATGATCACTGACTTTGTTCGGTCTGCTAAGGACGTCTTTGCCATTGAAGTGGCTGATGAACAGGAATTACGGGCCAACCAGACCTTACAGATCATCGGCGAAAATGTTGACCAACCTTACCTGAAGAATGTTGAGAGTGTCACGATCAACGCTGACCTGGTCCACAGTGTTGGCAAGACCATGAAATTGATCTACACCCCCCTGCATGGGACGGGGAAGGTCATTGGCGAACGCGCATTGCGCGGTGCCGGGTTTGAAAACTTTACCATGGTGCCCGAACAAGCGATTGCCGATCCTGAATTTCCGACGGTCCCATTCCCAAACCCTGAGTTTTCTCAGGCCTTTGACATGGCGATTGCCTTAGGAAAAAAGGAAGGCGCTGACCTGTTAGTTGCTACCGACCCCGATGCTGACCGTTTGGGTGCCGCTGTTCGTCAACCTGATGGGGATTACCAACTGTTGACGGGGAACCAAATTGCGTCTATTTTGCTGGCTTACATTTTGAAGGCTCGCAAGGCAGCTGGGCAATTACCTGCTGACAGTCGGGTGGTGAAGTCCATCGTTTCTACCGAATTGGCCACCAAGATTGCGGCCGCTTACGGTGTTGAAATGAAGAACGTGCTGACTGGGTTCAAGTTTATTGCGGAACAAATCCACCAATACGAAACCAATCATGACCACACCTTCCTATTTGGCTTTGAGGAAAGTTACGGTTACTTGATCAAGCCATTCGTCCGTGACAAGGATGCCATCCAGTCAACAGTTCTGTTGGCCGAAGTGGCGGCCGATTACAAGCAACGGGGGATGACTCTGTACGATGGTATCGAGGAACTCTACGCTACCTATGGCTACTTTGCTGAAAAGACGACGTTCGAAGAATTCCCTGGTGTCGATGGTGCCGACCAGATGGCTCATCTGATGAGTGAATTCAGAGAAAACGCCCCCAAGTCCTTTGGCGATAGCAGCATTGACGAAGTGGAAGACTTCTCGACCAGTTTGAAGACGGCGGCTGATGGTACGACCAGCAAGATTGATCTGCCACAGTCTAACGTTTTAAAGTATTGGCTCAGTGATGGTACCTGGATCTGCATCCGGCCTTCTGGGACGGAACCTAAAGTCAAGTTCTACATTGGGACCAGTGACAAGACCGATGCCGCTGCTCAAGCTCGTTTGGCAACTTACGAACAGGCTCTGAAAGCGTACGTTGATTCCGTTAAATAATATTTGGAATAAAAAATGAGTCAGCGTGATAAATTTTTATCGGGCTGGTTCATTTTTTATTTAGTTTAGAAGCTGTCTATTTTTCAAATTAAATGGCACAGCCACTGAAATGATTAAAGCGATACCATTTGGATAACATCGGGCTTCATCTCGTGAAGTAATTCATTTTGAATTGACCAGCCAATAACCACTGAATTAAAGTGAAGGTTATAGAACCTATAATTCGAACAAATTGAACTGAAAGTGGGACCCAATAGGGACTTGTAATTTCTGTAAAAACTCTTTAGAATGTTTATGTGAGTTGCTTACAAGGGCAACTAGCTTGATGAAAGTTAATTAGATTGTTAAAAAACATTCAAGGGATAAGAGGTAGAGATCAATGGCTAAGAACAGTAAGAAGTTAACGTTAGACCCCGCTAAGTTTGCTGCTGCCGTGTTAGGTGGGAACGAACAACGCTCAGATGAAGAAAACAAGGTATACATCAAACGTCAATTGACGCTGTACTTGGAATCCGAACTGTTAGCGCAAGATTTCAACAACCTGGAAGAATCAGCTTTTGATATGGCCAAGTCCCAAAAGCGTGAAGAAGTCCTGTCTAAGATTATTGAACACCGTTATCACTAAGCAGTGAATGGTGCCACTTTTTTAACGAAGTGGCGGGTAGATAACTGTGAAAATCAAAAAGGTACCGCACGATTTTGTGCGGTACCTTTTTGGTTTCTTTGGAAATGACTTTTCAAAACGATGATGGCGAAAGTTAGCTTGAAAAGAGGGGATGGATGTGAAAAGGGTTTACTCGCACATTTACTAAAATTTTTATCATCGAAAAAGCAACCGGTTGCAATGTGAACACGACAGGTAACCACGTTGTTTTAAGTGTATCAGTGAGCATTGAAAGAGGTTGCAATTTTTTACGGATGTCCTTAGAATAACAATGTAAAGCGCTTACATTTAACTAAAACGTCAGCGCAGTTTTACCGGTCTAGTTAAACTATATTGGAAGATATGAGGTGTTTATAGATGGCTGCAAAGCAGGATGACAAGATTACGTTGGATCCCGTTGAGTTTGCTTCCGCCGTATTGGGGGGCAACGCACAGAAGCCTGGTGAAGAGAATAAGTTGTACATCAAACGGCAACTGACCCTTTACTTGGAAGCAACGCTACTTGCTAAGGATTTCAATAGTCTTGAGGAATCACAATTCGATATGGCTAAGGCGCAACAGCGTGAAGCGGTTCTTTCCAAGATTATTGAACATCGTTATCACTAATGTTGTTGTGGATTAACTATCAGGGATAGAACCCGTTGAAAGGTGTGAAGGAAACAATGGTTAAGCAATATCTATCATATGCTTTAGGGGCGTTCGGACATGATGCCTTCTACGCTACACTTAATACTTATTTTGCTATTTTTGTTACTAGTGCCCTGTTCGTTGGAAACGGCGCGGCTGCTGAAGCCGGGATCGTTACCACGATGGTTGTTGTTATTCGGTTAGTTGAAATTGCTTTTGACCCGATGATTGGTGGGATGGTCGATAACACCAATACGAAGTTTGGGAAATTTAAACCCTGGATTTTAATCGGTGCCATCATCAGTTCCGTGGGGATTATGCTGATGTTCTCCAGCCTGTTCGGTTTGGCTGACAGCAACACCTCGATTTACTTCCTGCTGTTCGGTATCGTGTTCGTGATTATGGATATCTTCTATTCATTTAAAGATATTGCCTTTTGGTCCATGTTACCTGCATTGAGTGTTGATTCTAAGGTTCGTAACAAGTTTGGGACGATTGGTCGTTTCGGTTCAACCTTGGGTTCTCAAGGGGTTATCATTGTTGTTACCCCATTAGTTATCTACTTCTCACAAACCTTCTCAGGTACTCATGGTAGTACACAAACCCGTGCCGGCTGGTTAGGTTTTGCCATCGTCATTGGTTTGGTTTCCTTCCTGGGTGCTTTAGCAACCTTCTTTGGGACTAAAGAACAAACGAGTTTAATTCGTGAAAACACTGAAAAGACCCGTTTCCGCGATGTCTTCAAAGTTATTGGTGAAAATGACCAATTGATGTGGTTAGGGTTCTCATACTTACTGTTTGCCTTAAGCTACGTTGTCACGAACTCACTGTTGATTTACTACTTCCGTTACGTTATCGGTAACGCTGCTGCTTATAGTTGGGTTGGGGTAATTACCGCTTGCTTAGGGATTATCTCAGTACCACTGTTCCCAATCATTGTTTCCAAGATTACTCGGAAGGGTGTCTACATTGGTGGGATTTGCATGATGTTAGTCGGTTACATTCTGTTTATGCTGGCTGGTACCAACACAATCATGATGTACATTGCCGATGCCATCTTCTTCTTCCCATACCCAATGATCTTCTTGGCTGCCTTGATGACAATCACTGATAGTGTTGAATATGGGCAATGGAAGAACGGTACGCGGAACGAATCCGTTACCTTGTCTGTTCGTCCACTGATTGATAAATTAGCTGGTGCCTTCTCAACTGGAATCGTTGTTATTGCCGCCGTTCACTCAGGAATGACTGGTAACGCCAAGCCTAGCGACATCACTCCTCACGGGATGTTCATCTTCCATTCATTCATCTTCTACATGCCAATGATCTTATTGATTGTTGCTGCCTTGATTTACCAATTCAAGATCGTACTGTCTGAAAAGAAGCATGGTGAAATTGTACGTGAACTTGAAACGAAGTTGGAAACCGAAAAGGAAGAGGAAGAAGAATCCGAATCCAAGTAATGCGTTAAAGTATCAGGGCCTCAGGTGAAAGTGCCTGAGGCTTTTATTTAAGGGTAAAGAAAGCGCTTCAAAATTAATTGACAAGGTCGCCAAAAGCGGCTATGATGATTGTAGTAAAGTTTTACTAAAAAATTTATTAAGGAGTTAATCGCCATGGATTTCGCCAGCTTAGCATCTGAATACCAAGAACAATTTAACGTCGCACCAGAACGGGTCTTCTTCTCACCAGGACGAATCAATCTGATTGGTGAATACACCGACTTCAACGGTGGTCACGTTTTCCCAGCCGCCATCAGTATGGGGACTTACGCCGCATACTCAGCACGAGACGACAAGCAATTCCGCGTTTACTCCGCAAACGTTCCTGACGCTGGCGTATTGACGTTCTCACTGGATAACTTAGCCTTTAACAAGGCTGACAACTGGGCCAACTACTTGAAGGGGATGTTGTTCGAATTAGCCAAGCAAGACTTGACCATCGATCACGGGTTTGACCTCTTCGTTCATGGGAACTTACCAGATGCTTCTGGTTTGTCCTCATCAGCTTCAATGGAAATGTTGATGGGCGAGATTCTTCACGCCGCATACGGCATGAAGTTGGACGAAGTTGAAATGGTTAAGGTCGGCCAACAAGTTGAAAATGACTACTTCGGTTTGAACACCGGGATCATGGACCAATTTGCTATTGGTATGGGTAAGAAGGACCAAGCCATCCTCTTGGACACCAACACCATGGACTACGAATATGCACCCCTAGACTTAGGCGACAACGTCGTGGTTATCATGAATACCAAGAAGCGTCGTGAACTGACCGACTCCAAGTACAACGAACGGCGGGCACAATGTGAAGAAGCCTTACGTCGTTTGCAAACGAAGTTAGACATCAAGACGTTGGGTGACTTAAACGAAGATCAATTTGATCAAAACGCTTATCTGATCAACGATGAAACTTTGATCAAGCGTGCACGTCACGCCGTCTTCGAAAACCAACGGACGTTGAAGGCCTTTGCCGCTCTGCAAAAGAGTGACTTAAAGAGCTTCGGTGAATTGGTCAACGCTTCTCACATTTCCTTGCACTACGACTTTGAAGTTACGGGTAAGGAATTGGATACGTTGGTTGAAACGGCTTGGAAGCAACCTGGTGTCTTAGGTGCCCGGATGACTGGTGCCGGCTTCGGTGGCTGTGCCATTGCCATCGTTAAGAAGGCTAACGTTGAAGACTTCGAAGCTAAGGTTGGTAAGGTCTACGAAGACACTATCGGCCATCCAGCAGAATTCTACGTCGCAGAAATTGCTGACGGTCCTGCCGAATTACAAAAATAACTTAATGGTTGTGGGTTAACACTTGCCTACGGCAGACAGAGTACCGCGCTGTGGGGTACCTCTGAAGCCTTGTAAAAAACACAAGTCTTCAAAGCGACTTGAAACCTCGAAGTACACGAGTTTCCAAGCTCGACCCAGATTCTAAGGAAGCACAAAACACTTCCTAAGAATCTCGACACTGCGCGGCACTCTGTCTGCCTGCGGCTAGGTTAGTCTTAGCATTAAGCGATTAGGTGGTTGAGCAATGTAGTTAGTGGCAAAATATGTGAGCGCATAACGCTGGCATTGTTAGTCGCAAGTTGCTTAACCAATTAACGAATAATCATAAGTAGCGTAAAATTATTGATGAAACAAAACATAAGAGGAGGAATTGATCAATGACAGTTTTAGTCTTAGGTGGTGCCGGTTATATCGGTTCCCATGCAGTCGATCGTTTAATTAGTAAGGGTTATGACGTGGCCGTTGTCGATAATTTGGTAACGGGACACCGGGCCGCTGTGAATAAAAAAGCACGGTTCTACGAAGGGGACCTGCATGACCAGAAGTTCCTGAACGATGTCTTTGATAAGGAAGATATTGAAGGGGTTATGCACTTTGCTGCCTTCTCCATCGTTCCTGAATCCATGGAAAAGCCTTTGAAGTACTTTGATAACAACACTGCTGGGATGGTTTCCTTATTGGAAGTCATGAACAAGCACAATGTTAAGCGAATCGTCTTCTCTTCAACCGCTGCAACTTACGGTGAACCCAAGCAGATTCCTATCAAGGAAACTGACCCACAGATTCCAACCAATCCTTACGGTGAAAGTAAGCTGATGATGGAAAAGATTATGGGCTGGTCCGACAAAGCTTACGGCATTAAGTTCGTTGCCTTACGTTACTTTAACGTGGCTGGTGCTAAGGAAGACGGGAGCATTGGTGAAGACCACCATCCTGAAACCCACTTAGTGCCAATCATCTTACAGGTTGCCGCTGGCGAACGGAAAGAACTTTCCATCTTCGGTAGTGACTACCCAACGAAGGACGGAACTAACGTCCGGGACTACGTGCACGTCGTTGACTTGGCCGATGCTCACATTTTAGCTTTGGAATACCTGAAGGCTGGCAATGACAGCAATGCCTTTAACCTAGGTTCTTCAACTGGTTTCTCCAACAAAGAAATGTTGGAAGCCGCTCGGAAAGTTACGGGTAAGGAAATTCCTGCTAAGATGGCACCACGCCGTGCCGGTGACCCTAGCACGTTGATTGCCGCCAGTGACAAGGCCCGTGAAGTCTTGAACTGGAAGCCACAGTTTGACAACGTCGAAGATATTATTCGGACCGCTTGGAACTGGAAGCAAACGCATCCACAAGGTTACAACGATCGGACCGAGGAGACGAAGTAATTATGGCTAAAGACACAATTCAAACTTTCATTGATCACATTGTTTCCTCGCCAGCACCTTACACGGAGCTGGACCGTCAGTACGTGACTAACCGTATTTTTGCCTTAATTGGCGACGGCGCTGCTGCTCAAGCAATCTCTGACGAACCCATTGACCTAGTTAATGCCATGATTCAAACGGCCGTTGACCACGGTAAGATTGAAGATTCTCCGAGTCCTAAGGAAATTCTTGAATCACAACTGATGGATTTCATGACACCACTTCCTTCAGCCCTCAACCGGGGGTTCTGGGACCGGTATCAACAGAGTCCTAGTGCCGCAACTGACTGGTTCTATCAATTAAGTCAAAATAACAATTACATCAAGACGCGTAATATTGCCAAAAATGTGGTCTTTCCAGCGAAGACACCAGCTGGTGAATTAGAAATCACCATCAACTTGTCTAAGCCTGAAAAGGATCCTAAGGCGATTGCGGCTGCCTTGACGCAGAAGAAGACTAGCTACCCGTTGGATCAACTTTGCATGACCAACGAAGGGTACTTAGGCCGCTTAGGTTATCCAGCCCGTAGTAATCACCGGATCATCCGGATGATGCTGGGTGGCGAAACCTGGGGCTTCCAGTATTCTCCATATGCTTACTTCTCCGAACATGCCATTTTCCTAGCTAAGGAACATCGGCCAATGGTGATCAACCAGCACACGTTTACCAACTTGTTGGAAATCGTGCGGACACTGCCAACCTACTTTGTTGGAAGTAACGCCGACTTACCGATCGTTGGAGGCTCAATGTTGACCCATGACCATTATCAGGGCGGGAAGCACGACTTTCCAATGATGAAGGCACCTATCGACCGGAAGATCGACTTGGGTGTGGCTGGTGTGACAGCTGGTGTTGTCAACTGGCCAATGACTGACATTCGGTTAAGTGGAGCCCAACCAGAACCACTGATCAATGCTGCAACGAAGGTCTTGAACAGCTGGATCGGTTACTCCGATGAGTCCGTTGATGTTCGGGCCTACACGGGTGATACTCGCCACCATACGATTACGCCCATTGCGTACCGTGATGGTGACGACTACGTTCTGGATTTAGTCCTGCGAGACAACCAGACGTCTGACAAGTATCCGGACGGTATCTTCCATCCGCACCAGGATGTTCAACACATTAAGAAGGAAAACATTGGCTTGATCGAAGTCATGGGTCGCGCTATTTTACCAGCACGGCTGAAGAGTGAAATGGCAGAAGTCACGAAGTACTTGATCGACCAACCAAACAACATCGCGGACATGCATAAGACGTGGGCTGACAAGATCAAGCAGGACCACCAACTGACGGCAGAGAACGTCACTGAGGTCTTGCACCAAGAAATTGGGAACGTCTTTGCTCGGGTCTTGGCGGATGCTGGGGTCTTCAAACGCGATGCTGCTGGTCAAGCTGCATTGGATAAGTTTATTGCTCAGATTTAGTGTACAATGGATAAATAACACTTTGAGGGGGTGATGGTAATCGCAGCAACACTAAAGGATATTGCGCAGTCCGTTGGCGTGTCTCTGGCTACTGTATCGCGGGTCTTGAACTACGACCGAACGCTTTCGGTCAGTGAATCAACTCGTAAACAGATTTTCGAAGTCGCCGAGGAATTGAACTACACCAAGCTCAAGCACCGGGCGTCATCGTCAGCCAAACAGCTGAAGATTGCCATCGTCCAGTGGTATTCGAAGACAAAGGAACTCGATGACTTGTACTACATGTCGATTCGATTGGGCCTAGAGAAACGTTGCGAACAACGTCATATTCTGGCTACCCGGTCGTTTCAAAATGATCTGCAGGCCGTTGATACCGACGTCGATGCCATTATTGCTATTGGTAAATTCAGCCAACCACAAGTTGAAGCGATGGCCCAACTGACACCTAATTTGGTGTTCGTTGACCAGGACCAACTGTGCCACGGGTACGATAGTGTGGTCACAGACTTCCAGTTTGCCGTTAAAGAAGTGGTGGACTTCTTCTGGCAACGGGACCAGCACCGCATTGGCTTGCTTTACGGGACTGAATGGACCACAGATGGTGAACTTGAAGTGATTGATCCCCGGTATAAGGCGTTTAAACAGGAAATGATGGCACGAGATGCTTTCGATTCCGACTTGGTCTTTGCGGGTGACTACACGAATCATTCGGGCTATCAGGAAATGCAAACAGCCATTGCTCAACTGGGGGATGACTTGCCAGACGCCTTCTTCGTTACGAACGATCCGATGGCTGGGGGTGCCTTGAAGGCCCTCCACGAAAACGGAATCGCTGTGCCCGAACGGGTGAAGTTGTTTAGCTTCAACGATACGACGATTGCCAAGTATGTTTTTCCAGAGCTGAGCAGTGTGCACGTCAACACGGAGCTGATGGGGGCTACGGCCGTCGACATGGTGGAAAACCGCCTGCAGACTGGTCGTTCAACACCACAGCGGATTACCGTGGGTACTGAACTGATTCAGCGCGAGAGCACGTTAAAATAGACTGAAATAAGAGCGTTTAGGCCGAACTGGTCTGAACGCTCTTTTTGTGTATTCTGCTGGAATTGCCGCCTACGGCTGCCAGGAATGGTACCGGCTGTGGGGACCGGTAAAAGCCTGTGGTGCGGTCTTTTACCTCGACTTGCAGCCGTGGATAGGGCACCAGGTCTCCAAGCTCGTCCCACGCTATAGACTGGCTAAAAACGCCAGTCAATACCGTCGACACGGCCGGTACCATTCCTGTCCGCCTTCGGCTACAGTGGTGAGGCAAGCAAATACGGTATTTGATAATGGATGCAATTGGGGTTGACTTGAAGCTAGGCGGCCATGCATAACTGAATGATTGGTACCTGACCTAGAGAACAAGTGAAAAATCTTTTAAAGACCAACCACGTTACCAATTTAATTATGTGTGAAGCGAGTCGTTTACTACCCAGTTAGACTTGTGGTTCGATTGGGGTTAAGTCGGGGAGGTCAAAAGTTTTACGTGGTTTATCCAGTTACAATTAACTGCTGAGAAGGAAAAGTTGCGTGTTCGCCGTGCACTATGTTACATAGTCGGATTCATTCAAAAGTCTAGGGACAGTTCGATTTTTCTATATATTGTATTTCCGATTTGAATATTCTACCATATATGGTATACGTTTGAGACAGGAGTGAATGAGTTTGATGAATACAGCAATGACGCCGATGGTCACGCTATCGGCTGATTTCATTAAAAAAACACAGGACGAGGTGACCCCACATTGGGGTGAATTAGGCTGGGTCACGTACAAACGGACCTACGCACGGTGGTTACCTGAACAGCAACGGACTGAGGAGTGGCCAGAGACGGTCAAACGCGTGGTTGAAGGCAATATCAACCTTGATCCACGGCTACAGACGGATTCAGTGGCTGATCAAGTGGTGGCGGACTTGACCCAAGAGGCTCAGAACCTCTACCGATTAGTCTACGGACTGGCAGCGACACCATCCGGCCGGAATTTATGGATCTCAGGAACGGACTACCAACACCGTAATGGGGATGCTCTGAATAACTGTTGGTTTATCGCGGTGCGACCACAACCATATGGTGACAGTCACCTGGTTCCAGACTACTTGGAACAGGACCAGGCAGCGGTTTCCATGCCATTTTCCTTCATGTTTGATCAACTCATGAAGGGCGGCGGGGTTGGCTTTTCCGTAACACCTAACAACGTGCGTCAAATGCCCCGGGTTGACCGGCAAATTGATCTAACCATTGTGATTGATTCCCAGAGTGCGTCCTATGACGACTCAGTCGCGTTAGGAGCCGTTGACCGGACTGATTGGATGCGGCACCATTCATTAGCGAAGACACGCTACTACCGACTCCCAGATACTCGTGAGGGTTGGGTGTTGGCCAACGCCAACATGATCGACGCTCATTTCAATGCCAGCAATCCGGAGGGTCAGGCGCAAGTCGTCTTAGATATCAGTGATATTCGTCCTAAGGATGCGCCAATCCACGGTTTTGGTGGGACGGCGTCGGGGCCAATGCCATTGGTAGAGATGCTCTTGGACATCAACCAGATCTTGAACGCCGCCGCTGGGTGGAAACTGTCTGCGGTTGATTGTACAGATATGGGGAACTTAATTGGAAAAACAGTCGTCGCCGGTAATGTTCGGCGGTCCGCTGAATTAGCCTTAGGTGGCGCTGAGGACGACGATTTCATTACCATGAAACAGGATAAGGATAAGCTGTACCATCACCGGTGGGCGTCTAATAACAGTGTAGCGGTGGATAGTCAGTTTGCGGATTACCAACCGATTGCGGATTCCATTCAGCATAACGGTGAACCCGGCATTGTGAACCTGGGACTCTCACGTGACTATGGCCGGCTGATCGATGGCCGACAACCCGATATTGATGGTGAAGTTGAAGGGACCAATCCCTGTGGTGAGATTTCTCTGAGCAACGGGGAACCTTGCAACCTATTTGAAGTGTTTCCAAGCGTGGCTGAGGAACAGGGGTGGCAATTGGAAGACGCCTTTGCGTTAGGCGCTCGTTACACGAAGCGGGTGACCTTTAGCCATTACGATTGGGCAGTTTCCCGGAAAGTTATTCAAAAGAATCGCCGGATCGGGGTCTCCATGTCTGGTATTCAGGACTGGATTTTAAAGACGTTCAGTCAGCGGGTCGTGACTGGATTTCAAGCTAAGAAGGATACTGAAACTGGTCAGACATTCATGCAGCCCATTTATAATCAGGCGGCGGTCAAACGGTTCAACGAGCTCTACGCAGCGGTCGTTCAAGCAGATAAGACCTATTCTGAGATGTTGGGTTGCCAACCTTCGATTAAGCATACGACGGTCAAACCTTCCGGCACGGTGGCCAAGCTGGCTGGTGTCTCAGAGGGGATGCATTTCCATTATTCCCGTTACCTGATTCAACGGATTCGGTTCCAGGATAGTGATCCATTGTTACCTGCTTTGAAGGCCTGTGGCTACAAGGTCGAGCCGGATGTTTATAATCAAAATACCATGTGTGTGGAATTTCCAGTCAAGGCAGCACATGCAGATCAACCAGCGTTTGCATCTGCGGGTGAAGTCTCCATGGCAGAACAATTTGCGACGCAGGCGTTTCTCCAGACCTACTGGTCCGATAACGCGGTCAGTTGTACCGTGACGTTCCAACCCAAGGAAGGCACGGAAATCAGTCGGCTATTACTGCAGTATCGGCACACGATTAAGTCAACATCACTGTTACCTTACAGTGGGGCGGACTTTGAACAGGCACCTAAGGAACCCATTGATGAAGCAACTTATAACCAAAAGCGGGCTGAAATTTTGGCGGACGTAGGGGTCAAGTTTTCTGAAATGACGGGACATCATGATCAGAAGGACGTTGAATTGGTCGATCAATCCGACTGTGCCAGTGGTGCTTGCCCAATTAGGTAGACGGTTAGCATAATTGGCTGCCTCCGGCCGACAGGGAGGACCCTCGCTGTGGGGGGCCGGAGAAAGCCGAAGGGCGGTCTTTCTCCTCGACTGGCAGCCTCGGGAAGTCACCGAGTTTCCCAGCCGCCCCACGGTGTAGGCTGGCATAGGACGCCAACCTACACCGTCGACACCGCACGGGTCCTCCCTGTCGTCCTGCGGCTACATTAGCTGGATTTAGCAACTTTGACTTAAGCAATTCAACTTGGATTGGAAGTTTGTATTATGACTTCCAGGTGGTTTGGCGTGGCAACTGTGTCCTGTCGGGGGGCTGAGTTAATCACCTAAAGGTTGAAAGCACTGAAACACCCACTATGCCTGATGCAGCGAGGTTTGGGTATTGGGGGTTAGTCAGCCAGAGTAGAAAATTGCCGCCTTCCCGTTCGCCAATAATATTGAGTAAGTGCTGTCATTCAGACAACTAAACTAGCTTAGTTTCCAAGAACCAGTTTAACCGGAGGAGGTCATAGATGGAGTCAGCTGTGACGACGGTGTTAGCCGATTTTCGGCTTACAGCGTGGGACGTGTTTGAAGACTGGTGTTTTTCCAGACTTCAAACCGATCCGCAGGACCGCTTTTCAGGCCGGAGGCGTTCCCCACAGCAGGCGGAATCTGTGACCGCCGCAGGTGGCTGTCAGAGACTAATTTCAAGTCTATAGCGCCTTACGATTAATTGCGCAAAAAAAGTTCGAGACAATCTGTCCCGAACTTTTTATTTTTTTACAAATTTTAGAAA
Organism: Levilactobacillus tongjiangensis; assembly: GCF_003946345.1. Taxonomy (GTDB): domain Bacteria; phylum Bacillota; class Bacilli; order Lactobacillales; family Lactobacillaceae; genus Levilactobacillus; species Levilactobacillus tongjiangensis. Next base: position 70,655 of record NZ_RHNY01000013.1, read on the forward strand.
TTCTACCAGATCTTAACGCGGTCGGCAGGGGCCAAGTACATCTGGTCACCCGGTTGGACGTTGAAGGTCGTGTAGAAGTCGTCGAGGTTTTTGACCTGAACGTTGGCCCGTAACTTAGCGGGGGCGTGGACGTCGATCGACAACAGTAATTGCATGTATTCCGTAGTAGCCTTCATCCGCCAAACGTTGCCCCAGTTAATGAAGAACGCACGGAGATCAACGTCATCGCTTGATTTAGCGGCTTCTAAGGCACAACTTAAACCACCGGCGTCGGCAATGTTTTCGGAAACAGTCAGTTGACCATTGACCTTTTGACCGGCAAACTCAATACCATCAAATTCACTGATCATTGACTTAGCCAGGTCCTTGAAGTGGGCCAGGTCGGCTTCCGTCCACCAATTGTGGATGTTCCCAAATTCATCAAATTGGGAACCGTTGTTGTCAAAGGCATGGGAAATTTCGTGGGCAATGACGGCCCCAATTCCCCCGTAGTTGGCACTGCTCGACTGCTGGAGACTGTAGAATGGTGCCTGCAGAATGGCAGCTGGGAAGACGATTTCGTTGTTGGAAGGAGAGTAGTAGGCGTTCACGGTATTCGCGCTCATTTCCCACTTCTTCCGGTCAACGGGTTGACCCCAGTGGCCGAAGTGGTTGGCAATGATTGTTTCGGTAATGGTCTGTAAGTTGTCATACAGTGACGCCTGCTCGTCAATCTTAAACTTGCTATAGAGGGCGTCGATAGTGTCTGGGTAGCCCACTTTGATGGTCAGCTTCTGCAGCTTTACGATGGCTTTTTCACGGGTGTCTGCGCTCAGCCAATCGTTGGTTTTTAACCGTTGTTGGTAGACGTGGGTCATCTTGAGGACCATCTGCCGGACGTCTTCCTTGGCTGCTTCACCAAAGTATTTACGCCCATAGTAGTCGCCAACGACTTGACCAAATGTACCAGTGGCCAGGTAGTAAGCGGCCTTTTTCTGTGAACGGGCCTGCTTCTGACCAGATAGCGCCCGGCCATACGTTCCGCCAACCTGCCGGAGTTCTTCGGTTAAAGCACCGCTGGCATCGAAGACAGTCTTGACCAACATCCAGCTCTTAATAGCATCAAAGTTGGCCGGTGTCAGAATGTCATTGGCGGCGTCGAAGAAGAGTGGTTGGGGCAGGATGACTTGTTCGGGGACGTCGTTAATAACGCCCTTGATGGCGGCGGCCAAGTCAATGTTGGCTAATTTGGCGTCGACGTCCTTCAGTGGGAACGGATTGTACATCTTGACGTAGTCGGCTGATTCTTCAGCGGACTTTACATGAGGGGCAATCTGGGCATCAAAGTCTTTCGCCTGTTTCACGATGGTCGTGGCTTCAGCTTCGGCGTAGCCAGCAAGTTGTAAGAGTTTGACGGCCGTCTGTGTAAAGATAGGCATCAATTGCTTGGCAGCGGGGTTGTCCTTAGCGTAGTAAGTCTTGTCCGGTAAGAACAGGCTAGGCGCGTCAACGTACAAGGCGTAGCGACTAGTATCCTTCATGTCGGGTTCGACACTCAAGTCGATTGGCACTGGAAGTCCCTTTTGGTACCACTCTACTAAATGAGCGTTTAAGTCAGCGAAATCCTTGAGGTTGGCGATCTTAGCCAACCAGGGCTTCAGTGGGGCGGTGCCATCGTTTTCGCGCCGGTCGAAGTCACTGGCTAAGGCGTATAGTTTTTTAAATTCGGCCATTTCAGGATTGGCGGGAGCCAGTTTGCCAGCTAAGAGGTCGGCAAAGTCAGCCATCAGGGTGTGCTCGATATTGTCGACTAAGTCCATGAACCCACCAGTTGAGGCGTGGTCGGCAGGGATGGTGGCCTGTTCAGCCCACTTGCCATTGACCGCATCATAGAAGTCCTGGGTCAGTTTACTTTCGTCTACGGGAAACGCTGATGCTGAGCCACCGGCAGAAACATCAGACGTGAAATGATTAAGTCGCATACGGAATCCTCCTTGATTTTTCGTGTTACCTCAAAGGTTAAACCATTTGATAAGAAAAGGGAATTTTTTTGACACCTAGTTTTTAGTTGGGCAACCGGATTAGTGGGTAAATCAAAACGTGAGCTAGCGAGGTTGCCCACTAACTCACGTTACTTCTATTCTGTTGTGATTGGTTACGACCTACTTATCGCCCAGTGCTTTCCGTTTTGTCCGGAGAACGGGACGTTGAAATTTCGGTCGGGTCCGATCCCAAACAGCAATATTTTGCTGATATTGCGTGAAGAATTCATTGATGTCGCCAGCAGTTAAGCTCGTTGGAATCTGTTCCCAAGCCGCTGCACTCTGCAGGAACGCCTGACGAATGTCATTTTCAATCGCCGCCCCCTTAGGCGTCAGCCGCAGGTACTTCACACGGCGGTCATCCAACTTAGCCTCTTGTTCCACAAAACCATCCAACAGCAGCGCCCGTAGTTTTCGGGCAGCCGCAGAACGGGTGGTACGGGTCGAATCGGCCAGCTCACTCAGCGTGATATTGCGTTGCTCGTGAATCTGCTTCAGCAGCAGGTACTGTTCAAAGCTGACCGAGTACTGACCTGTCACCTGTTCAGCGGCGTTGATCAGTACCCGAAAAATCTCCCGGTATTGACGCAGAAAAGTTTCGAATACTCTTTCTTCGTTTTGCATGATAACTCCCCCTAGGAAAACGAATTCAGCCGATTTGGTGTAATTTGCTGATGAAATGACCAGCATTCTTCACTAACTCAGCATACCGTTATTATGCGGCCTGACGGGTGGGGATAAAAACAATTGCGCTTATCCACTGTGATTAAGAAAGGTCAGCTTGTTTTCTAAATCAAGGTGGGAAAGGAACTCAGTTGCTGGCAAAAGAAAATCCGCTCATCTTACTGTTGCAGCAGAGATGAGTGGATTAAGATAGTTGTTTTAAAGGTTGAAAGTTCGAAAACGGTTATCAAACCAGGAATAGTCAGGTGTTATAGACTTAAAATTAGTCTCACCCAGCGACCGGAGGAGGTCAGAGATTCCGCCTGCTGTGGGGAACGCCTACGGCCTGGAAAGCGGTCCTTCGGCTCGGTTTGAAGTCTGGAAAACCACCAGTCTCCAAACACGTCCCACGCTGTAAGCCGAAAATCGGCTAACACCGTCGACACAGCTGGCTCCACTTCTGACCACCTCCGGTTAAACGGGTTCTTGGAAACTAAGCTAGCTTAAATACCTGAATTACAGCCCTTACTCAATATTATTGGTGAACGGTAAGATGGCAATTGCCTACAATGTCTGATTAACATCAAATACTCAATCTTTGTTGTATCAGGCGTAGCGGGTGTTTTAGTGCATTCAACCTTTAATGGTTATTTTAGAAATGAAAGTAAACTTATTAATGGTGGTGATGGCTTACCTTGAGGACGAATATGGTAAGTCAGCAAGTGAGTGAATTAAGTTGATTTGCTCTGCTCTGAGTGACACGTGAGTCGGAGGTCGACAGGGCGAGTGGCCGCTGTGAAGGTGCTGTAAGCTCACGTCCTTTGAGCTTACAGCGCGGGACGAGCTTCAAGCCTTGGTGGTTTGCCGAGGCTTGAAGTCGAGGCGAAAGACCGCACTTTGGCTTTCTCCGGTCCCCACAGTAGACATTCACCCTGTCGACCGGAGGCGGCAATCTCCGCATAGGATAAGCAAGTTTACTTCGTCATGTAGATGTAGAGATGATCGGTGGAGAAACCAGTGTTAAACCGTACACCGTTCGACCGAATCGTCTTGGTCGTCGTGGAGCTACTGTTCTTTTTGGCGTCCTTCAAAACCTTTTCAAACTTCTTGATGACGTACTTAGGTTTGGCATTGAGTGAGCCACCTAATAATGCGAAGGTGGTTCCGAAGTCTTTTTGGCCAGACTTCGTTTTCATCTGCTTAGTGGGTGTGATCAGTGCTAAGCCTATCAATTTACCATCTTGAACGTTGCCCCGGACGGTGACGGCTTTGGTGCTGATTAGGTTTTTCACGCCTGCAGCCGTCTTCGTTGGTAAAAGGTCATCCTTAGCAGCTTTTTTGGCCGTGGCCATCTGTGCTTGGAGTTGCTTGGCAGCGGCTTGTTGTTTTTGGACGGCGGCTGCAGCAGCGGTAGGATTCGTTTGGGCCAGGGCGGCTAACTTCTTTTTAGTGGCAGCTTGGGTCTTTTGCGCACTAGCTAATTGCTTTTGCACTTTCGCTGGTAAGTGGGTGGCAATCACCATTTGATTGTACTTTGCGGCAAATTTTTTGTAATTACCCAAGGCGTTGACGTGCTTCACCGAAACGGTTTTGTGGGCCGTTCCGGCAGTGATTTTGACTTGTTGATCCTTAGTAGCGGTTGGAACTTGGAAGAAGTAGGTGCCGCCGCTAACCTCGGCCTTTTGTTTCTGGCCACCATCGATTTGGTAGGTGACCGTTTTGGACTTGGCATTGCCTTTCACCACAGCGGTCAATGCGGTTGGGTGATAGCTACTTTTATTGGTGGTGAGCTTGTTACTAGAGCAGCCGGCTAGGGTCAAAGCTAAGAGTCCTAGGGCGCCCAACAAAAACTTTTTCATTTTATATCCATCCCTCAGTGATTGATTTACTCGACTTATCTTACCACAAAGTACTGATTAAGCGGGTGATGATATTCTCGAGATTTTCAGGAATAAATAAATCGTGAAAAATGACGCAAAGGTCTTTTATGCGGTCGAAAGAATTGGTATGATAAAGGTGTTGAAAGCGATATCACCTAGATGGTTTACTATGGAAAGGACGGGATATTATGTATGAACGGATTTTAGTACCAATGGATGGGAGCAAGAACGCCCATGCTGCGTTGGTGGAGGCTACCAACTTGGCTAAGCAACTCGGTTCCAAACTGTTCATCGTGTCCGTCGCCAGTGATCAGACTTACGCCCACTATGGTGCAGAATTTGGCAGCGAAATCGTCACGCACTTTAAGGAAGACGCTGCGAAGTTTTTGGAGAGTGCCGTCACGGAAGTCGAAGCACAGGGGGTGGCAGTCGAAACGAGCTTCAAAGTTGGGTTACCGAAGCCAACCATCGCCCAAACTTTGCCAGCAGAATTAGGGACGACGTTGACAGTGATCGGTCGTTCGGGGGCGCACGGCATTGGGCGAGCAATCATGGGCTCCACCACTAGTTATGTGGTTCATCACTCTAAGACCAGCGTGTTAGTGGTCGACTAAGCAACATTTGCTTTTGCTATTATATCTTCAAAATAGGGGTTCCTGGTCAACCAGTCACTGACCGGGAACCCCTTTACGATTGATGAGACAACAAAAAAGCCACTGACAATGTCAGTGACTTTTCTAGTAAAGGCGTCAGACTACTTCTTGTTCTTTAACCAACGTTGTAAGTCTGAAATTTCGTCGCGTCGCTTCCGGTCCTTTTTACGGTTAACCTTCCGACGGCCTTGAACGCCATTTGGATGTGCTTTTCTCATTGTAAAAACCCTCGCTTAATTAAAATAACAATCGTGTGTTATTCTACTGGATATTCTCACAAAATGCAAGCCCCTCGCGGGATTAAGCAACTTCAGACCACCTATTAGCGTTGACGGGCCGCGTTTGCTGTGATTTGCTTAAAATTTTTTATCCGGCTCAGGGGACCCCACGGAAAGTGGTATATTGGACTTAATTCGGTAAATGGCGTAAGAAGGGACGGGGAACATGCAAGTGATGAAAGGGAAACGGGTGCAGGGGTGGTTCTGGCTTCTGGCTCTGGTCATCGGGGGTCTCCTGATATGGGGGACACAGCATAATGCTGGCCTCTATCATGATCCCATTATGAAGGTCACCCAGGTTAAAACTGGTCGGGCGACGAAGGAGACCGATGATTTTCACAATCAAGATTCTCAGACGAAACAGATATTGACGGGGCACATCTTGAATGGGGCTTACCGGGGGCGCTCATTGACGGTGACTAACACCTACTCACAATCAGGTGCAATGGACCAACGTTACCACGTGGGTAGTCAACTATTTGTGGTGGTTCATCAACACGTCAATCAAAAGTTAACTGCGACGGCCAAGGACGTGAAACGAGATACGCCCTTACTGACCATGATTTGGGTCGTCGTGGCATTGCTGCTCTTAATTATGCAATTCAGTGGTTTCATGGCTTTCCTAAGTGTTGCGGCTAATGGGGTGCTGTTTCTGATGGCGATTCTCCTAAATGGGTCGACCCAGGGGGCACAGGTGCTGTGGATCTTTGGGAGCTTAGCCATTGTGTTTGCTGCGCTCACACTGTGGCTAGTGCTCGGCGCGAACCGGCAGATGCTGATTACGCTGGCAACCACCTTGGGTGGAACGCTGTTTTCAATTATCGTGGCGCTGTTGGTCTTTCATTTCACGCATGAGCGCGGGATGTACTATGAATCCATGCAGTACGTGACTCAGTTGCCGCGACCGCTGTTCCTGGCAGAGACACTCTTGGGCTCTCTGGGGGCGGTCATGGATGAGTCCACGGATATTATTTCGTCGCTGTTTGCTCTGAAACGTGAACGGCCGGAGCTGTCTACCAATCAAGTATTTAAGTCTGGTCGGCAGATTGGGAGTACCATTATGGGGCCACTGATCAACGTGTTATTCTTTATCTTCGTGGCAGACACCTTCCCAATGGCCATGCTGTACTTAAAAAATGGGAATAGCTGGGGCTACACCTTCTCGATGAACATGTCGATGGGCGTCGTTCAAAGCCTAATCAGCGGGATCGGTATCGTCTTGGCGGTTCCATTAGCGAGCTTTTTGGCTAGTCGGTTCATGGAAAAGAAGGTGGTCGCATGAGTACCATCAGTGCCTTAGGGTTAATTTTGTTAATCTTGATGATTCTGGTCGGTGGCAAAGCAGGAGCGCAGTCATTTCTGGCGTTGCTCCTCAATTTTGGTCTGCTATTTCTGGCAATCGTCCTTGTGGCGTTTCACTTCTCGCCGTTGATTGTCACTCTAGTGACGGGGATGTTAGTGTTGGCCCTGACCATCTTCATGAGCAGTGGGGATGACTTGTCCAGTACCGTAGCCTTCATCGCGTCTGCGGTCGTGCTAGTCGTCTTGGTCGCCGTCATTGTTCCAGTGGAACAGTGGGCCCTCGTTCAAGGGTTCGGACCAGAGGATAGTGAGGATCTTGAGGGCTTATCTGTCTTGGTGGGAATCAGCTTCGTCCAGGTAACCACTGCTACGGCCATTCTGAGCACGCTGGGGGCGATTGCCGAGGCAGCTATGGCAATTGCTGCTGGTCTTAGTGAAATCCTTGAGCAGCACCCTCAGGTGGGTTTAAAGGCCTTGATGGGCGATGGTATCGCCGTCGGTAAGCAAATCATTGGGACGACGTTTAATACCTTGTTCTTTGGGTTCTTTGGTGGATTCCTAGCACTGTTTATCTGGTTTACCGGCGTTCACTATTCATTCGGTGAAATCTTAAATGATAAAATCTTTGTTTCAGAAATTTTGATGATTCTATTTGCCATGGTCAGTGTTATCTTGACCGTGCCAATTACGACTTGGGTCATGACCCGCGCCGTGGCCGGTCAACGTAAGCGTGCCGATAAAGCTAAACCTTAAACCTGGCAACTAACAGCAATTTCGCGCTTCGGGGGACTGGGACGGAGCTAGCTGTGGGGACGCTTCAGCCAAAGGGCGGGCTTCTCGCTCGACTTGAAGCCACGAAACCCACGTGTCTCCAAGCTCGCCCGTGCTGTAAATTGGCAAACAAACTGCCAATTAACACCACTTTCACGGCTGGCCCCGTCCCAGGCCGCCTACGCTAACATAGTGTTATTTTATTAAAACTGATTGGTCGTATACAGCAGCTAGTGTGATGACTGGCTGGTGGACTATTGAAAAGCTATAAAGTATTACTAAAACGGTCGTCGACAATCTCGGAGGAGGTGTCGACGACCGTTTTGTAGGCAATCGTTTTAAAGCTTATGGAAGAGCAGTTACCATGGAATGAGTATTCACGAGTAAGTTGAGATGGACTTGGAATCCGCTACTTATTTGCTGGACCGATAGTATTCGATGGTAACATCTACATTACTAGTGTCACAGAGGGTTGGCTTGCACTGATGAGGTGGTAGTGATCAATCGAAACGGAGGTGGTCAGGGGTGGGGCCGGCCGTGAAAATGGCGTTAGCTAGTGGGCTGCTAGCTTACGGCATGGGCGACTTTGAAGACAGGCGGGCTATCCTGGCTTCAAATCGAGCGAGAAGCCCGGTCCTCAGGCTGAAGCGTCCCCACGGCAGACCCCACGGCAGACCCCACCCCTGACCGCCGGAGCGGTCATTTTCACGCTACTTAAACAATTAAGTACAAATAAGTACAAAAAAACGACCACCCAGACAATAGGTGGTCTTAGAAATGTTAAGTTTAGTTGCTGCTACTTACTGAGCTAGCGTTAGAAGAACTAACAGAGGATTCAGTAGCACTCGAACTGTTAGCGGCGTTGCTTTCAGAACTGGCGCTGGTAGCACTGGCCGTTTCCGTGGCAACGTCTTGAACGTTGGTCAGGTTGCCGGAGTAAACCCAGTAACGAGTCTTGCTGGTCGTGTTCTTAGAAGGCTTGATCCGGTACCACGTGGAACCGTTGCTCTTCTTAGCAGTCATATCAATGCTGTAAGACTTGCCAACCTTAGGAGAAATCTTGGACCAACTTTGACGCTTAGCGTTCTTGTTGGCACCCTTAACGTGGTTGTACAGATAGTACTTGGTGTACTTGCTGCTCAACTTGGCTTCCTGGTCAACGGACTTGTAGGTTGCACTGGTCATCTTCGTATGCTTAGTTGAGTTCATGTCGTTGTAATACATTTTGACCATCTTGTAAAAGGCAGCCATGGTGTATTTTTGACCAAAGTACTTCTTACCAGCAGAGGCGTAGTAACCGATTGGGTCGGTATGCGTTGAACCACCAAGTTTTTGAGCGACAGCCTTATGGGACCAAACAGTGCCCTTGTAGTCGTAGGCAGCATCGTTAGGCTTTAAGTTGTACTTGTTCAGAAGGTAAGCCGTGTACCAAGAAGCGTTAGCAACTTCGTGGGCAAAGGCGGACTTACTGTGCACCTCGACCTGTTCGAATTGAACGAAACGGGCGTTACCAGGGTAACCAACACCCCAAGCTAAGTAGTTCGTGTTGGCGATGTTGATGATTCGGGACCCATCAACGAAGCTGTGAACAAAGGCGTTGTTATAGTTACGCTTCATGTAGGCAATTTCGTTGTAAATCGTTGAGGATGGGTTGGCCGTTTCGTGAACAACGACCCCTTCTGGCTTACCCTTACCATGACGGTACTTGTTTTTAGGAAAACCGCTCCAAATACTCTTAGTTACTTTAGCAGGCTTGATCTTCTTGCTGCTGATATAGTTGTTGACCTTTGACGATGCAGCGTTGGCAGTTGTCATTGACGTGGCACCGAAGATACCAATAGCCCCTAGTGCGGCCACTGCAGTTAAAACGACTTTGTGCATTTTCACCCTAATCATCCTCGTACTTTCTTTTCTAAATTTAAGGGACCCTTTAAGGGGCCGTTTACTCGATTCATTTATCATTCGTTATCAACTATAAACATTATTAGACGCCTAGACAACCGCCATACGGGGCCTCAGAGCCTATATTACGATGGTAATAACGAGTATCGCGGCGTTTGTTCGCCGTGTTTTCAAATAGATTAAAACTTTACGACACCTGTAACGTCCTTGTAATATTGTTAGACCGGGCTTTATAGCAAGTCAAAAAGCGACATTCCGCCAGATGGGGGGAACGCCGCTATGGGTGGCTTGGTGCCGGTTACTTTTCAGCCGCCCAGGTTTGGCGGGTCGGGTCGATGTGGAGTTTCTGCTGACACTCTGGACACAGCCCGTAAACTTCAACGTGGTTGCTGGTAATCAGATAACCCGTTTGTTTTTTGGCTTCCGCGTTTAACGTTTCTTCAATTTGCTCGAAAGCGGGCGTGAAGACATCCGTAATTTTACCGCAATTTTCACAGATAACGTGGTAGTGGGGGCGCCCATAGAAGTCATAGCGAATGCCACCATTGTCGTTGGGAAGTTCGATGACGATTCCCAGGTCAACTAGCAGATTTAAGGTGTTGTAGACCGTCGCCATACTGAGGTTGGGCAGTTGCTCAGCCAATGCCGTGAAGATCGTTTCAACGGCTGGATGGTTATGGTGGGTCACCAGATAAGTTAAGATGATCTGACGTTGTGGGGTCACCCGGACGTGATGTTCCTTCAGGGTCTGTAAGGCCTGATTTAAAAGTTGTTGCTGACTAGCCAAGGTTTTCCCTCCTTTTTTAGAATGAATCTAGTTTGACTCTATTAAACCACATTTTGACGAGAGTGCCAGTGTTCTGCTCACTTTAGAATCACTTGTCATTAAAATGAAATTTTTTAATCCCGACCATTTACTTTTGGCGGTCAAAGAGTACAATGGATTTGTTGTTAAGTAATAATGATTCTAAATTACTCAGAAATTGTTTGTTGTCCCAAACTTTTATTTACAACTCGTGTTAAGATGAATAAGAGAAGTTTGTGTGTAAATTCAGGGGGTAGATACGATGAAAAAGAATAAGAAGCCGGCAACACTGGCCCAACGGATCAACGTTTTACGGGCTAGCGTGATGGGCGCCAACGATGGCATCCTGTCCGTGGCGGGAATCGTTGTGGGGGTTGCTGGGGCGGCCACTAGCAGTTTTGCAATTTTTATTTCGGGGATCGCCGGGATGATTGCTGGTACGGTGTCTATGGCAATGGGGGAGTACGTCTCCGTCAACACCCAAAAGGATGCGCAGCGTAAAGCGATTGAAACGCAGACCGCGGCGTTAGATGATAATTATCAGGGTGAGGTTGATTTCATTCAGGAAAAATACATTGCCAGTGGCATTAAGCCAGAATTAGCCGCCCAGGCTACTAAGGAAATGATGGCCAGTGATCCGCTCAAGGCCAGCGTTCGGGAACGTTTTGGTTTTAATGTTGGTGAGTATACTAATCCGTTCTCAGCGGCGATTGCCTCCATGATTTCGTTTCCTACCGGGTCAATCTTACCCTTGGTGTCGATTAGCTTGCTGCCAAAGGATTGGCGGATTCTTGGAACGTTCCTTGCGGTGGTGATTGCATTGTCAATTACCGGATACGTCGCAGCTACGTTGGGTAACGCCAACCGTCGCAACGGAACCATGCGTAACGTGATTGCTGGAATTTTGACGATGCTCGTAACTTACGGCATCGGCCATCTGTTTGCCTAGGGGGGTCCGAAGATGGAAGTAAATGAAGAGGTTCATGAAAAAAAGCAGCAGAAACAAAAGCAACATCAAACTATGGATGAAAAGTTAAACACGTTGCGAGCCGGGGTGCTGGGTTCTAACGATGGGATTCTGACCGTCGTTGGGGTGTTGTTCAGTGTTGCTGCGGCTACGACCAATCAATTTACGATTTCTATCGCGGGGTTGTCTGACCTACTAGCTTGTGCGTTTTCGATGGCTTCCGGTGAATACGCTTCAGTCAGTACCCAAAAGGATACTGAGAAGGCGGCGGTGGCCAAAGAGCAGGCTTTGTTGCAGAGCAACTACGCCGATCAACAAACCGCTGTTCAAAAATTTTATGAGGAACGGGGTGTTACGCCCGAAACGTCTTTGGCGATTGCCAAGGATCTGATGCAGAAGGATGCGTTAGCCACGGTGGTCAACGTAAAGGAAGACATTCAGCTGGGCCATTACATGAATCCTTGGGATGCCGCCTTTTCTTCACTGATTGCTGCTTCACTAGGCGGTACTTTCCCACTGGTTGCCATGACGTTATTTCCAGCAGCAACTCAGTGGCCGGCGACCATTGTGGCCGTGCTGTTATCCGTAACGTTGACGGGGTATCTGAGCGCTAAACTAGGACACGGCTTAGTTAAGACAGCCATTATTCGTAACGTTATCGTCGGTATTATTACGATGTTTATTCACTATTACGTCGGTCAATTCTTCTAAAGGAAATTCCGGGCTTCTTCACATTTTGACGGAGACGTAGTGTACAATAGGACAAACATCTCTGTGAAAGTGAGGAAACTGGCATGAAGCGCAAAATGAGTTTATTTTCTTTGATCATGTTAACGCTGAGCGCCATCATTGGGTCCGGCTGGCTATTTGGCGCGGGGATGGCTGCTCAAATCGCAGGACCTGCTTCCATTCTGTCCTGGATATTGGGGGCCATCGTGATTGGCCTGATTGCGTTAAACTACATTGAATTAGGGACGATGTTCCCGACGAGCGGTGGGATGAGTCAGTACGCCGCTTTTTCACACGGACCGTTATTGGGGTTCGTTGCCGGCTGGTCGAATTGGTTGTCACTCTTGACGATTATTCCGATTGAAGCCGTGGCAGCGGTGCAGTATATGAGCTCATGGCCCTGGAGTTGGGCCAATTGGACACGAGGCTTTCTTAAAGCTGGCAATATTACCAACGAGGGATTAGTCATCGTCTTTCTCTTTATTCTGGCTTTCACCCTCTTAAACTTTTGGTCAGTCAAGTTACTGACCCGGTTTACGAGTTTTATTTCAATGTTCAAATTATTGATTCCAACACTGACCATTATCGTGTTGATCTGGACGGGGTTTGATTCCCAGAACTTTGCCCACGCGGCAGGGTTCATGCCAAGTGGTAGTGCCTCGATTTTCTCAGCAACCACGGCTGCCGGAATCATCTTTTCTTACAATGCTTTTCAAACGACCATTAACATGGGCAATGAAATTGAACATCCAGAGAAAAATATTTTTTGGAGTATTGTGATTGCTTTCAGTATTAGTGCCGTTATTTACACGATGCTCCAGGTGGCCTTCATTGGAGCAGTCCCAGCTGGCAACCTGGCACATGGCTGGCACGGCGTAAACTTTCAGTCACCATTTGCTGATATTGCCATTCTATTAAACTTAGGCTGGCTGTCGACACTGCTGTACCTGGATGCATTCGTTTCACCGTTTGGGACGGGGGTCTCCTTCGTGGCGACCACCAGCCGAGCGTTAGCTGCCATGACTGGGAGCAAACACATGCCAACTAAATTGGGTGAAGTTAATCGCAAGTATCAGACGCCGCGGCGGGCGATGGTCGTCAACATGTTACTAGGAGTGGTGCTGGTCGCTGGCTTCCGGAATTGGAGCGCGCTATCCAACGTCATTTCGACGTCGACGTTGATTGCTTATTTAACCGGTCCGGTCACTGTGACGGCGTTACGGCGCCAAGCTCCCAACTTTATCCGGCCGTTCCGCCTGCATGCGGTGCACTGGTGGTCACCACTGGCATACATTTTGGCCAGTCTAGCTATCTACTGGGCTAAGTGGCCAACGACCATCGAAGTCTTTGGGGTCATTGCCCTTGGGCTCGTCTTCTACATTTACTATGAAGTACGACAACCGGCGGGCTGGCACGCTTTACGTGCAAGCCTGAAGGGGAGTCGCTGGCTATTAGCGGAAATGATCTGGTTGACGATTATGTCGTTGATTGGGAGCCATGAGTTTGGTGGCGTTGGCTTTGCGGCCTACCCGTGGGACTTTGTCTTGGTAACGTTGGGGAGTCTAGGCTGTTACTACCTGGGCGTTCACGATGCTTACCACAGCGAATCCTTTGAGATTGCCGAGGAACTTAACTTACGGGTGAACGAGGAATAAATAGTTGCGTGTCGGTGGCCAGGGACTGGGGGCCTGTTGTGAGGACGCTTCAGCCAAAGGACGGGCTTCTCGCTCGTTTTTAAGCCACTAAGAATCTATGTCTTAAAAGACGCTTGGGCTGCTAACTAACGCCACTTTCACAGCTGTCTTAGTCCTTGGCACTAGCTAAGCATTCAGAAAGCTAAATACCTGAACACAATTGCGGTTTGTCTGTGATGACTGTCTATTTTGCAAATACTTAAATTGAGATATGAATAATACACGAAAAAGGTTCTCAGAAATTTGTCTGAGAACCTTTTTTCACGTTATTCAGTTCCGAGTTTTTATTCTAGTGACGTTTGATTGCCACGTTACTTGTGCCAAGTCCACGGACCATCGGCATTTTTCGTGAAGCCAGCGGCCACCAATACGGCGTCGTCTAGGCGTTCAGGAGCGGTTAATTTCAGTGTTGTGAGCTGGAGTTCGTCCCGCCCGAAGTTAACTAACCGGTCAACGATTTCTTGCTGTTCCGTCACGGGTAGTCGTTTGCCAATAAACCGAATCTGGCCCTTATGGGTGGCGAGGTCTAAGGCAGTGAAACCAGCCCAGCCAACTAATTTGTGGGTCTGGCGCCGTTCGATTCCCCACGTTAGGGCGGTGCGGCTCATGGTGTCATGCATGGTGGTATTGACCCATTCAGCGGTGGCGGCCAGGTCCTTGTTGGCAAGGTCGGCAACGTTCTTTAAGTTGAAACGGGTGAGCCAGTCGAAACGAAATAAGGGGGTTAAGAGGGGATGATACCCTTCGAAACTAGACATGGATAGTGGGTCCTTTCAAAAAACGATTTATTCCCATTGTAACGGTCTTTGCGTACAGTTACCAGTGACTTAATCGGTGTAGGCCAATCAGCTGTGCTATACTTAGAAGTGATATCTTGTTAAGTTGAAAGGGGCAGCACATATGACGGAAGAGTTTTATATTGGGACTTACACCAAGCGAATTAGCCGCGGAATCTACCGGGTCAGCGTTGACACGGCTACACCTAAGCTCATGGATTGCGAATGGCTGGCGTCAGCCGGAAGCCCAACTTACATTGCAAAGGCGAAGGCACAACGGTTATACGTCATCAACAAAAAGGAAACTGATGGGACCACACATGGTGGCCTGATCATCTATGATGTTTCAGAAGAAAAGCCACGGGCAATTCAACAAGTCTTGGATCTCGGGTCCTCACCAGCCTACGTGGCGGTCGATGAAGCTCGTCAATTAGTCTATACGGCCAATTACCACACGGCTGCTGTAACGGTCTACGCCATCGCTGCCGACGGTACCCTGACGCTAACTGATAAGGTGATTGATCAAGATCCAGTCGGCCCAGCTCCTGAACAAGCTGACGGGCCCCATCCTCACTTTGCTGACCTCACGCCGGACAAGCGGTTGGTCGTTTGTGATTTAGGTTCTGACAAGGTTTACCTGTATGATGTGTCAGACGAAGGCAAGCTTTCAGCTGTTAGCCAGCTGGATTTACCAGCTGGTTATGGTCCACGGCACATTGTGTTTGACGACAAGAAGCACGTTGCTTACTTGGTCGGTGAATTGAGTAGTAACGTAGCCACGTTGAGTTACGATGCCGCTGCCGGCAAGTTTGCCGTTAAAGAAATTACGTCAACGATTCCGGAAGACTGGACTGCCCACAACGGGGCCGCTGCCATTCGGTTGAGTGCCGATGGTCGGTTCGTTTATGTGTCTAACCGAGGGAACAATTCTTTGGCAGTCTTTGCAACGGCTGAGGATGGTAGCCTGACGTTGATTCAGCGGATTTCCACGGAAGGTGACTTCCCACGGGACTTCAACTGGACGGCTGATCAAAGCTTAGTCTTAGTAGTTAACCAAAATTCTGACAACGCCACGTTGTATCAACGCGATGCGCAAAGTGGTAAGTTAACGTTGGTTCAAAAGGACTTTATGGTGCCAGAAGGCGTCAGCGTCCTGCCAGCGTAAATTAAAAATAAAACGTGGGTCCTAGGATGGTTAACCGTCTGGTGGCGCACGCTTCAGCGATGTGTGTTTGTAAATAAAAAGGAAAAGGTCTGGGACTGTTATGATCCCTCTGTGGTTGTCAGATGAAATAATATAATTCATCTGACAATGACGGAGGGATTTTCGTATGCCAA
>NZ_RHNY01000014.1 GCF_003946345.1 Levilactobacillus tongjiangensis
GGGGCAGTGTGCCCCTTTTATTATACAAAAAATTGGTGTTGATAGATTTCTCTATCAACACCAAATATCATAGAACCGCCTTTTGTCGCACGTTTCAAAGCGCAAAAAGGGTCTGAGACTTCTGTCCCAGACCCTTCCTACGTTTACTCGGTAAGTTTAACTGATACCCATAATGCCGACGCCACCGACGCCCATGCCAACGATAGCAAAGCAGATCCCGATAATAATGACCCACTTGTGAGTGGTTTCGGTTTTAGCTTTGTGGGCCTGGCTCATCAGAAAGATGCCAACGGCAAGTAGAAAAATACCATTAATGATGTATTGATAGTAGCTCATGACTAATTCCTCCTAAGTCGTTCGTTGTTGTGGTTAGTTGGATGTTCGCGAGGGTTAGGGTGATGTAGCAATTATTCTCGCTCGGCGTCTTCGGCTAATTCCAGCCAAATGGTGAGCGGTGAAGGGATGTAGTCTGGCCAAGCCTCCATCTTTTTGGCGCAGCGGGAGAGTAATGTGCTCTGCCCATCTACAGCTAAGTCTTCGAAAACACTTAACGCCTGCGCGTTGTCCTCAAGGTCGGCCATCAACGTGGGAACGTTGTGCCGCCATTCTTCGACCAAGTCCTGGTAGATGACGATGCGCCGGGCCTGGCTGATTGTGTATTCGACACCCTCATCGTGAAGGTGCTTAACAAATCGATCGTACTCATTGAAGACGGCCAGCTGGGCCCGTTGCCAATCTGTTTTTTCAAATTCTTTTTCTTTCATCTTCGTCGACCTCTTTGTTTCGTTAGAATAACAGCTTAGTGCTTGGATAAATCTTGAACGTTATCGATTAAGAAATCGTATCATTTATTAGTATATCATTTTCATCGTCAATAGTAAGCGGATTCTTGACAGAAAAACGGGTGGTTAGGGCCCGGCAACTTAAAACGAGGCTAGGAATTTTCTCCTAACCTCGTTTTAAAATTCATGACATTATTTTTCCCAACCACACAATTTGTAATGATGTTGCTTGGCCCACTTAAGCGAGACGCGTTTTAATTTTTTGGCATGATTCAGGCCCCGACAGTGCTTGTCGTAGTGGTACTTCTTTCCGTGATTCGGTGCAATCCAGATTTTCTGCGTTTTGGCTTCTGCAGTGGTGGTTGGTGCGGCCAGTGGTTGGGCGGCGCCACCCAATGTAAAGGTGATGGCCAGTAACATGGCGGCTTTGCGTAGTGTTTTCATAAGGCTCCTCCTAGGAATAAGTCAGCTTTTTACGTCATCGGGTTTTGGACGACTGGCGCTTAGCTAGCTTGACTATAGCCAGTGCTGTAGTCAATTTTGTAGCCAGATTCAACGTTAAAAATGTAGACGTTGAAATGGATGGCATTGGAGCCAACAGACTGGGCCCGCATCTGAACGCCTCGGGCGACTAGTTCTTGCCCCTTGAAAATGGGAGTCACGGCGTAGCGGACGTAATTGTGACGACTCTGCTTGAGGTAGGTGGCGACATCCATTTCATTGTGCAACATGGCGGGATTGTTGAGCGACCGGGTCCCAGTCATTAGGTTCTTCAGATTATTGTTTTGACCCGTAAACTGATAGCCGATTAGATGACTTCGATTGTAAAGCCAGCCATGACTCGTACGTTTGTTATGCCAACCAGTTGGATCGACCGTCAGGGGCTCGCGCTTAGCAGTGGGCATGAGGGATTGGTTCAAGAGGGCTTCGGCTCCGGTAACGCGGTTCAGATTATCCAATTGGTGGTACGTTTGCCAAGCGCCCGACTTGGTGGCTAGTTGTTTTTTACTGAAACCAGGATCATTTTGATTGATTGTAATTTCTTGTTCTCCCTGGTAGGTGCGGTCAGCCAATTTTTGCTTAGTGGTTGTTTTCTTTTTGGTTGGCGTCTTTGATGGCTTTTGGGTAGTTTTCCTGGTGGCTTGCCGGTGATCTAACTTTACTTGGACAGCGTCTAAACGCTTCTTTTCTGCCGAGTTGGCTTTTTCCAGTTTGACGGCCTGCTTTTCGGGCGTGTGGTTATAAACGGTCTTGGTCTTGGCGGCATCACTCGAACTTGAGCAGCCACCCAACCCGAGCAGCAAAAGACTAAGAGCAATCCATAGAAACTGTTTTTTCTTCATTAGCGTAGCGCCTTTCTATAACCGCCTGCCTGAGCCGCCGCTTCCGACTTGAAGTAGACGGCGTTGGCACTGTTCATATGGTAACCAGCTTGATCAGGAGTATGGTAGATTTTCGAATTTTTGTTGCCAACGATGGTCCCAGCCTTGTCAGTTTCCAAGTCACCCTTAGGTTTGGATCGACTAGTCTGTGTGGCATGACTGGTGGCGGTGTTGCTGGCCGCAGCCTTGGATGCTGCTCGGCGACTAGCCTGAGCAACACTGCTAGCTTTGTCAGCTTTGGCAGTAGAGGCGGCGGATGCCGCTTCTTTAGAAGAACTATCGGCTTCATTCAGGGCTAAAATGGCAGTGGCCTGTTTACTAGAAGAGGCTGCCAACTTGCGTGATTCTGCTTTGGCCTTGGCTAAACGGTGTGTGCCGATGGCAATGGTCTTCGTTTTGGGCGCAGGTTTAGCCGTGGCCAAACTCCCCAGTGCTCCAAAGACTAGCAGACAAGCAAAAATGCTTCCCAGAATTTTACGTTTACGAGGCCCCTTGAAGGCCCAATAGGTTGCGGCACCCCATAGAAGCAGCCAAAATACGGTAAAGATAACAATCACTCCCCTTATTGTGTACGCCCCGACAATCCCCGGTTTAGTGTGACTTAGTTAAAAGTAGTGAAGGGGCTTCTCTAAGCTTATGGGTTTTAGCCGTAGATTTCAACGAAAAAAAGAATAATTTCTTAAAGATTGGGAGACTGAACAAAAAAAGCCGATACTTTTGCGTACCGGTCTTCAATACCAATAAAATTGGGGCAACTACCGGTTCATGGGGAGCCATTTTTGCCGCTGGCTCGGACCATCTTAGTTTTAGAGCAGCAAAGAAGGGTTGAGAAAAATTCTCAACCCTTCTTCTACTAATTTTATTTCGTTGAAACGTGAGCCACTAATTATTTTTGCTGATCATCATGTTTGAGTAGCGTCACGATTTCTTTTAAGTATTTTTCTTCATTGGTTGGTTCTGGTTCCGTCGGTTCGTCATCCGCCTTGGCAGGGGCAACCTTGTTTAAAACCTTGACTAGGATGAAGACGACGAAAGCGATGATCAGAAAGTTAATGATGGCATTGATAAATGCGCCATATTTAAAATGGGCATCCCCAACGGTGAAGACCAGGTTGGAGAAGTCAATACTACCAACGAATAGGCCAATGAGGGGATTAATCAGGTTATTGACCAAGGAATTAACGATAGCTGTGAATGCAGCCCCAACGATAACCCCAACAGCTAGATCCATGACATTGCCGCGAGCAATGAACTCTTTGAACTCCTTTAACAAAATAAACGTCCTCCCATATGAAATTTTCTTTAACTTCCATTCTTAACGATTCCGGGTGAAATTGCAACAGAAATGCTGGGGCTAGTTTTTCAAGTTATCCAGCGAATTGGGCGGAAATTGCGTAGCAGCTATGTTATAATGTAAGTGGTTTCACAAACGATAACGGATAGCTGAAAGTTGGTTTCAGAGGTCGCATAAAAGTCTTGGCAGCGTGGACTTTTTGCTTGCAATCCTCGCCGAAATCAACTATTATCAATTATTGATACATTTTAATGGGTTTGGGCAACCGAAGAGGCCTTAAAATGTTTTGAGAACCGAGTAGATTGTCATTTAGGAGGTGATTACCATGCTGAGTCGAACCAAGGAGTTTTTACGGCAACATAACTATCGTTACGAAAAGTCGTATATTCGGCCACTGATGGCGCCAGAGAGCGTCTACGTCTTTAAATTCGGTCAAGATTCGCTCAATAACCGGGTAATCATTCGTTATGGTCACACCTGGACCGGGCGTCAGCGAATCAACGAGATTGATTTGCGACTGCACAAGCAAAAGCATCCACGGGTGTTTCAAAATGAAGCGGATATGTTAGACTATTTAGAAGTCAACTTGGCGAAGCGTGAACAACACAATGCCAAACATCCCAACGATGCCGAGAAAGTCTAAGGCTGTTCCATCAATTATTTAATGTTTAGCGGTGAGCTGGTGACAATGTTTGGTTGTTACCAGCTCTTTTTTTAATATTTTTTAAAATTATAGGAGGAAATCTATCCATGCAATGGACCGAAGTCAGCGTTTTGACGACTAACGAGGCCGTTGAAGCGGTCAGCAATATCTTACAGGAAGCCGGGGCTAGTGGCGTTAAAATCGACGACGCTCTAGACTTTGCTAACCTCAAGCCAGGCAAATACGGCGAAATTGTCGACTTAACGACGATTCCGCACAGAACGACCGGTGCTGAGATTACGGCGTACTATCCAGAGACAGTGTTCGTTCCAGAAATTTTGCCAACTATTCGGCAACGCGTTCAGGAACTCGCTAAGTTTGGATTGGACGCAACACCAGGAAAAGTCACGAGTCAGGCTGTTGATGATGAAAGCTGGGCGACAGCTTGGCAAAAATACTACCATCCAGTCCGGGTGACCCGGTACCTGACGGTCAGTTCCAGCTGGGAAAACTATCAACCAGTTCAGGACGGCGAACACGTTATTCGTTTGGACCCAGGGATGGCGTTTGGGACGGGGGCCCATCCAACGACGCGGCTATCCATGACAGCGTTAGAGATGGTCGTCCGTGGTGGTGAATCCATGTACGACGTTGGAACCGGTTCTGGTGTCCTGAGTATTGCCGCCAAATACATGGGTGTCGACAAGATTACGGCCTTTGATTTAGATGATGTTGCCGTGCGTTCAGCTAAGACTAATTTAGACTTGAATCCGGTGGCTAAGGACATTATTGCGAAGCCCAACGACCTTTTAAAGGGGATTCATCAGCCAGTTGATTTGGTGGTGGCCAATATTTTGGCGGAAATCATTTTGCCATTGATTCCACAAGCCTGGGAAAACCTCAATGAAGGGGGCTACTTCCTGACATCTGGTATCATTGCTGACAAACTGGATGAAGTGGTAGCTGCCCAGGTCAAGCAAGGGTTTATTATTGATAATGTATTACAAATGAAGGATTGGCGTGGCGTCATTGCCCACAAACCGACGGAGGATGAATAGGCATGCAACGGTATTTTCTTGAAGATGCCCATCAAGATCAGGATGTTTTAACATTACCAACGGATATTGCGCATCACTGGGTCACCGTGCTGCGAGCACAGACGGGCGCCGTCGCGGAGTTTGTTGACCAGACGGCTCACTTGTTCCATGGTGAGTTGCAGACGCTGACAGAAGACAAAGCGACAGTCAAATTGACGGCTGTGGCGACACCACCAGTGGAGTTGCCCGTGACGGTCACGATTGCCTGTGGCTTACCCAAGCAGGAGAAAGCTGAGTGGATCACGCAGAAAGCCACTGAACTAGGCGTTGATCACATTATTTTCTTCGGTGGTGACTGGTCGGTGGCTAAGTGGCAACCCAACAAAGTGGCCAAAAAGTTAGCTCGCTTAACCAAAATCGCGCATGGTGCGGCTGAACAGTCACACCGGTTGCGGCGACCGATGCTGAGCTACGCGTCTGACCTGCGGGCGGTATTTCAAGCAGCACCGACAGACGTCCGGTTATTGGCCTACGAAGAATCGGCCAAACAGGGTGAACAAAGTGCGCTGAATCAGCAGTTACAGGCGTTAAAACCGAAGCAAAGTCTCCTAGCTATCTTTGGCCCCGAGGGCGGTATCAGTCCGGCTGAGGTCCAACTAGCACAGGAAAATCAGGCAATATTGGCGGGGTTAGGTCCCCGGATATTACGAACCGAGACGGCACCGTTATATTTGTTGTCAGCGGTTTCGGTGGTTATGGAACTACAGTAACCAAGACAACCAGGTGAAATCTCCCCTGAAACATGCTAAAATAGTTGCAATTATTAAGAGAGATGGGTGAGTTGGATGGCGTTTTTGGAACGCATTGGGTGGCGGTATTGGGTCGTTGCCTTAATTATGGGATTGGGGTTACCAGCATTAGCGATGGGAATTGGTTTGAGTCCCGTCTGGCGATTTGGGGGTCTGCTGGTCATCATCAATGGCTGTTTAGCCATCGTGCTGGGGCGCGGTATCTATCGGCGCACACAACCGGGCTGGTGGTTATTGATTTGGCCCGTAATCTATTTGTTGGGAGCCGTTTGGTTTCTACCAAAGTACACACGGTATTTTGCGATTGTTTATCTTTGTCTGTCCTATCTCGCATACGGACTGACGCAAAACAAGATTGAAAAGGAATCATAATTTAAAAAACTAAGGGTGGTGGCGTCCAATGACCAAAGAACGCGTCTGGACGGCTGATGAAGTAATTGCCAGAGTCAATGAATATATGAATGCAGAACACGTTGAAATGGTGGTGCAAGCCTGTCATTTTGCGACGATTGCCCACAAGGATCAACACCGCCAGTCTGGCGAGCCTTATATTATGCATCCAATTCAGGTTGCGGGTATTCTGGCAGACTTGAATATGGACCCAGAAACGGTTTCCGCAGGTTTTCTCCACGATATTGTTGAGGATACGGGGGCCACTCTGAGTGATGTTCGAGAACTTTTTGGCGACGACGTGGCTTTGATCGTTGATGGTGTCACAAAGCTTGGTAAGATCAAGTATAAGTCGAACAGGGAACAACTGGCTGAAAACCACCGGAAATTGTTGCTCGCAATGTCCAAGGACATTCGGGTCATGATCGTGAAGCTGGCTGACCGGCTGCACAACATGCGGACCCTGGAGCATTTACGTCCTGACAAGCAACGGCGAATTGCCAATGAAACTTTGGAAATTTACGCACCATTGGCTGATCGGTTAGGGATTAGCACCATCAAGTGGGAACTGGAAGATATTTCGCTGCGGTACCTAAATCCACAGCAATACTACCGCATTGTCCACCTGATGAATTCTCGGCGTGATCAACGAGAAGAATACATTGCGGCGGCCATCAAGGTCATTCAGGAGTCGATCAGTGACTTGAAGATCACGCCTGATATTTACGGTCGACCTAAGCATATTTACTCCGTTTATCGGAAAATGAAGGATCAACACAAACAATTCAGTCAAATTTACGATCTCCTGGCTATCCGGGTAATCGTCGATACCATTAAGGATTGTTATGCTGTGTTGGGCGCCATTCACTCACAGTGGAAGCCAATGCCCGGTCGGTTCAAGGACTACATCGCGATGCCTAAGGCCAACATGTACCAATCCTTGCATACCACGGTTATTGGTCCAGAAGGTAAGCCACTTGAAGTTCAGATTCGGACCAAGGAAATGCACGCGGTCGCTGAATACGGGGTCGCTGCGCACTGGGCTTACAAGGAAGGTGTCAAGGACAAGGTTCAAGAGACCAATTCTGGTGACAAGCTGAACCTGTTCAAACACATTATTGAGTTGCAGGAAGATACCGATGACGCGTCTGATTTCATGGACAGTGTTAAAGGTGAACTCTTTGGTGACCACGTTTACGCGTTCACGCCAAAGGGCGATGTCTTGGAACTGCCCAAGGGTGCTGGGCCACTTGATATGGCTTATGCAATTCACACCGAGGTTGGTCACCATACTACTGGGGCGACTATCAACGGAAAAATTGTGCCGTTGAACTACGAAATTAAGAACGGGGACATCGTGGATATTCGGACGTCCTCCAGTTCAGCGGGACCAAGTCGTGACTGGATGAAACTGGTTTCCACGCGGCGCGCACGCAATAAAATTAAGCAATTCTTCCGGCAGACTGACCGGGAGCAGAACATTGTGGCTGGTCAAGAAACCATTGAGCGTACGATTCGTGAGCTGGGTTATGATCCGAAGCAGTTAATGACCAAAGAAAACATGGATAAGGTCACAGCTAAGCTTCATTATCAACACGGGGATGATCTGCTGGCCGCCGTAGGTTTTGGTGATATTCAACCACGGGGGGTCGCTAACCGGTTGACTGATGGTATCCGCCAAGCCGAAGAGGTTAAGCGGCGGCGTCAGGAAGAAAAGGAATTACTGGAAGAACACCAGACGATCAAAAATGATGCTGATACGGATAAAAAAGTTCGTAAGGACAAGGATAAAGACTCCGATGGTGTGGTTATTGAGGGTGTTGATAACTTGCTCATTCGGCTGAGTCATTGTTGTTCACCGGTCCCTGGGGATGATATTGTTGGTTATATTACCAAAGGCCGGGGAGTTTCCGTTCACCGGACGGATTGCCCGAACGTGAAGAACGCCGAGGACAATGGTGAACGAATCGTGGCAGTTCGCTGGGGGAATATGGCTGGCGATAAGACCAATTACAATGCCGATATCGAAGTTCAGGGCTATAACCGTAATGGGTTGTTGAATGATGTCTTACGAACGATCAACAACAATACCAAGTATCTCACCTCCATCAATGGGAAGGTTGACCACAATAAGATGGCCACGATTTCTGTGAGTCTGGGTACGCGGAGCACCTTGGAATTGCAACGGATTTTGGATAACATTAAGAACATTGCGGACGTTTACGTCGTTAAGCGGGCGTTCCACTAGAAGGGCGGTTGACGATGCGAATTCTATTACAACGGGTCAGTGAGGCTCAGGTTGCCATTGACGGTGACGTTCATGGTGCCATTCAACAAGGCTTTTTATTGTTAGTCGGGGCCGAAGACAGTGATACAAGTGAACAAGTAGATTATTTGGTGCATAAGATCAGTAAACTGCGAGTCTTTGAAGATGAAGCAGGGAAGATGAATCTAAGCATTTCAGATGTGGGTGGGAGTGTGCTCTCCGTCTCCCAGTTCACCTTGTATGCGAATACTAAGAAGGGCAACCGACCGAGCTTCGTTGCGGCGGGTGACCCTAAGCACGCCAACCAAATGTATGAAGAATTCAATCAAAAATTGTCAGCAACCGGTTTGACCGTTGAGACGGGAGTCTTTGGTGCGGATATGCAGGTGTCTCTAATCAACGATGGCCCGGTCACGATTTGGTTCGATACTGATCAGCCTTAGGTTTTAGTTGTCAATTTAACGGATAAACCCAAAGGGGCGAGACGTTGGTCTCACCCCTTTTTGTAGGCTACAACTCGCCAGTGACGGCCCGAGACGGTGTCTGCTGTGGGGACGTTTCAGCCAAAGGGCGGGCTTCTCGCTCGGTTTGAAGCCACGAACATGTGTCTTCAAAGCCGCCCATGACCTAAGCTAGCTAAAAAACGCTAGCTAACGTCATTTTCACAGCTAGCACCATTTCTGGCCGCCACTGGCTTAGATTGTCCCCACCTGCGAGAAGCGTAACGGGCAACAGAATTGATTTTTGTATTTATAAGTATAATGTCGTGCATAACACGTCAACGGCGTCAGTGGTATTTAATAATTTTCATAATCCAAGGAGGAACTTAGCTTGCGGTATCAACAAATATTTTGGGACTTTGATGGCACGTTGGTCGATACGTATCCGGGGATGGTGGCGGCCTTTCATCAGGCCTTGGTTGCCTGTCGGGTCAATGATTTTGAAATTGACGACGATGATGTCTATCGAACTATGCGGCAACATAGTTTGGGGACAGCTCTGCAACGCTTCTCTGCGGAGTACCAGTTGGATCAGGATCGATTGGCCAAAATTTATCAGCGTAAAGTAGCGCCAATGCTTTCGTCTGCACAACCGTTTAAGGGGGCAGCCACTATTTTAGCGAGTATCGTTGCGGCTGGTGGGCGTAATTTTTTGCTAACTCACCGGGATGCCCAGGCTTTAAACCGATTGGATGAGTTAAACCTAAAACAATATTTTACGGGTTTTGTAACGGCTTCTGATAATTATCCTCGTAAGCCAGATCCAACGAGTCTACAAGCGCTGTGTCGGCAATTTGATGCCGATCCACAGTTAGCATTAATGGTGGGTGACCGCACGTTAGATGTCACAGCGGGCCACCGGGCTGGCATGGCCGGCGCGTTATTTGATCTAGACCATTTAATTGTGGCAGATAGCCAACCGGAGTTTCGGACAGCGGAATTGGCCGAACTACAGGCTTGGTTATTGGCATAGAAAAAATCCTCACAAACAGCTATTAAAAGCGGTTTGTGAGGATTTTTTGATAGTTTATAAAGAGTATCCACAAGTTTTGATACTGGTAAGTTAGCGTGAATTGGTTGAATTTCAAAAATCAGGGAACGTAGCCATCTACGATTGTGTTTTAGCACGTTCAATATTTAAGTTATTATACGCATCCATTTACGGGACTAATTGATACCACGGATTAGTTGAGTTGGTTGCATACTGTGTAAGCCGAGAGGTCGCCAGATATGGGCTCAGGCGCGTCGTTCTGCTTAGTTAGTAGGCGGGTTTCCTGCTGGCTTAGCAGAACGACCAAGCTTGGAGACTCGGGTCTTTCGAGGCTTCAAGTTGTGTCCGCACCGTTCCAGCCCATATCTGGCGGCCGGCAAGGCGAACGACCACACTATGCAGGTCAGGAGCAGAATAATCAACCGCGAGCTAAGATTTCGTTGACGGCGCCGCCATAAGTCTCACCGAACAGGTTGAGGTGAGCCAAGAGATAATACAGTTGGTAGTGTGGCAGCCGTTCGGCGTAGCCCTCGGCCAATGGGTAGAGTTCCTGGTAGCCCCGGTAAAAGTCCGCCGAGAAGCCACCGAAAATCGTCGTCATTGCAAGGTCAAATTCACGGTCCCCGTACAAGACGTCGGGATCAATTAGGGTTGGTGTCCCGTCAGCCGTGAATAGGTAATTACCGGACCATAGATCACCGTGCAGGAGCGAAGGCACAATCTCTCGGTCCTGATTCTCCACGATGATATTTTGACGAACCCGGTCGTACGCTGTCTGCCGCTGTGGATTCCAGAGCTGATGTTGCTTCGCTCGGTCAACTAATGGGTCGAGGCGTTGGTTGAGATAAAATGTCGACCAGTCCGCTTGCCAATGATTACTTTTTGGTAACTTGGCTACCAGATTATCCTGATCAAAGCCAAACTGCTTAGCGGTCACGTGATGCACGCGAGCCACCATTTGTCCTAGGGCGTACTGACTGCCGTGACCAGTTGCTAAAAATTCTAAAATTAAATAGGCATCGCCGTTGATGACGCCATTAGCAATGACGTCGGGAACGTTGGCGGCTTGGCTTAACGCCCGTAATCCCGCAATCTCGTGGGCGTAAAACGAAGCAGGAGTTTGGGGCTGAACCAATAAAAAGTAAGGGCCCTCCGGTGAATCAAGCTGAAAGGCCTCGTTGATGTCACCACCACTGACGGGGGTGGCCGTCAATGGTTGGGGCAACGGTAATTGCTTGAGCCAATTCTGTGCAAGTGTCACGAGAATTCCTTCTTTCTAAATAAGTTGGTGAAAATTGAGTTAACCGGCTGCTGAAAAATACTTGCTGAGTCCAGCGACAACGCGATTGGCTACCTGTTCTTGGTATTGGGCACTACTGATATTGCTGAAATCCTTCTTGGTATTGATATAACCCATTTCCAACAGGAGAGCAGGGCGACTGTTATCACGAATAACTTCAAAGTTGCCGTACTTCACGCCGCGATTGGTGAGTGGTAAGTCGTTCATTTGGTTGTTTACGTCGGTTGCCAACTCATAGGATGAATTCCGATGGTAATAGTAGGTGGTGGTGCCAGACCCAAGATTGTCCGAAGGGGCGGAGTCGAAGTGAAAACTGATAAAGGCACTGGCATCGTCGGTATTGGCCAGTGCTGGTCGATCAGCCAGACTGACGGTCTTATCGGTTGACCGTGTCATGATGACGTGCGTTCCCCGGGCCCGGAGCTTCTTAGCAACACGATTGGCTAACTCGAGTGTATAGGTCTTCTCCTCATGCTTCTGACCAATGGAGAGGGCCCCCGAGTCGCTACCGCCGTGACCAGGGTCGAGGACGATGGTTGCTTCAGACAAGTTAGTGACCCGTTTAAGACTTCCGGGATGATCGACCAACCAGCTGGCCACCCAACCGAAATGATTTTGACTATCTCGAACGTGGTACCAATTATCTTTTTCGCCTAAAATTGTTAAGCGGGTATTTTTTTTGACCTTGTGAGTGACCTTATAGGTCAGTCCCGGACCGTCCCGTAGGTTAAGATTGGTGAGGGTCGCGGTGACGGAATTATGGTGGGTGAAAGCTAGCAACAAACCGCTAGCCACCAAGAGAATGGCGAGACTGGTAATCAGTCCCGTCCAGTTTTTAGGTTTAAAGTGCATACTGTGTCTCCTTATTCAAATTAGGTTTCATTATACCACGATTACTTTCAGTACCTGAAGATTCTGTGAGAAAGGGGGTTGACTTTTCAGGAGATTTTAATTATGCTTAACGAGAATTAAATATTTGCCAGTGAGAGAGACCAGTAGGAGAAATCACGTTTGTAGAGAGACCGTGTTGATGGGAACGGTTAACGGTGTGACTCCGAAGACACTTTTGAGGCTAATGACGCTAGTCGTCATTCGTTTGCAACGTTATCCTGCAGAGAATATAAAAGGTGGTACCGTGCATACTTTGCGCCCTTGTCAAAAGACAGGGGCGCTTTTTATTTTCTACAGGCGCAGAAAGGGAGAATGCTCATGCGTTACCAACGACCAAAGGGCACGGCGGACATTTTACCAGGAGATTCAGAAACTTGGCAGTTCGTCGAAGCTACTGCGCGCCAGTTGTTTGCTAACTACCGCTTCGCTGAGATTCGAACACCAATGTTCGAAAACTTCGAAGTCTTCTCACGGACGTCTGGAGATACTTCAGACATCGTGACCAAGGAAATGTACGACTTTAAAGATAAAGGCGATCGGCATTTGTCTTTACGGCCAGAAGGAACTGCCGGCGTGGTTCGGGCATTTGTTGAAAACAAATTGTACGGGCCTGAAACCACGAAACCCTACAAGGTCTACTACATGGGACCAATGTTTCGGTATGAGCGTCCGCAATCAGGACGGCAACGTCAATTCCATCAAATCGGGGTCGAAGCTTTTGGTAGCGATGCTCCGGAATTAGACGTTGAAGTAATTGCCTTAGGCATGAACTTGTTGTCGAAGTTAGGGTTGACGCATTTACGTTTAGCCCTGAACACACTCGGTGACAAAGCGTCCCGTGATGCTTACCGGCAAGCCTTGATTGACTTTCTCGAACCGCATTTTGACGAATTAAGTGAAGACTCGAAGGTCCGGTTACACAAGAACCCACTACGGGTACTTGATAGTAAGGATCAACACGATCAAGAGATCGTGGCTGATGCCCCTTCAATCCTCGATTTCTTAACGCCAGAAGCAACGGCTCACTTTGAACGGGTCAAGGCTAGCTTGGACACTCTGGGAATCGACTACGATGTTGATGCCACGATGGTTCGGGGATTGGATTACTACAATCACACCATTTTCGAAATCATGGCAGACTCACCTGCATTGGGTGAGGGTTACACGACCGTCTTAGCAGGTGGCCGGTACAACGGACTGGTTGAGGAATTGGGTGGACCTGAGATGCCCGGTGTTGGGTTTGGATTAGGAGTTGAACGATTGGTTCTGCTGATGCAAGCAGAAAAGGTTGCCATTCCTGATGTGAATTCGTTAGACGTTTACGTGGTTGGAATTGGTGACGAAACGTCGCTTGAAACACTCAAGTTAGTTCAAGCGATTCGTCGTGCAGGATTGTCTGCCGACCGTGACTACCTGGCTCGTAAGCCTAAAGCACAGTTCAAAACTGCTAACCGCCTGTCGGCAGCCTATACACTGACCATTGGGAATCAAGAATTAGCCAATCAAACGGCTAACTTGAAATCAATGGCCACGGGTGAAGAGGTTAGCGTACCATTAGCCGACATTTATACAAGTTTTCAGGATGTCGTAAATACCCATTTTGCGACAAAATAAAAAAAGGTAAGAGGGGATTACAATGGAACAGAACTTGAAACGAACCACTTATGCTGGATTGGTTGATGAAAAATATCTCGACCAAACAGTTGTATTGAAGGGTTGGGTACAAAAGCGCCGTGACCTCGGGAACTTGATCTTTATTGATTTACGTGACCGTGAAGGAATTGTCCAATTAGTATTCAGTGATGAATATGGCAAGGATGCTTTGGCTGTAGCTGATCAACTACGGAGTGAGTACGTCATTGAAATCCAAGGGACTGTCGTTGCCCGTTCTGCCAAGGAAATCAATCCTGACATGAAGACTGGGAAAGTTGAAGTTCGGGTTACCGGCATCAACCTGTTGAACAAGGCCAAGACGCCGCCATTCTACATTCAAGATGGTATCAACGTTTCCGACGAAGTCCGGTTGAAGTACCGTTACTTAGACTTACGTCGTCCAGAAATGCAAAAGGCTATCAGACTACGTAGTCGGATTCTTCATTCCGTACATAGTTACTTCGATAACAATGGCTTCATTGATATCGAAACGCCTAACCTGACCAAGTCAACGCCTGAAGGTGCTCGGGACTACTTAGTTCCTTCACGGATTTACCCTGGTCACTTCTATGCATTACCTCAATCACCACAATTATTTAAGCAATTATTGATGGGTTCCGGCTTTGACCGTTACTACCAAATCGCGCGTTGCTTCCGTGACGAAGACTTGCGTGGTGACCGTCAACCAGAATTTACCCAAATTGACGTTGAAACGTCATTCTTAACTTCTGCAGAAATCCAAGACATGACCGAAGGCTTGATCAAGAAGGTTATGAAGGATGCTCTGGGCGTTGACGTGAAGTTACCATTCGAACGTCTCGACTGGGACGACTCCATGGCTCGCTTCGGTACCGACCAGCCCGATGTTCGGTTTGGGATGGAACTGAAGGACTTGACCGACATCATGGGCAAGTCAGAATTCAAGGTCTTTGCTGATGCCGCTGCCGATGGCCAAGTTAAAGCAATTGCCGTACCTGGTGGTGCTGACAAGTACAGCCGTAAAGAAATCGACAAGTATGAACAATACATCGAACGTTTCGGTGCTAAGGGCTTAGCTTGGATGAAGGTTACGGATGATGGTTACAGCGGTCCAATCGCTAAGTTCTTCAACGAAGGCGACTGGTTCAAGCGAATCAACGAAAAGACTGGTGCCAAGAGCGGTGACTTGTTACTCTTCGTTGCTGACTCCAAGCGGGTCGTTGCTGCTTCCCTTGGATACTTGCGTAAGGCAATTGCCAAGGAACAAGGTATGATTGATGAAAACAAGTGGGCCTTCTTATGGGTTGTTAACTGGCCATTGTTTGAATACGATGTTGACGCTAAGCGTTGGGTTCCAGCCCATCACCCATTCACGGCACCTGCTATTGGTGACGAACACTTCTTGGATGAAGGCGAAGACCCAACTCAAGCCTACGCACAAAGCTATGACATTATCTTAAACGGTTTGGAATTAGGTGGGGGTTCAATCCGGATCCACTCACATGAACTGCAAATGAAGATGTTGAGAGCCTTAGGCTTTACGCCAGAACGTGCCGACAAGCAATTTGGGTTCTTACTAAATGCCTTGGATTACGGTTTCCCACCTCATGGTGGTATCGCCATTGGGTTGGACCGTTTCGTTCGGCTCTTAGCAAAGCGTGAAAACATTCGTGATGTTATCGCGTTCCCTAAGAACTCTAAGGCAACGGAACCAATGACCAAGGCACCAAGTGAAGTTAGCGAAGAACAATTAGGCGAACTTTACTTAAGAGTTGCTGACCCTGAGAAAACGAAGGAATAAGTTAGCTCTTTAAAATAGCCATGGTCGAAACGTCTTAGCACGGTTCGACGTTGGTAAAAGAAGATTCGTAACAGACCTTAATTCTGTGAAATTAAGGGTGTTATGAATCTTTTTTTATGGCATTTGTCAGAATTGACAGCGTCATTCGGGTCTTGACGGCACTTGAAAAAAGCCGTTTAATAGAATCATTAGAAAATGGAGTGATTATGATGAGTGAAATTGAAACGGCAACGTTTGCGGGCGGTTGTTTTTGGTGCATGGTCCGACCCTTTGACACGTTCCCCGGAATCAAAAAAGTTTTGTCGGGATACAGTGGTGGTACGGTAACTGATCCGACCTATGAGCAGGTTAAGGCCCAACATACGGGACACACTGAAGCGGTTAAGATCTGGTTTGACCCCGCGGTGGTTAGCTACCGGCAGTTGGTTGATTTATATTGGCAACAAACGGACCCGACCGATGATGGTGGCCAGTTTCAAGACCGGGGCTCGAACTACCGACCAGTGATCTTCGTGAACAGTGCGGCCCAGTTGGCAGTGGCTCAGGAATCCCGGGCGGCCTTGCAGGCGCGTGAACAGTTTAGCAAGCCCATCGTGACAAAAATTCAAGTGGTTCAACCGTTCTTTGTGGCTGAGGAACGACACCAGCAGTTTTACCGGAAGCAGCCGGAGCGCTTCGCCCAGGAAGAGGCTGGCGGTCGAGCAGCGTTTGTTGCTGCCAATTGGTCACAGGACTAGCAATCGGGAATGAGATTAATTGCGGGGGTTTTCGATCTTCGGTAATCATTTGGTCTAAAGATTAAAAGTCGCTAAGAGCCCGCGGGTTGGCGTGGCCGTCAGGCTAATAAAATGCTATACTAGGCCGAGCAAAGCGTCTACTAAGGAAAATGTTTCGTGTGTGTGATGGCTGTAATTGGTCTAAGCGATACGGGACATCAAAAAATAAGTGAGGTCTGTTTTTAAATCATGGATGATGTTCAGCAGTTGTTAAAACGACACACATATATGGCAAAGTTTTCGGTTGCCTTCTTCTATGGGGTGTTGGTCTCCATTGCGGTGAACTTTTTTTGGACACCGGGTCATATCTATTCTTCCGGGGTTACCGGGCTGGCACAGTTGGTCAACACGTTAACTGCCGGGCTAGGGGCCTTTCACATCAATACTGGGTTAGGGCTGTTTCTGATTAACATCCCCATGTTTTTCCTGGCATGGAAACAAATTGGTAAGTCCTTCACAGTCTTTACGTTTATCTGTGTGCTCTTCGCGTCGGTCATGATTCGGGTGATTCAGCCCATTCATTTGACTAGTGATCCGATTATTTGTGCGATTTTTGGGGGCGCCGTCAACGGGTTTGGGACCGGTTTTGCCTTGAAGAATGGGATTTCTACCGGTGGTTTGGATATTATTGGCATCGTCTTACGGCGCAAAACTGGCCGGAGCATGGGGACCATCAACATTGCGTTCAATAGTCTGATTGTGTTGAGTGCCGGGTTTGTTTATGGCTGGCCTTACGCACTGTATTCTGCGCTGGGACTGTTCGTCAACGCTAAGGTGATCGACATGACCTTCACCCGTCAACAACGAATGCAGGTCATGATCATTACCGATCGGCCTAAAACAGTGATTGATAGCATTCAAAATCATCTTCGACGAGGTATTACCATTGTCCACGGGGCCGAAGGGGCCTACCATCATGATGAAAAGACGATTCTATTTACGGTCATCACCCGTTACGAGATGGATGAACTGGAAGCAGCCATGACAGAGGCTGATCCGAAGGCGTTTGTCAGCATTTCGGACACGGTGAAGATCTTAGGACATTTCTACGAGCCAAAATGGTGATTTTTTCACCGATCGACTGGTCTTCCACGCGGAGGCTGGTCGATTTTTTTTAAAAGTAGCTAAAGGTTGAAAGTTCGGAAACCATTGTCAAACCAAGACTAGTAAAGTGCTATAGACTTAAAATTAGTCTTACCCAGCCACCTGCGGCAGTCAGAGATTACGCCTGCTGTGGGGAACGCCTGCGGCCTAAGCAGCGGTCCTCCGGCTCGGTTTGAAGCCTGGAAAAACCACCAGTCTTCAAACACGTCCCACGGTGTAAGCCGAAAATCGGCTAACACCGTCGACACAGCTGGCGCCACCTCTGACCGCCTCCGGTTAAACAGCTTCTTGGAAACTATGCTAGCTTAAATGTTGGAATGGACATCACTTACTCAGTACTTTTAGCGCGTCACTAGGTAGCCGAGAGTGAGCCAAATTTGGACTCAGACGTGGGATTTTTAAGTGATTTTCTTGAAAATGGCGACTTGAAGATGTGCATTGCGGCTTCAAGCGAGGGGTAAGACCGCCTTTTGGCTTGTCCCGTCCTTCCCGCCGCGTCCCAGTCCAAATTTGGCGAACGGTAAGGCGGTAATTTTTCGCTATGTCTGGCTAAACATCAATGCCCAATCCTAGTTGTATCAGTTATAGTGGATGTTTCAGTACTTTCAACCTTTTGGAAGTAATAGAAGGTTGGAATCTTTTAAAGGCAGATAAGCTGGTGATTTTTCCAGGTTACAGCATGGGCGACTTTGAAGACACGGGTTTTTCGTGGCTTCAAATCGAGCGAGAAGCCCGTTCTTAGGCTGAAGCGTCCCCACAGCAGGCGGAATTCCTGGCCGCTGGAGTAGGACCACTTTAGAAGAGGTTGGCGGTGGCTACAGCTGTTAACTGGAAATATTTCCAAAGAAATTGAGGTCGAATCCTTAAAGGTTCTTAAAAATCCCTAGGTTCACAGGGTAGATGTGGTATAATTCTCGATGTTATGGGCAGCGAAAATAAGTGATATTGGTGATTAACGTGAAAGAGATTTATTTATGGTTGATCCGGCTAATGTCGTTTCTGAGTGCGGGCCGTCGGCAAACCGATGTGGTCTACTTAATGAGTTTTACGGACAATTTGCCGTTCATTAAGGCACTCGCGGCGGCACTTCCCGCCGGACAACGGTTGGTAGTCTATTATCGGCCGGAACACGAGGCCTCGGCAACCAACTTGGCCGCGGTGGGCATCGTCACGCGACCGTTACGGGATAACCTGCAATTTGTTGTGAAGGGTATTCCCCAGATTATGCGAGCGCGAGTCCTGTTTTGCGATAATTACTACGCCTTCTTGGGGGGCTTGAGGCACCCCAAAGGCATGCGTATCGTACAGGTCTGGCACGCCGCTGGTGCCATTAAGCGGTTTGGGTGGGATGATCCCACGACCGCCGAACGGTCAAAGAGTGACCAACGGCGCTTCCAAGCGGTTTATGATCAATTTGATGAGTTCGTGGTGGGCTCTGCCGCCATGGGTGAGGTGTTTGCTCGGAGTTACCGGGTAGCTCCTGACCGCATGCAAGAACTTGGGTATCCGCGGTCCGATCGGCTGCAAGACGCTGGTTGGATCACGCGTACCAGGGCGCGGGTAGCCCGGTTGGCACCGGAGCTAGTTGGCCACCGAGTAATCTTGTATGCGCCAACGTACCGCGAGGGCGTCACGTTCACGCCACCAGCGGGGTTGGGTGTGGCTTTGGCTGCTGATCCGGACTCACGTGTGGTCGTCAAACTACACCCGGCTTTACGCGCTAAGGCGACCGCATTGCAGCATGAACTGGGCGATCAGGTGGTAGTGGCTCAGCACCTGAGTACAACGGATCTATTGACCGTGGCGGACACGCTTGTTACGGATTATTCGTCCGTTGCTTTTGACTACAGCTTATTGCCAAACGCTCACAGCTTGTTATTTTTCCTGTATGACTTGAAAGAATATACGCGTAATCCGGGGGTGCAGGCGGATTTGCAAGACTGGTTACCGGGCCCCGAGTTACGGACCTGTGAGCAGCTAGCTACGGCGATTCGTGCGGATCGACAGACAGATTTAACTGAATTTAATCTTCATTGGAATAGTGCTAACGACGGTGCGGCCACGCAACGTGTGATTGACCGCTACGTGGCACTATTATCCGATTAAACTAAAGGAGTGCAGTGCCTTGAAAGAGGTCATGACCTTATTTAAAGAACAGATTTCAAGTATCGGGATTATTTTTCGGATTTCTCGTTACGAGGATCAAGCAAGTTACCAAAGCCATTACTTAGGTTTAGCTTGGGAATACTTATACCCCCTGATTCAAATCGGGATTTACTGGTTAGTCTTCGGTGTTGGGTTGAAACATGGTCAACCATTGAACGGGGTGGGATATCTGCCTTGGATGGTGATTGGGATTACCCCCTGGTTCTTCATGAACCGGGCGACGTTGGATGCGTCTAAGAGTATCTATCAACGGGTCAACATGGTTGCCAAGATGAAGTTTCCAGTCTCAGCGCTGCCCACGATTAAAGTGGTCAGCAACCTCAGTTCTTTCTGGACGATGATGGTTTTCTCCATCTTTATCGGTTTGCTGAACGGGGTCTATCCACAAGTTTCTTGGTTACAGTGGATCTATTACTTCTTCGCCATGATTTGTTTGTTAGTGGCGTTAGGGGTGTTGAACTCTTGTATCAGTGTCCTGGTTCGTGACTACCACATCCTGTTACAATCCGTGATGCGGATGTTATTCTACGTATCTGGTGTGCTGTTTAACTTTGTGACCACGTCTTTCCCAGCACCATTCGTGCACTTATTAGAATTAAACCCGTACTATTACATTGTTAACGGGTTCCGGGAATCCTTCATTGGGACTGGTTGGTTCTGGCAGCATCCAATGTTGACGCTAGAATTTTGGTCCTTCGTTTTCTTCGTACTGTTGATTGGGTCACACTTGCACTACAAGTTCCGATCACGGTTCGTTGACTTAATTTAATTGAAAGGGGCAACCTCAAATGGCTAAAGGTTTACAAGGTATCATTCGGTCATTGAAGCTTGTTGCTCGCTGTGGGCTCATCGTATTGAACGATGGGCTTATTTGTTTACCAATCAAACGGCAACAAGTCATCTTTGAAAGTTTCAATGGGAAGGACGTCAATGACAATCCGGCCGCAATTTATCGTGAACTGGTGCGAGAAAATCCCGCGTACGCACAGACGGCGTATTTTAGTGTGAAGCCCAGTGAATATGCGAGCCTACACGCTAAGTATCCTGAGATTAAGTTGGTCAAGCGTTTTACACCGGGTTGGGTCGCACTGATGGCCCGGGCGGAATTCTGGGTATTGAATTCACGGTTACCCAACTGGTGGCATAAAAACCGGCGGACCACGACGATTCAGACTTGGCACGGAACGCCCTTGAAAAAGTTGGGCGCCGACATCGAGCACGTCGCAATTCCTGGAACCACTACAGCAGCTTACCATCAAGAATTTGTGACGGCGGCGCAACGGTGGGATTACCTCATTGCGCCTAATCAATACTCACAAGATATTTTTAAATCGGCTTTTGGGTTTCGCAACCACTCTTTGGCAATCGGCTATCCTCGTAACGACGTGCTATACGCGACCAGTGACCAACAAATCACGGCGATAAAGGCAGCACTTCTCGGGCCAGTTACTGGGCCAGTGGTCACCTACGCACCAACCTGGCGTGATGACATGGCGGTTCGGCCGGGCGTCTATCAGTTTGACCTGCCATTTGACCTGGGTGAGTTCTTTCAACACGTGCCCACGGGGACGCACCTGGTCATTCGGCCCCATTACCTGGTAAAGGATGCCATTGATATTCGTGGGTTTGAGGACCGAGTCACGGTACTGGCGGACACGGACATTGCGCAACTGTACTTGATTTCGGATCTGCTGATTACGGATTACTCGTCAGTCATGTTTGACTTCGCTAATTTAAAACGGCCAGAGTTGTTCTTTGCCTATGACTTGGAACATTATCGTGATCAGCTCCGAGGGTTTTACTTTGATTATGAAAAAGAAATTCCGGGACCACTGGTGACGACGGCGACCGCCTTTTATCAGCGACTAGATGATTGGGCAATGGCTGGTGAGTTTACGGGATTTGCGGACCGTCAAGCCGCCTTCTATCACAAGTTCTGTGAGTGGGAGGACGGAACCGCCAGTCGACAGGTGGCGCAGGTTATTCTTCACGGGAGGGATGCAGAGTAATGGCAGAATTTTTAATCGGGTCACACGTTAGTATGAAGGGTAAGGACATGTTGTTGGGCTCAGCTCAAGAGGCGGCCAGTTTCGGTGAAAATGTCTTCATGGTTTATACCGGGGCACCTCAAAACACACGGCGCAAACCCATTGAAGAACTGAACATTGAAGCAGGTAAGGCGTTCATGGTGGATCACCAACAACGGGCGGTCGTGGTCCACGCGCCTTACGTGGTCAACTTAGGCAATACGACCAAGCCGCAAAATTACGGCTTTGCTGTAGAATTTTTAACAGCTGAGGTCGAACGAGCAGCTGCCATTGGTGCCACTCAAATTGTCCTGCATCCAGGGGCCCACGTAGGTGCCGGCGCCGACGTAGCCATTGCACAAATTGCGAAGGGGCTTGATGAAATTCTTGGTGCAGCCAAGGAACCCGTCCAGATCGCCTTGGAAACTATGGCTGGCAAGGGAACTGAGGTTGGCCGCACCTTTGAGGAGTTAGCGGCCATTATGGACGCTACGGCGGCCAATGACCGGTTGTCAGTTTGCTTTGACACCTGTCATACTAGTGATGCTGGGTACGACATTGCTGGTGATTTTGACGGGGTTTTGCGGGAGTTTGACCAGGTCATTGGGTTGGACAAGCTGAAGGTGATTCACCTGAACGATTCCAAGAACCCTCAGGGGAGCCACAAGGACCGCCACACCAACATTGGATTGGGAACACTGGGGTTTGACGTGTTGAATGGCGTGGCCCATCATCCCCAATTGACGGCAGTACCGAAGATCATGGAGACGCCTGTGATTGGACCAGACCGCAAGCATGGGGTCAATCCTCATGGTTATGAGGTTGCCATGCTAAAGGCCCAGCGGTTTAATCCGGATTTAGAAGCGGATGTTTTAGCTGAGAAGCCGGTCGATGCATTTTTAACGCGGTAGTAATGTAGGATAAATGATTCATTTTTTTCGTAGGAGTAGGAAAAGTAGGGAGAGAAATTTAAGATGAAAAAAGGTGTCGATGCGCCATTAGTGCCAATCGTGTTTTTACTAGTTGGTATCGTGGGGACGGTGGTGGCAGTTACTTCTGGGGAGTGGACTAACTACCTTTTTCCACTGGCTCTGTTCTTGTTTGCGGGTATGTATTTGTATACGTCGTTGTGGGGAAAATATAGGCTTATCAAGCGAGTAGTTGCAGAAATGCAGCTTGGTGGTCATGAGCGGGTACTGGATCTGGGGACAGGTCATGGGGCTTTTCTATTGGAGATTGCCCAACGGTTAAGTGTTCCGGGAAGCGTGATTGGTTTAGACATTTGGAAACGGGGCGACCAATCAGGCAACGCAATGGCGGAGACGCAGCAGAATATTGATCAAGCTGGTGTTAGCGACGTCAGTGAGTTGGTGACCGGAGATATGACTCGCCTGCCTTTCGAGGATAATTATTTTGATGAAGTTGTGGCGAGTCTCTCGATTCATAACGTGAAACCCAAGGCTAGTCGCCAACAAGCGATTGCTGAGGCCTACCGAGTTCTGAAGCCAGACGGCCACCTGGTGATTTTGGATATTGAACACGTCAACGAATATCGGAATCAATTGGGTCAACTTGGTGTGAGGGCAGTTAGTGTCCGACATGCTGGCCTCGATGGTATGTACGCGTTGCTGAGTACGCGAGTCTTAGTCGCTAAGAAGTAAGTTAGCGCCGGGATGCATCGGTTCTAATTGAGTAGTGATAGCAAAAAAAGGAAAAACGTTTGTGACTAGTTTCGGTCACAAACGTTTTTCCTTTTTAGAAGGCTAATCGGCTAAAGGATGAGGTATCAAGTCATAATCCACACTTTCCATAATTAGTGTGGCAGTTTCTTCAATCGACTTGTTTGAGACGTCGATTACTAGGCACCCAATCTTCTTGTAGATTTTCTGAGCGTAGTCCAACTCTTCACTGATCTTCTTAGTATCGGAGTAGGCACTGTCCGCAGGTAGGCCGTAAGACAACATCCGTTCCTGACGAATCTTTCTGAGTGATTCCGGCTTGTTGGTCAGACCGAAAATTCGTTTGGGGTCGACCTGCCACAGTTCGTCTGGAAGCTGCGTAGTAGGACCTAACGGCAGGTTGGCGACCCGTAAGTTCCGGTTGGCCAGGAACAGAGACAACGGTGTCTTAGACGTCCGTGAAACCCCGAGAATGACGATGTCAGCCTTAAGAAGACCAGTGGGGTCCTTACCGTCATCGTAGGTCACGGCGAACTCCATGGCGGCTATACGGTCGAAATACGTATCATTCAGGTTGTGGACCAGTCCGGGGACGCCCTCGGGTTCCAAATTGGTGGCCTGACGCATCACGGCCATGGCTGGTTGAATGCAATCAAATTGTTGTAGTTGATTGGCGGCAGCAAATTCACGGACGTGCTTGCTGAGTTTGGCATTGACCAGAGTGTGGAAAATCATGGCCCGCTGCTTCTTAGCGAGGTTGAGGATACCATCGAGAATCGAGTCCGTCTGAATGAACGGGAAGCGTTGATAGCTAGCTTTAATCGTGGGAAACTGGGAGATAGCAGTTTGCGCAACGGTCAGGGCCGTTTCACCTGAAGAATCGGAAACGATGAAGATATTTATCTGTGGCATGGCGAGCAACTCCTCTAAACGTTTTCTTCTAGTTTAACCCGTCTACGAAATCGGTTCAAATTTTATTGCCAGCGTTATTGACGCGGTTTGGCTGTTTATGTATAATAGTTAAGAACCGTTACGCCGGTGGAGAGATTCCAACCGACGTTATTACTTGTGCTCGGAGGGAGGGAATTTTATATGGCAAAGACAGTCGTTCGCAAAAACGAGTCTTTTGACGACGCTCTTCGGCGCTTCAAACGTACGGTTTCCCGTAGCGGTACTTTACAAGAATACCGTAAACGTGAATTTTACGAAAAACCAAGTGTGAAGAAAAAGTTAAAATCAGAAGCTGCGCGTAAGCGTAAAGCCAAGAAGAAGCGTTTCTAATAGCTCTTTTTGCAAGTTAACGAAAAAGCCTCAAGGTCTTCGGACCCTGAGGCTTTTTCGTTGCCATTTTAGTGATTCTTGGGCAGTTAGTTAATCGTTACCAGAAATAATTTTATAAACAAGTTGCGAATATATATGCAGAACTAATCCGCGTTAGTTAACACAACTTTACCGATCATTCGGTTAGTTTCCACCAGGGCGTGAGCGGTTCGCATGTTGGCCGCATTGATGGGCGTCAATGTTTTGTTGAGAGTGGAGACTAAGGTACCGGCGTCTAGCAGTTGGGCGACGCGCTCCAAAATTTGGTGCTGACTGATCATGTCCGGGGTCTCAAAGTAGGACTTGGTGTACATCCATTCCCAGGCGAAGGTCGCACGTTTGGTTTTCAACGCCTGCAGGTCGAGTGGGCTTTTGGTCTTTCCCGTGATGGAGACAATGGTGCCACTGGGCCGAATCAGCGACACGATTTCTGACCAGTGTTGGTTCAAGTTACTCAGTTCCAGAATGTAATCCACGGTTGGGTAGCCTAAGGCTTGGACTTGAGCAACCAAGTCTTGGCGATGATTGACGACCGCATTCGCACCGTGAGCCTTGGTCCAGGCAATGGTTTCGGGACGTGAGGCGGTTGCAATGACCGTCAGTCCGGCTAAATGAGCCAACTGGGTGGCCATGGAGCCTACGCCACCCGCACCGTTGATCACCAACAAAGTCTTACCGGCGTTGGCCTGGGGGGCGTCGAAATTCAGGTGCATTTGTTCAAATAGGGCTTCCCACGCCGTCAATGAAGTCAGTGGGACGGCTGCAATTTCCGCGGGGGTCAAATGTGTGGGGGCATGGCCGACGATTCGTTCGTCCACGAGGTGGTACTCACTGTCCGTCCCTGGCCGTTTAAACGAACCAGCGTAAAAGACCCGATCACCTGGTTCAAAGAGGCTGACCGCCGAGCCAACCGCCTCTACGGTGCCATACGCATCCCAACCAATGACCTTTGGTTGGTCGAGCGGGTCCGTGGTGCCCCGCCGAACACTGGTGTCCACGGGATTGACGGACGTCGCAATGATTTTGACCAAGATATCGTGGCCAATGGGCATTGGCTTGGGTTCAAAAAATTCGATGAAACTTTTTTCATCTGTAAGTGGCAGGTTCTGGGTGAACCCGATGGCCCGCATGTCTGACATAACAAAACTTCCTTTCGGTTTGACTGAGGGGTGAAAGTGACGCCATTTTGTTGATTTAAGCTAATCTTGGGCAATAAGAAATGACTATATCTAAATTGATTCACCTGACAGAGATTTAATATAAATTAGGTAGAATTCCCTTGCTTTCAAGCAAGGGATGAATGCCACTATGCCTTTCGTTGATCAGTGAAGCTCATATGTTATCTCCATAAATATTATTGTAAGACACTTTACTATGGATACAGCATGCTCATATGGTACGCTTGCTATCAAGCAAAGGAGGGTGGCAGTTTATGGCGAAAACAATGGCCCAATTACCGTATCATTGTGGGGTTAAGGTCCGAATCTTTCCTTCAACCGAACAAAAACGGCTGATCAAACGTAACAGTTATGCTAGTCGCTTCATTTATAACGAAATGAACGGGATGAACAATGATCTATTTTGGCTGAAGAAAGTTAAAACACCAATATTTTGATAGCTTGATGAAAGCCAACGCTATCAAGAATTATAGGACTGCTTGGAAGCTATTCCGGCAGGTTCATCAGGCGGGGACCCCTAAGTTTCACAAGCGTGGTTACACAAAGACTTATCAAACATCGTGTCTTTACAGTGCTAAAGTGACAGTTCCAACTATGAAGAATGGTAGCGTTAGACTAACTGACAACTACCACCTACAACTACCCAAGCTGGGACGTTTCCGATTCAAGGGACTTCCACTAAAGATTTTAGAACGAGCTAATGACATTAGGATCGGAACAACAACGGTCTCAATGGACACTGCGGGTCATTACTTTGTGTCCTACAGATTGGGTCAGAACACCCCTTCGTTGCCAAACAAACCGCGGTTGAATCTAAAGTCGGTATCGATTTGAATCTTGACAATTTTCTGACGGACTCCAATGGACAGGTGATTGATAATCCACGTTACTACCGAACTATTAGAGGGAAACTAGCTAAAGCCCAACGAAAACTGTCACGGCGGGCCAGACGAGTTAAAAGGAGCCAACGACGGTTATCAGAAGCAAAGAATTATCAAAGACAACGGTTATTAGAGGCCAGATTACAGCCTAAAGTTGCCAATCAACGTAAGAATTTCCTGCACCACGTCTCTACGGCCTTGATCAAAAACCACGATTTAGTCGTAGCTGAAGAACTGCGGAGTAAAAATATGTTGCGGAACCACGCTTTGGCAATGAGCATCTCGGACGTCGGCTGGCGAACTTTACTGAGCATGTTGGCTTACAAAGCCGATTTGTATGGTCGGAAATTTTTGACGATTAATCCCCGGAATACAACGCAAACCTGTAGTCATTGTGGGCACATCATGACCGGTAAGAACAAGTTAACATTGGCTGACCGCGAGTGGACGTGCCCTAGTTGCGGGACGTTTCATGTTCGTGATCAAAATGCAGCTAGAAATATCCTAGCTAAGGGTTTAGCAACTTTGTAAGGAGCGAGTCCGTCTGGCAACCTGCGGACCTAAAAGGCTTTGGTAATTAGCGGATAAGTCCTATTCGTAGGCTAACGCTGTATCTAAGCAAATTGTGGTCACTATGCCAAAGGGTGTGGTTCTCGCAAGCGTCCGTTTTTAAACGGGCGTGGTTGACAACTTTCTATTTGCTATTGTAACAGTCTGCGTTTCATAATATTGAACTAAAGGTCGAAGGCTCGAAAATCAATATCAAACCAGGAATAATAAGGCGTTATAGGCTTAAAATTAGTCTCATCCAGCCACCTGCGTCTGTCAGAGATTCCGCCTGTAACCACCTCTGGTTGAACGGGTTCTTGGCAATTAAGCTAGCTTAAACGTCTGAATGACAGCGCTTACACAATGTTATCGGCGATCCAGTAGGTAGCCGAGAGTGAGTCAAATTTGGACTCAGCCGTGAGATTTTCAAGTGACCTTCTTGAAAATGGCGACTTGAAGACGTATTTTGCGGCTTCAAGCGAGGGGCAAGACCGCTCTTTGGCTTGTCCCGTCCTTCCCACCGCGTTCCAGTCCAAATTTGGCGAACGGTCAGGCGGTACCACTATTGTGAGTTCTCACGGCAAGGATAGCATGAAAACTGGGACGATCCAATTGGGAAGGATAACTTTACCTGACGCTAGCGCGGATAAGGTGTAAACTTATCTTAACGATGAAATTTTAGGAGGAACTACAATGAGTTTAGAGACCCAACTCAACACTGATTTAAAGACGGCCATGAAGGCCCACGACAAGCTTTCCTTAAATGTTATCCGCATGATGAAGGCGGCTTTGACAAATGAAAAGGTCAAGGCTGGTCATGATTTAACGTCTGAAGAAGAGTTAACGGTGGTTTCCCGCGAGTTGAAGCAGCGGAAAGAATCAATGGCAGAATTTGCTAAAGGTAACCGGGATGACTTGGTTGAAGGCGTGAAGGCCGA
Organism: Levilactobacillus tongjiangensis; assembly: GCF_003946345.1. Lineage (GTDB taxonomy): Bacteria > Bacillota > Bacilli > Lactobacillales > Lactobacillaceae > Levilactobacillus > Levilactobacillus tongjiangensis. The sequence goes on from NZ_RHNY01000014.1 coordinate 28,337, forward strand.
AATTGCGATCGTTGAAAAGTATGCGCCTAAGCAGTTAAGCGCCGATGAAATCACGAAGATCGTTGCCGACAGCATTGCTAAGGTCTCCGCTAGTGGTATGAGTGACTTTGGTAAGGTTATGGGTGCTGTGATGCCTCAAGTTAAGGGGAAAGCAGATGGCGCCCTGGTTAACCAGACCGTCAAAGCCCAATTGAACAAGTAAAGTTTTTCGATCGCTGCGAACCTGTTTCGTAGCGATTTTTTTGCTAAGTGAGGGGGAATCCATTCATGGCATTAACTTATCAGCGGGTTCAGACACTCACCGAGGATCAGAATTCCTTACTGTTACTGGCCGATCCCAGTCAACGATTGCTTGCATCGTATGTTCCCAAGAGCCACGTGTATGTGGCCACCGATCGGTCAGGGCTAGCCGGGATGTTAGTGTTACAGCCACGGTCTAATCAGGTTGTAGAAATTATGAACGTGGTTGTGACACCGGCCAAACAGCGTCAAGGTTATGGGCGAGCATTACTTACGTTCGCTCGGCAGTGGGCGATTGAACGGGGCTACCGGACAGTTCGGATTGCTACCGGAACGACTAGTCTGTGGCAACTCTATCTTTATCAGCAATGTGGCTTTCGGGTGGTGGCCGTTGAGCGGGATTATTTCACCACGAACTATAGTCAAACAATCGTGGAAAACGGCTTGGTATTGCGGGACCGGCTGGTTCTGGAATTAGCAATTACATTGCCGCAGTTACCCATTAATGAGTAGTCGGGCGTGCCATCAAGACGTCATAGAATGGATACCGAACGAGTTTTCACGCGCAATCCTTTTACAATCCCCGGTGTTATGCTAAAATTTGAGTATCAGTAACGTCAAAAATAAAGACAAAGGAGCCACCGTATTTGACTGAGAACGCGACGATTGAAAAAGAATATATTTTGGAGCGACCAGAGGACGAAGCTGCCCTGTTGGGGGCTCAGGATCAATTTGTGACCTTGCTTGAAGAGGGACTGAACGTCACCATCAAGCCCTTTGGAAATTCAATCAAAGTTGCTGGGGCCGCTGAAGCGGTCGATCACACGTTGGCTATCTTACGCAACATGAGTGACCTCCTGGCTAAGGGCATTAAATTAAATAGTGCTGACGTCATTAGTGCCATGAAGATGGCGGACAAGGGGACGCTGACTTACTTTAAAGACTTTTACACCGAGACCTTGATCAAGGATGCCAAGGGTCGGGCCGTGCGGGTCAAGAACTTTGGCCAACGCCAGTACATTGATTCCATCAAGCACAACGACATTACCTTCGGGATTGGACCCGCTGGGACCGGGAAAACGTATCTGGCCGTGGTTATGGCGGTGTCCGCGTTAAAGCACGGGGATGTGGAAAAATTGATCATTACCCGCCCAGCCGTTGAAGCCGGCGAAAGCCTGGGCTTCTTACCCGGTGACTTGAAGGAAAAAGTTGATCCATACCTGCGGCCAATCTACGATGCGCTGTACGCTATCCTGGGGGCCGAGCATACGACGCGGTTGATGGATCGTGGGGTCATCGAGATTGCGCCACTGGCCTACATGCGTGGGCGGACGCTGGAATCTGCGTTCGTTATCTTGGATGAAGCCCAAAACACGACGAACATGCAAATGAAGATGTTCCTGACGCGGCTGGGTTTTGGATCTAAGATGATTGTCAACGGGGATATTTCACAAATTGACTTGCCACACAATGCTAAGTCGGGGTTGATTCAGGCCCAAAACATTTTACAAAACGTGTCGCACATTAACTTTGTGACCTTTAACGCGGATGATGTTGTTCGGCACCCAGTGGTTGCCCGCATCATTAACGCTTATGAGGCCAACGATACTAAACCAAATGGAGCTAAAAAATAATGGATTTAGAGATTTTTGATAAAACTGCTAACGGTGTTCCAGACAAGCACGTCACGATGATTCGTGAGGTGTTGGAATTTGCCGGCAAGTACATTAAATTGGCAGAAAACACGGAAATGTCCGTGACGTTGATGAATAACGAAGACATTCATCGAATCAATAAGGAATACCGGGGCGTTGACCGCGCAACCGACGTCATCAGTTTTGCGATTGAAGACGACGATGACGAGGATGAAGAGTTCCCGCTGGTCATGGACGAAGAAATGGCTGCTGAAATTCCTGAAAACATTGGTGATATCTTTGTTTCGATGGATAAAGTTGAAGAACAAGCGGAGTACCTGGGCCATTCCTACGAACGGGAATTAGGTTTTCTCGTGGTCCATGGTTTCTTGCACCTGAACGGCTACGACCACATGAAGCCCGAAGATGAAAAGATCATGTTCAAGTTGCAGGCCGACATTTTAGATGCCTATGGCCTCAAGCGATAAGCAAACCGGGAAGAATCGGGCCTTTAAGCAATCGTTAGGCCACGCGTGGGATGGTCTGCGGGCTCTGTTTCACTATGAACGAAACTTTCGTAAACACTTGGCGGTCGGTAGTTTGGCCATTATTGCTGGGTTGATTTTACGACTGACGCTGAACGAGTGGTTGTGGTTGGTATTGGCCATCTTCTTGGTCTTGATCGCCGAGACGCTGAACACGATTGTGGAAGCAGTAGTCGATTTGGTGGTGGGCCAGACTTATCACGATTTGGCGAAACGCGCGAAGGACGTTGCCGCGGGTGGTGTCTTAATGGCGGCCATCTTTGCCGTCATTGTTGGGGCGTTAGTCATGTTGCCAGCGCTAGGCCGCTGGTTCTAATTGGAGGAAAATATGGATAATCCAGATTACAAATCAGGTTTCGTCGCCATTGTTGGGCGGCCAAACGTGGGGAAATCAACGTTTTTAAACCGGGTGATTGGGCAAAAAATTGCCATCATGTCGAACACGGCACAGACGACTCGGAACAAGATTCAAGGAATTTATACAACTGACGAGTCTCAAATCGTTTTCATCGATACGCCGGGGGTTCATAAGCCTAAGAGTAAGTTGGGTGACTACATGGTGCAGTCAGCCATGTCAGCGTTAAACGAAGTCGATGCCGTTTTATTCATGGTCAACGCTGCTGAAAAGCGGGGAGCCGGGGACAACTTTATTATTGACCGGTTGAAGAACGTGAAGGCCCCGATTTACCTGCTGATCAACAAAATCGACCAAGTAAATCCAGACGATTTATTGCCAGTCATGGAACAGTACCAAAAGGCGTTGCCATGGAAAGCAGTTTACCCAATTTCTGCGTTGGAAGGGAATAACGTTGACGAACTGTTGACGGGATTAGTCGACCAGATGCCAAACGGGCCGCAGTACTACCCAGCCGACCAAGTGACTGACCATCCAGAACGTTTCGTGGTCAGCGAATTGATTCGGGAAAAAATCTTTATGTTAACGCGTGAAGAGGTGCCCCATTCAGTGGCCGTTGAAATCGAGAGTATGAAGCAAAAGGACGAAGATCACGTCCGCATTGAAGCCACCATCATCGTCGAACGTCCTACCCAAAAGGGAATTATGATCGGCAAGGGCGGTAGCATGCTGAAGAAGATTGGGACCATGGCGCGCCAGGATATTGAACACTTGCTGGGTAGCAAGGTTTACCTGGAACTCTGGGTCAAAGTGCAACCAAACTGGCGGGACAAGGCGAGCCTCTTGAAGTCTTACGGTTACCGTAAGGATGATTTATAAAAAATTGCCTACCGTGCATTTAAATTTAAGTTAGAAAGTAGGGAGGATTCGTGGCGCGGAATGTAACTGATTTTCACGGCATCCTCCTTTTTCGTCGGGACTATGCTGAGCGCGATTTTTTAATCAAGTTTCTTACGCAGGAGTTTGGTAAAAAGATGTTTCTGGTGCGGGGTGCTAAGAAGCGGGGATTTAAAATGGTAGCGGATATTTTGCCATTTACCACGGGGAGTTACGTGGGGGACATCGCTGACGATGGCCTGTCTTACATCCGGACGGCCCGCGAGACCAACCAATTTCAAAATATTAGCACGGACATTTTTAAAAATGCCTACGCCACGTATATCATGAGTCTGGTTGATCAGGCTTTTCCGGACGGGCAACCGTTGCCTACCTGGTATCATCGGGTACAACGCGCGCTCACACTGATTGATGATGGAGTCAACGCATCGATCATCACCAATATCATGGAGATTCAACTGATGCCGGCGTTTGGGGTGGCCCCACAATTGCAGGGCTGTGCCATCTGCGGTCGCAATGACCTGCCGTTCGATTACTCTGAGAGCTACGGGGGTCTGCTCTGTCAGCAGCATTGGCAGATAGATCCACGGCGGTTGCATCTGGCCCAGCGCACAATCTATTATCTGCGCCAATTTTCGGTGTTGGATTTGGATAAGCTACACACCATTGATGTGAAACCGCAGACGGAGCACGCCATGCGACAGTTAATGAATGAAATTTATGACAGTCAGATTGGGGTGCATCCCAAGAGCAAACGGTTCTTGGATCAGATGCAATCCTGGTCGGCACGCTTGACGATGCCACCGCAGGCGTCACCGGACGATTCAACAGACTAGCTGTCGTCTGGCAGACGGTTTAGCAAGATAAAATTAGAGTTAGCTCTGTAAAACCACTTTGGTTTTACAGAGCTTTTTTAGCGATGATATTTTGCCGATAAAACTTTCACAAATTGTGAGTTTTGTCCAATGAACATTAGACCTTTCTAATAGTTATATGCTTAGCGACTGGCTGTCAAGCGGCCCCTGATTTCATTGTCGAGGACGGTTACGACATAGGGCGGATGGTTTCCCCCGTTGGATAATCCCTTGTCTGGAATTTCAAACTAATCGTGCTACTATGAGAAATATGGGGCCATAACTTGTTAAAAAAATTAACCTTTAAATCGGTGACTTTTGAAGTAGAGGAAAAGGTAAAGGGAAGAGTTAAGTATGCAGACCAATAATCGGCAAGAACAACGACATGAACATGGGATGCGCCAACAGTTGCTGTACGCTGGCGTGACTTTGGCAGCCCTGAGTACTGGACTGATGGTCAGTGCACATTCAGCTCAAGCGGCCACGGTTGCTGAAGATTCGAGCTTAGTGGCGCAGAAAAATGAAAATGATCAGAGTAAACAGGAAAGCCAAGAACAACCGAGCGCCGAGCAACCAGGTTCTGGGGATGAGCAGACTGGTAGTCAAGCTGTTCAAAAGCAGAGTGCCAGTGGCAGTCTAGCTCCCAAACGGAGTGCCGCGGCCTCGCTGAGTCAAGCAGCCGAGCCGGTAAGTAACGTGGAACAACCAGCGGGTTCCGGTACGACGGGGACCCCCGCAAAGCCAAAGCCATCGTCCGTATCGCCACAACCAGCGAAGGTTGCTGGTGCAGGTGAACGAGAAATTTCAGTTGCAAATTTGACTAAATTTAGTCGTTCACGAGTAATGCCGCGAATGATGGCAGTGCCGGCAACGGCCGATGTGACGACACCTGGTGATACCACTGATGAGGCCACGACGGATGATGGGTTTACCTATGCGTTAAACGCAGCTGGTAATGGGTATACCATTACTGGTTATACGGGTAGTGCGACGGCTATTGTCATTCCGGATACCCACCTCAATGACGAAGGCAAAGCAATCAATGTATCGGCAATTGCTGACAACGTTTTTAAAGGGCGCAAATTAACGAGTTTAGTCATGGGCGCGCACGTCGCCACGATTGGCCAGGCGGCGTTTGAAAATAATTTACTGACGACCATTGATTTTTCTAAAAATAAAAGTGATCTTTGGGGAATTAGTGCGAATGCTTTTGCAGATAACAAGTTAACCGGAACGTTGACGTTACCTGCTTCCATTACACAGATTGGTGAGAATGCCTTTGCTGGTAGTGATGCTAACGATGGGTCTGGGAATCAACTGACTGGTGTTGATTTCGGTGACAATTTAAAGACCGTTCAAATTGGAAATGGTGCCTTTGCAAATAACATTTTGGCAAGTCTAGTACTTCCTGTTGGTACGTCGCTTATTGGTAGCACGGCTTTTGCCAACAATCGGTTAACAAGTGTAGATTTAGGTCATAGTTTGACTACGATTGGTGATTATGCATTTGATGGAAATACCATTGGTGGCAGTTTATTTATCCCTGATACAGTAACGACGATTGGGGTTAAAGCGTTTAATGGCAATCAATTGACTGGCCTCACGTTGGGAGATGGCCAGTCCGTTCTCGACACAATTGGAGAATCGGCATTTGATGGGAATGCTATCACTGGTAGTTTGGTTATTCCTGATACAGTGAAGACAATTGGGGTTAAAGCGTTTAACGGCAATCAATTGACTGGGCTCACGTTGGGAGATGGCCAGTCTATTCTCGATACAATTGGAGAATCGGCATTTGATGGGAATGCTATCACTGGCAATTTGTTTATTCCCGATGCAGTCAAGACAATTGGGGTCAGAGCGTTTAACGGCAATCAATTGACTGGGCTTACGTTGGGAGATGGCTAGTCCATTCTAAACACGATTGGAGAATCTGCGTTTCAGCAGAATAATCGTTCGTTGACAGGAACGCTGAAGGTCCCCGATAGTGTGTCTTTTATCGGGAAAAACGCATTTTCTGGTGATTCTTTGACTAATATTGATTTTGGTAAGAGTACCGGAACTATTGGAGAAAGTGCCTTTGCTGGTAATCAGATGACTGGGGATCCGGAGACGGGAATTTTGACGCTGTCTGATGGTATTCAACAGATTAATGATGCAGCTTTTGCTGGTAATCTCCTAAAGGGCGTTAAACTTGGGACCGGATTGATTACCATTGGAAATTCAGCGTTTGCAGCGAATCCGCTGACGGGAACGTTGACCATTCCTGATCTAGTGACGAGTATTGGCGAGTATGCCTTTACTAACGGTAAGCTCACGGGGCTTATCTTGGGTCAGAAGGTGGATTCCATTGGGTCGTCTGCCTTCGCTGAGAATCAGTTGGCGGGAGCGCTGGAGATACCTGATAGTGTCAAGAGTATTGGGGACTCAGCCTTTGCCAGTAACAAGTTACGAGCTCTTCAACTGGATGGCACTGTAAATAGTGTTGGAATTGGTACCTTTGCCGGCAACGATTTACAGAAAATTCAGGCGGCTCAGCCGGTGACTAATCTCGGTGACTATGCTTTAGCTGGCCAAAAGACGTTAGCCGTTACTGTGAACAAGTCCGGTAATCAATTAACTGGGGTTCGTGCCGCAATTGCCAAGCAACTACAATTGCAGAACTTTAGTTTAACGGATCCCATGATTTTTAAACTGGGCGATACGCCAGTTACGTATGATTTCAAAACTGATTCATTAACGTTGCCGGCAGGCGTTACGGGAAATAGCTTAACGCTGTCACTATCGAGTGGAACAACTGGTGAAGCGACAGACCATTCCGGAAACTATGGGGTGGATGCCCTAACGTTGAGTTGGTCTGTACCGGCTAGTGGAACGGATCCGACGACACCAACGACACCGACGGAGCCAACTGATCCGGTCACACCGACGATACCAACTACGCCTAAGAAGCCGACTAAGCCGACTAAACCAGGTAAGAAGCCTCAGACACCGACGAGCCCTAAGGCGCATCAACACCGAACAGGGGATACGAAGCGAGCGGGTCAGCGCCAAGTCTTTACCTACACGGGTTCCGTTGTAGGTAACGGCACACAACGAGGACTGAAGCCCACCGCATGGTCTTATGGCCAACAAGCGTCTAGCTTAAATGTTAGTTCTAAGGTCAGTGGGCTAGAGCACCTAGATAACCAGAACCAGTCGCAACCGGAATTACCGCAAACCAGTGAGCAGACGAGCTACTGGTCAGTAATTGGTACGACAATATTAGCCGCATTAAGTTGGCTAGGATTAGGTGAACGTCGGCGGCGCCATTAAGATGTTCAAAAGCACTTCTAAAATGTCTTGAATAAAGTCGTAAATTCAAATGGTCGTCAGATTATTCTGACGACTATTTTTGTGTCATATGGCAGTTGTATTGGTAGATACTTCAACACTACTCGGAGTTACTTGCAAAAATAAATGAGTTTCAGTGAACCTTACTATTTTGAAAGCTAATCCGGACTTTCAAAAATATACAGCTAGCTGTATAATAAACGTAAGAGGTGATCAACATGGAAAGTGAAGGACTGGTAACCTGGAAGCTAGTCTTACTGGGAAGAAAGATTAGACATAAGCGAAATCTATTTGTCCGCCAATTAGATCTAACTAGTGAACAGGCGGACGCCCTCCGATTCTTTGAGGATCACCCGCAGCACACGATTACGGATTTTAAAGACCAACAACAGATTACCCACCAAACGGCCAGGCTCATTGTAAAACGGTTAGTCGACCGGGGCATACTAGTTCTTAACCCTAATCCAAACGATGGGCGCACCAAACTAGTGGGGTTTACCGCCGCTGGTCTGGCCAAGTGTCAACAGCTTGATGACCATATTAAGGCCACGAGTCAGGAATCATTTGTTGGGTTTTCACAGGTTGAGCAGCAGGCGTTACTCAAGATGCTTGCCCGAATTGATCAAAACTTGGAAAGGAGCTGAAGTTGTTTGAAAACGCGTTTATATACCAAAGATGTCGTCTTAGTGTTAGCGGCCAGCTTCTTCTTTCTTATGAGTCCCATGCTGGTCAATCCCATCATTGCGGGATTTTCCAGTAATGTGGGCGCGAATAGCGTTTTGGCGGGGGTCGTCGCTGGGATGATGAACCTGACGTCGCTAGTGTTGCGACCGGTTGCAGGTAACCTGACTGACCGCTTCTCTAAGTATCGGCTCACGTTGATTGGGGGCAGTCTGATTCTCGTGGCGTGTGTCGGTTACGGGTTAACCACTGCCGTCCCATTGATCATGTTCTGGCGAGTTGTCAACGGGGTGGGGTACACGTTGTGCTCAGTTTGCATGGCCACCTGGATGGCTAGCCTATTGCCGCCGGATCGAATTGGTTCGGGGATGGGAATCTATGGAATTGCTAATGCCCTGGGCATGGCAGTGGGTCCGGCCGTCAGTGTCTACCTGTACCACCACTATGGGTATCGGAGTATTTTCTGGGTCGCGGCTGGCTTCATCACGTTACTGCTCATCACGATTCAGTTCGTGGGCGACCGCAGCGTGCCCCATCCAGACTATCGGAATACCAAGGAAAAACAGCCGAAGCTACGGTTGGTTCAGCCGAAAGTGGTTCCAGTTGCGACGATTTTATTGCTGTTTTCTTTGCCATACTTTGCGACGATGACCTACCTCGTGAGTTACGTCGACCACCGGGGATTTGCGATTCCCGCCGGCGCGTTCTTTCCAGTCTATGCGTTGGTATTGCTGGCCATGCGGCTGGGCCTGCGGGATGCGTTTGACCACGTGCCCTTCAGAAAATTTTTTTGGGCTTGTCTTGGCTGTAATTTAGTTGGCCTGATTGGTTTGACTGAGATGCGTAATTGGCTGATGTTGGTGGTCGGGGCCGTGGGACTTGCGGCTGGTTATGGCTTGATGTTTTCCATCTGTCAGGCAAAATCGTTAACGTTGGTGCCGCAGGCGGACCGTGGGCTGGCTAATAGCACGTTCTACATAGGCATTGATCTGGGGATGACCTTGGGACCAATGCTGGCGGGGGTCATCACGACCTTCCTCCCGTGGGTCTGGCTCTATCCCGTCATGATGATCACGTTCCCACTGATTGTGTTGGTGTACTGGCGAAATCGGCGAGGGCTGGCGTAGCGCTCAGACCCCAGCAGAGCAGTCAGCATTTCCGCTAAATTTATTGACAACCTTTAGCCAGACGACTATCATAAAAACTAGTTAAATAAGTCGATTATGATGAATGAAAAACACAGCGTGCGTTTTCAGCGAGTCCGGGTCAGTGTTAGCCGGGTAACGTGTCCTGTGGGTTGGCACATTCGGAGTCGTTTCCAAGAAAGCTGCTAGTCATTGACTAGAAGTAGGGTGGAACCGCGAAAATAAAAATTCGTCCCTACGTGAATTTGCCTCGGTGAATTCTCGTAGGGATTTTTTTGCGCTTATTTGTTCAACCAAGTTTCCTTGTGCATCTCACGGAACTTAAATTTAAGGAGGAACTGCACCCATGACAGAAAAACTGTCCATGCAAGCAATTATTTTAAAGTTACAACAGTATTGGTCCGCACAGGGCTGCATGCTGATGCAAGCTTATGATACGGAAAAAGGGGCCGGTACGATGAGCCCTTACACGTTCCTGCGGGCCATTGGGCCAGAACCCTGGAACGCCGCTTACGTGGAACCTTCCCGTCGACCAGCCGATGGTCGTTACGGTGAAAACCCTAACCGGTTGTACCAACACCACCAATTCCAAGTTGTGATGAAGCCATCACCAGACAACATTCAAGAACTCTACTTGAATAGTTTGCAGGAATTAGGAATCGATCCACTCGAACATGACATTCGGTTCGTAGAAGACAACTGGGAAAACCCATCCATGGGTTGTGCCGGTGTTGGTTGGGAAGTTTGGTTGGACGGTATGGAAATCAGTCAGTTCACTTACTTCCAAGTTGTTGGGGGAATGGAAGTTGATACCGTGACCTCTGAAATCACTTATGGTTTGGAACGACTGGCTTCTTACGTCCAAGATGTCAACTCCGTCTTTGACCTGGAATGGGCCGATGGCGTGAAGTACGGGGATATCTTCAAGGAACCCGAATACGAACACTCCAAGTACAGCTTTGAAGAAAGCAACCAAGACATGTTGCTGCGGCACTTCGATGAATACGAAGCTGAAGCCAAGAAGCAAATTGCAAACGGCCTGGTTCACCCAGCCTACGACTACGTGTTGAAGTGTAGCCATACCTTTAACCTGCTGGACGCGCGTGGTGCCGTCTCCGTTACTGAACGGGCCGGCTACCTCTCCCGTATCCGGAACATGGCCCGTGCCATTGCTCGGGCGTTTGTGGCTGAACGGAAGAAGCGTGGTTTCCCATTAGTTAAGGATGAAAAACTACGTGAACAATTATTAGCGGATCCAGAGGAGGCAAAATAATGGCACACACATTTTTACTTGAAATTGGTTTGGAAGAAATGCCAGCCCACGTGGTGACGCCAGCCATTAAGCAATTGGTCAAGCGGACTGCGGACTATTTAAAGAAACAACGCGTTGACTATACGGACATCAAGCCGTTCTCAACGCCCCGCCGCTTAGCCCTGTTGATTACGGGCTTGGCCGACAAGCAAGAAGACGTTAGTGAATCCGTCAAGGGGCCCGCTAAGAAGATTGCGCAAGACGCCGACGGTAACTGGACCAAGGCAGCCATTGGCTTTACCCGTGGCCAAGGCCTGACCCCCGACGATATTACCTTTAAGGAAATCAAAGGGACTGAATACGTTTACGTCGACAAGTTCATTGCCGGTGAAGACGTGGCCACCATTTTAGCTGGCTTGAAGGATGTTATCACAGCGATGACGTTCCCAACCATGATGAAGTGGAGCACCCACCATTTCCAATACATCCGGCCAATTCGTCGGCTCGTGGCATTGTTGGATAGCGACGTGATCCCATTCAGTATCTTAAACGTGACGACCGGTCGGACTACTCGTGGTCACCGTTTCTTGGGCAAGGAAATTGAAATTGCCACGGCAGCGGACTACGAGGAAGACTTGACCCACGAATTTGTGATTGCCGATGCTGACAAACGTAAAGCCTTGATCAAACAGCAGATTGACAAGTTGGCTAGCGATAATGCTTGGACGATCAACGTCGACGCTGGTTTGCTGGAAGAAGTCAACAACTTGGTTGAATGGCCAACTGCCTTTGCCGGGAAGTTTGACGAGAAGTACCTGACCATCCCCGAAGAAGTGTTGATCACGTCCATGCGGGACCACCAACGGTTCTTCTACGTGCGGGATGCGGAAGGCAAGTTGTTGCCTAACTTCGTTTCCGTTCGGAATGGTAACGACCACGACATCCAAAACGTGGCTGCTGGGAACGAAAAGGTTCTGACGGCTCGCTTGGAAGATGCGATGTTCTTCTACACGGAAGACCAAAAGAAGACGATTGCCGATTACGTTGACCGGTTGAAGTCCGTTAGCTTCCATGACAAGATCAGTACTATGGCTGAAAAGATGAACCGAGTAACTGCTATTGTTGGCGTCTTAGCCAAGCATCTAGGTTTAAACGATGCGCAGACTAAGGCTGCCTTACGGGCAAGCGAAATTTACAAGTTTGACCTGGTTACTGGCATGGTCGGTGAATTCGCTGAGTTACAAGGGGTCATGGGTGAAAAGTACGCCTTACTGCAGGGTGAAGACCCAGCCGTTGCGCAAGCCGTTCGCGAACATTACGAACCAATCTCAGCCGACGGTGCTTTGCCAACTTCCGTCCCAGGTGCTGTCTTGGCCCTGGCCGACAAGTTTGACAGTATCCTGACTTTCTTCGCTGCCGGGATGATTCCTAGCGGTTCCAATGACCCTTATGCTTTGCGGCGTCAAGCGACTGGAATCGTCCGGATTGCCACAGATCAAAAATGGTCCCTGCCAATTGATCAATTAGCCCAAGACTTTATCGCAGCTGAAACGCAAGCTAACGTCGCACCTGATTTGGATCAAGCTAGTCAAATCGAAGCCGTTATTGGGTTCGTTAAGGACCGGATTCGGAAAATCTTACATTCTGCTAAGCAACGCCATGACATCATTGATGCCGTGACAACTGGTTCCAGCAGCGACGTCTTACAGATCTTTACGGCCGCTGACATCTTGGCCAGCCACGCTGACGACGCAAACTTTAAGGACGTGATTGAATCCTTGACGCGGGTTATTCGCCTAGCTCAAAAGGCCCCGGCTGAATTAGCTAATGCTACGGTCAATGCCGATCTATTTGAAAATGACAGTGAAGGCGCCCTGGATAAAGGCGTGGCAGAAGTTGCGACGGCCGCTGGCAAATCACTGGCTGACCTGTACGCTGCCTTAGCTGACATTCAACCTGCAATTGCGGCTTACTTTGAAGCAACGATGGTGATGGACAAGAACGACGATGTCCGGAACAACCGGTTAACTGAGTTGAGCCGCTTGGCTACCTTGGCCCTGCAACTGGGTGACTTGGACCAACTGATCGTTAAATAATTACGGAAATTGATGAGTCATTGGCGCCTTGCCGGTCGACCGAGATGGTGGTTTCACATCAGCTTTTAGACTAGGCAGTCACTGTGAATCAAATTACTCACCAAAGTGTAAAATCAACGTTAAAAACGCAGTTCTTTTCTCTCTGAGGAAAGGGCTGCGTTTTTACTTACCTGGGTATTCTGATAGCTGGATTGCTACGGTCGCTCTAGTATGGAAGACATAAATCGACCATTGGTGATTATTGGTATTGCGGTCACCCTGATCAGTGGTGTGATTATCGGTTAAGAGGGGAGATGGTAGCAATGCTGCTACCAAAGATGACAATGAAAAAAATCATCGGCCTATTCGCAGGTGATTGGATTGTGGTCGGGATTCTCTGGCTGGGGATGTTGGGTCCCTTACAATGGAGGCTGGGTCACTCTAGTCAGACTTACCCATTACTGCTACTTCTGACTGATACACTGGTCGGCCTCAGTTTAGGTGAGTTTTTTTGGTTGAATAAAACGAAAGTTCTGTCGAAGAGTCAAAAAATTGTGGCTGATTTGAGTTTGGTTGTGGGCTTGATTGGCCTGTTATTACTGCTATTTCCGCACGCCCTAACTAGGCTAACGGTCATTAGTAATCCCAGCGTTTTGGGCCTGATATGGCTCATTTTGGCGGTAGCTCTAGCATACGTTCCCCGCAATCATTTGATTGGCATTCGGTTACCTTGGACTTACGACTCAGATCGGGTGTGGCAGCAAACGAATCTCCTGGGCGCTCGGCTCGTTCTCGCGACTGGTTGCCTAACCATCTTAGCCAATGGTCTAGGTGGGCTTAAGTGGGGGATTGGGATGCTCTTGGTTGGCTCGATTGGGATGCTGATTGCGGTGATTCCGTACTCCTTGTGGGTGGTCCGTCACCCTTAGCCACTGGGTAAGGGGCTGAGCTATTAAGCTTTTTTAGCGACAGGTTGACCAGAGTAGGGTATACTATATTCAGCTTGACCAGAAAAGAGCCTATAAGTTGACATAGGCTATAATAGGAGTAATATGTATAGTGTATTTTTGCGCACGAATTCTAATTAAAGAGTCGCACTTTTCGGGTTCCCGGGGTGCGACTTTTCAAGGCTACGGGTGCGATGGACTCACGGTAAGGGAGTGATGGTTTGGCGAAGATACCCGAGGACGTGATTGAAACTGTCCGTTCGGCCACCAACATCGCGGATGTGGTTGGCCAGTACGTTCAGCTCAAAAAGTCTGGTAAGAACCTGTTTGGTCTCTGTCCGTTCCATGAAGAACGGACGCCCTCGTTTTCCGTGACCGAGGATAAACAAATTTTTCACTGCTTTAGCTGTGGTCGTGGGGGAAACGTCTTCAAGTTTCTGATGGAATTGGAACACGTGACCTTCCCTGAGGCCGTGGTCAAAGTCGCTGACTTTAGTCACGTTGATCTGGCTAGTGAATACCGGCAGGATGCGGCAGGACCAGCAGTTGATTCTAAAACGAGTCAACTGATTGACCTCCAAGAACAAGCAGCCAAGTTGTATCACCATATCTTGGTGAATACCGAGGGTGGGCAACCAGCCTTGGACTACCTGCACGACCGGGGATTGACTGATGACACGATTGAGGCCTATCAGTTGGGGTTTGCCCCCAGCCAGCGCCTACTCAAACCGTTTTTCGATCAACGCCAAAGTGATTACCAGCTATTGCGGCAATCTGGCCTGTTTATCGAAAATGCTGAGGGTGAACTACGCGACCGTTTTTCGGAACGGGTGATGTTTCCCCTGCGGAATGCCAGTGGTCACGTGGCAGCCTTTTCCGGGCGACTCCTGAAGAAGGCGGATGATCAGCCCAAATATTTAAACAGTCCGGAAACGCAACTGTTTAATAAGAGTCGGCTGCTATTCAACTTCGACCGGGCCCGGTCCGCTATTCGGGCGGCCGGGGAAGTCACCCTATTTGAAGGGTACATGGATGTGATTTCAGCTGCCCAATCGGGGGTAGAAAATGGGATTGCTTCCATGGGGACCAGCTTAACGACCGAGCAAATCTACGCCATTGAACGGACGACGGATAAGTTGAACGTTTGTTATGACGGGGATGAACCCGGTCAGCGAGCAATTGCCCGGGCACTGGATCTACTTAACCAGCACAGCCATCTGCAACTGAGTGTGATTCAGTTGCCAGAGGGGCAAGATCCTGATGAGTACCGGCAAGCGCACGGTGAGCCAGCGTTGAAACAAATGTTGACCACTGCCCGCGAGACACCCATTCAGTTTCACCTGCGGTACCTGCGACGTAACCGGTCCTTGGACACTGACAGCGAACGGCTAGACTACTTAAACCAGATTATGCCGATGCTTGCTCAGGTTCAGGAACCCGTGGAGTTAGATTTGTATCTCAACCAGTTAGCGACGGAATTTAAAATCGACAAATCCGCGTTAACGGCACAGTTGAAGCAGGTCCAACGCGACACAGCCGCTAAACAAGAACGTTCCCGTCCGGCGACGAACGCAGCTCCCACACCAGCTGAGCCACCGGTGACGGTGTATCAGCAACAACGACCGCTGACCCGGTTGGAACGTGCCGAGCGGGGATTGCTGTACCGGTTGTTGCATGACCGGAATGTCTGGGCGAAGATCAGCAGTATTGCTGACTTTAGCTTCGTTCACGACGATTACCAAATGATCTACACCTTGGCCCAAGGTTATTTTCAAACACATCAGACTTATCAGACCGCGCAGTTTACGGACTTCATTCAAGAAGACCGGCTGCAGCAATTGGTCATCGACTTGGAAACGGCAACTTACGCGGCGGTCACCCCACGTGAGATCGATGATTATTTAGCGGTCATTATGGATGAGGCTCCGGTCGATGAGCAACTCCGGTTGAAAAAGAATCAACTGGCAGAGGCTTCACGACTCGGAGATGCCGCACAACAACGACAATTAGTCATTGAAATTGTTCAACTGGAGCAACGACGCCAGGCGAACAAGCAACTTTAGTCTAGGGGGTATTTTAATGGCAAAAAAAACCACGGATCAACCAATGTTTGACCAGAAAGCATACAACAAAACGGTGCGCGCTTTGATCAAAGACAACAAGAAGGCCGGTCACATCTCGTATGATGACCTGTCTGACAAGGTTGCAACGCCTTACACGCTGGATGCTAAGCAGATGGATAAGTTACTCGAAACGATTTCCGATGCTGGGATCAGCGTGGTTGATGCTAAGGGTGAGCCAGACCCACGGGCCGTCAAAGCCCAAAAGGCCGTTTCAAAGAAGGAATTAAAAGACGCCTCTACTACCACTGGGGTCAAGATCAACGATCCCGTTCGGATGTACCTGAAGGAAATCGGTCGGGTCAACCTGTTAACGGCGGACGAAGAAGTCGCCTTAGCCTTACGGATCGAAAAGGGCGAGGAAGCAGCCAAGCAAGAGTTAGCTGAAGCCAACTTGCGGCTGGTCGTTTCCATTGCTAAGCGGTACGTGGGTCGGGGGATGCAATTCCTGGACCTGATTCAAGAAGGGAACATGGGTCTGATGAAGGCCGTCGAAAAGTTCGACTACCGGAAAGGATTCAAATTTTCAACGTACGCTACTTGGTGGATTCGTCAGGCGATTACACGGGCGATTGCTGACCAAGCACGGACGATTCGGATTCCTGTGCATATGGTTGAAACCATTAACAAATTGATTCGGATTCAGCGGCAACTTCTCCAAGACTTAGGGCGGGAACCAACGCCTGAAGAAATTGGGGCCGAAATGGATATGCCAACGGAAAAGGTTCGCGAAATCTTGAAGATTGCGCAAGAACCAGTTTCCTTGGAAACGCCAATCGGTGAAGAGGACGACTCTCACTTGGGTGACTTCATTGAAGACCAAGATGCGACGAGTCCTGCCGACCACGCTGCTTATGAATTACTGAAGGAACAGTTGGAAAGTGTCTTGGACACGCTGACTGATCGTGAAGAAAACGTTCTGCGGTTGCGGTTTGGTCTAGACGATGGTCGGACCCGGACTTTGGAAGAAGTTGGGAAAGTCTTCGGGGTTACGCGTGAACGGATTCGTCAAATCGAAGCCAAGGCGTTGCGCAAGTTACGTCACCCATCACGTAGTAAGCAACTCAAAGATTTCTTGGAATAAACTTAGATATTGGGGACCAAATCTTAACGGATTTGGTCCTTTTTTTGTGCTCTTTTGGATTAGAAGGTGGTGATCCGGCGACCAGGGACGGGACCCAGCTGTGGGGACGCTTCAGCCAAAGAACGGGCTTCTCGCTCGTTTTGAAGCCACAAAAATCGCGTATCTTCAAAGACGCCCATATCGTAGGCTAGCCCAAGACGCTAGCCTACGATGTTTTCACTGCTGGGTCCCATCCCTGGTCACCTCCAGATAATCCAACCAAATAACTCTTCTGAAATGACGCAACCATGCAAGTGGTATAGGGGCAGAAACATAGGTAAACTCATCAGCAATAGCAAGTCTGAAGGCTTTCGTCGGCAACTCTTAACACCCCAGTTTGCGCCGCTTTAGCGTAAATGATATATTTAATGAGGTGAATGGTTGTGAATTAATAGTAATTTTAATTTGACCGAATGTCTCGTTTTGTACATAGGATTTAAAATGAATTTTCAGGAGGAAAACAAGATGAAAAAGTTTTATTTAGCTTTAACCGTTTTGGCCATTGTGTCGGTCGGTTTAAGTGTCACGACAATGCCAGCTGCGGCCAAGATTGGTGCCAAGGTACTCAGCACCAAGAAGGTCAAGAGGACCGCCTATCATGCCACAAAGGGGACCATTTACAAGACCAATAAGCTGACCAAGGTTGTTCACCACGCTAAGAACCACAAATACACGACGCTGTACGTGACCAAGCAAAGCACCGTTCGTAAGGCTAACCACAAGAAGACCGTCTACAGTTACATCAGTACGAAGAAGGCCCGCGGCTGGATTCTGCGGAGCTATTTGAAGAAGGGGGTTGCGCCTAAGAAGTCGACTAAGACCGGCGTACGGACCACGGCGTCCACGTTTAACGCCCAAGCGGCCAGCTCTGATTTTTTAGCCATGGTGAACAAGGAACGGGCTAAGCAAGGCGCCACACCACTGACAATTGTAACCGACCTGACGAACTTGGCTAACCAACGGGCCGCCGACTGTGCTGAATTAGGCGATATTACCCACTACGATAGTGCGGGTAATGTCTTCTACCTACAAGAAGGACCTACTTTTGGCATCAACTTCGACGAGGGCCTGAGCTCTGAATGCCTGTACATGGCCGATGAGGGTTTTGTGGATGACTACCAGAAGGCTGGCACCAACGCCGCCGACCAGTACCTCTACCACGACGCTGAGTCCAACTGGGGTCACCGGGACAACCTGATTGATCCTGAAGCTAAGACGATTGGGATTGGCTGGAAGATTTCTAACGGCACAATTTACAACGCTATCGACCAACAAGGATAGAGAATATAAGGTTCTAAAATATCTGTTGTTCGGAATCAATCTATTTGATTACTGGCAGCAGATATTTTTGTATACTGGTAAAGTTAAAAAAGTGTACAAAAAAGGGATAAAGTCGCAGATCTATGTCCTTCCACTACCGCATT
Organism: Levilactobacillus tongjiangensis; assembly: GCF_003946345.1. GTDB lineage: Bacteria > Bacillota > Bacilli > Lactobacillales > Lactobacillaceae > Levilactobacillus > Levilactobacillus tongjiangensis. The sequence continues at coordinate 46,962 of NZ_RHNY01000014.1, forward strand.
TCAAGAGAAATAAAGTGACTATATCCTATTGTTCAATGAACTAAAATTATTTTTGGACTACCGTACAAAAGAGCCTGTGCCTTGCAACTTGGTTCATGGTCGGAGTGCATTGCGAATAGACTAGGATTACGCGTTACTTAAATAAACATCACTGTTAAACGGTTTTTTTCGAAATAGGGTGACAAAATCTCTATTTATTTCGTTAGTAAGGGTAGAGGGAATAAATAAAAACGGTAGGTCTTGTTTTGGTGGTTTAGCAGACAGTGTGGGTTACAAGTGTGTTGATTGTCCTGAAATTATTGGCGATTAGCCGGTAATTAGCAGCCATTTCAGGGCTTAGCAAGCCGCCCAACAATCATTAACCCCATTCTTAGGTTGGAATCGTTTACATAAAGGACTAATCAACATTGAGGTAATTTATTGAGTCAAAAGTCTTGAAAAATCGAGATAAGGGGATATAATGTATCTCGTTTAGAAAAGCCCATCATTTGTTTAGTGGCTTAGGTGAAAGGAGGTGCACTGTGAAAGCCAAGCCAAGTTTGGAGCAGGCGCTCTGTATCGTTGCGTTACTCGGGATTCAAGATCGCCAAATTCCCTTACATAGCCGTTTAGTTGCGGAGCGTCTGGGAATCTCCACCAGTTATTTGAAAAAAATCGTTCAGAAATTAGCCGGTGCCGATATTGTTAAAACGGTCTCCGGCCGGGACGGTGGCATTGTGTTAACTCGCGACCCCCACAAGATTACCTTACTGGACGTCTTTGACGCCATCGAAGGGGCCAGCACGTTCATCAAGAACACGGGATTAGTTAAACGCGTTTTTGGTTTCGACCAAAAAAAAGCCTTTATGAAGACTTACGCGTTGAAAGACTTAAATAATCAACAACCGGTTGCCAACGTCCTCGCCGTTTTCGGTGAGGCTGAGCAGCGCTACCGCGAGCAGTTAGCCACACTGACTATCAGCGAGATCTTACCGATTACAGAGAACCAACCTCTGCAGCTCGATTGGACCAAGTGGCTTTTGCACCAATCAACAGAATAGAAGTAAGTTTAATTAACTAAGGATTGAAACGAGCAAGCTCATAGGTATTGAAGTTTAGTCAGACATAGTGGAAATTGCCGCCTTACCGTTCGCCACATTTGGACTGGAACGCGGTGGGAAGGACGGGACAAGCCAAAAGGCGGTCTTGTCCCTCGCTTGAAGCCGTAAATCACGTCTTCAAATCGAGCCGAAGGACCGCTTTTCAGGCCGGAGGCGTTCCCCACAGCAGGCGGAATCTCTGACAGCCGCAGGTGGTTGGGTGAGACTAATTTTATATCTATATCGCCTGACTATTCTTGACTTGATAACGTTTTCGAACTTTCAACCTTTAGTCAACAATCAGTGGAGCTCGGTTCAATCATTAGGTCATAAAATTTAGAGAATTGTTTTAGGAGGTTTTCCCGTGCGCTGGATGAATAAGCACTACATCTGGAACGTTATCGGCTGGCTAGTCATTGTCCTCTTGGCCGTCGTGACGATTCCAAACATGAGTAAGTTGGTGGCTGACAAGGGACAAATTACCGTTCCCAGCAGCTATCAAAGTACTCGTGCAACCAATATGCAAAAGCAGTGGGGTCGTTCCCAACGCGGTACCACTGCCGTTGTGGTTGTTTTCAGTAATGGTGATTCCGCGTTGACCAATGCGCAGAATACCCAGATTGATAACACCATTCAACGAATCAAGAACCACGAAGATCAATATGAAATTCGGTCGGTGACCGCTGCGAGTGATAGTTCCACCGCCGCCTCACAGCTGATTTCAAAGGATAAGAGTACCCAACTGCTCCAACTGAACGTGCATAAATCGTCCAGCCATTCAATTACGAAGGTGCGCTCTGAAATTACCAGTTTGGCCAAGACCAGTGGTGTGAAAACCTACGTCACTGGGGCCGATGTTTTAAACCAAGACTTCTCCGATGCTACGCAGGCTGGGGTCCAGAAGACCGAAATCATTGCTGCCATCTTCATTTTCTTGGTGTTGTGGTTGGTCTTCCGTTCGCCGGTTACGCCGTTGTTCTCACTATTGACCGTCGGGGTCTCCGTGATCACGTCCATCTCCGTGGTAGCTAACCTGGTTGACCGGTTCAACTTTCCGTTCTCTAACTTCACGGAAGTCTTCATCGTTATCGTGCTGTTTGGGATTGGGACCGACTATAATATTCTGCTCTATAACGAGTTCCGAGAGCGGTTAGCTAAAGGAAAAGATCGGTATACGGCCACGAAAGAAGCCATTAAAATTGGTGGTCGGACCGTTCTGTATTCCGGCTTGTCCGTCTTAATCGGGATGAGTGTGCTGGGATTCGCCAACTTTTCACTCTACAAGTCAGCGGTCGGTATTGCCGTTGGGGTCGTGGTCCTCTTGGCCGTACTCCTGACGCTGAACCCATTCTTCATGGCCATCTGTGGTCGGAAGATGTTCTGGCCGATCAAGAAGTTCTCCGGTGAAGGAGACAGTCGTTTGTGGCACGGTATGGCCAAACACGCCATGATTCGGCCCATTATTACGCTGATTGTTACCGGTATCGTGTTTATTCCGTTAGCTCTGTCGTCTCACGGGACGTTGGACTTCGACAACTTGGTGGAAATTGGCGATAATGTCCCCGCCAAGCAAGGGTTTAAGGTGGTGCAACAGCATTTTTCCAAGGGGACTGCTGAGCCAACCACTATTTATATTCAAAGTGATCATAAATTAGACAACGAAAAGTCCCTGCTCCTGATCGACCGGTTAACGAAGCAGTTACAGGCTTCTGACGGGGTCAAGACCGTGGCTTCCGTCACGCAGCCTGGTGGGAAAGCCATCAAGGAACTGTACGTCAGAAATCAAATGAGTTCAGTGACGAGCGGCTTAGTCAAAGCCCAAAAGGGTGTTGACCAGGTCAACAAGGGACTGAAGTCCGCTGATAGCCAATTGAGTAAGCAAAATGTTTCGGGGGAGGTTCAGGACGCTAACAAGTTAGCCAGTGGGGCTAAGCAAGTCAGCACCGGGACTAACCAGCTACAGTCCGCCATTTCACAGGTCTCAACTGGGGTTAATTCCTTGAATAGCCAAGTGTCTTCCGCCTCTGGTGGGAAGCAGGCGGCCCAACTTGCTCAGTTGGAAGCAGCCTTGCCACAATTGAACAATGCCATTCAACAATTAAACCAGCAAGTCTCGGGTAATTCGGCCAGCACCAGCGGGGTTACGAGCTCACTGACGACCATCAAGACCAGCACCCAAGACATTGGTAAGCAACTGGCCAATTTGCAGAGTGCCACGGCTAATTTGCCAACCATGAGCACGAGTACGGTGGCCAGTGCCTTCAGTTCTAACGGGGTGCCGCTGTCCGCAGAACAGAAGAAAGTCTTGGCTGGGTTGCTTCAACAGCAATCCACGGCGCAAAGTGCTTTGAAATCAGCTTTGAGCACGGCTTTGCCAAAGATCAAGTCGGACGCCACGTCCATCGGTGCTGCTGATCAAAGCGTGGCCACTCAGTTGACCAGCCTGCAAAGTTCAACCAGTCAATTGCAGACTGCGGTGGCCGCGTTGGCGCAAAAGTCAAACGTGGTCCTACCAGGTGCTCAAACGGCTTTGCAAAAGGCAGGTTCACAGAGTAGTCAGCTAGCTAGTGCGACGAGTCAGCTGTCCAGTGCCATGTTTACCATCAACGGTAAGATGCCTTCTCTGGTTTCCGGGGCTAATCAAGTAGCCGCTGGTAATCAAACCATGGCGGAGAAGTTAGCCGCGATGAGTAAGCAATTAACGGCATTGCGCAAGGGATTAGGCTCAGCAACGACCGGACTCACGCAAGTTTCCAGTGGGGTCGGTACCGCTAACGCCTACCTGAAGGGGTTGCAAAAGTCCGCCGCCACCAAGACGTTCTACATCCCAACGAAGCAGTTACACGGGAGTTCGTTTAAGCCAGCACTGACGACTTACATGTCGCCGAACAAGAAGCTGACCAAACTGACAGTAGTGCTAAATGATGATCCCAGTTCCGCTGCCGCGATGGCTCGGTTGCCGAAATTGGAAAAAGTTGTCAACGGGTCACTAGCTGGGACGAGTCTGAGTGGTGCTAAGATTGCCTTTGGGGGTAATACCTCACAGACCAACGATATCAACGACATGGCTTCCAGCGACTTTACGCGGACGGTCATCATCATGTTAGCCGGTCTCTTTGTCGCCCTGATGGTGGTTACCCGCTCACTAGTTCAACCAATTGTGATCGAAGGAATTCTGTTAGTTGCCTACTCTGGGGCTTTGACCATCGTTCATTGGTTGGTCAAACCAGTTCTAGGGGCCGACATGTTGACGTGGAACACACCATTCTTCACGTTCGTCATGTTGATCTCACTCGGGGTCGATTACTCGATCTTCTTGATGCGGAAGTATCGTGAGTTCCTGCATGAGCCGGGTGCTACCAGTGACAAGATGTTGCGGGCAGCCACGGTTATCGGGACAGTTGTCATCTCGGCTGGGATTATCCTGAGTGGGACGTTTGCTGCCTTGATTCCATCTGGGGTCATGACGCTGATTCAAATTGCGTTAGCCGTCATCATTGGGATCATCTTGCTGGTCATCCTGTTGCCAATCGTGATGCCGGCTGTCATGAAGATTACGTACCCGTATCCTTATTCCAATATGCGGGATGCGCCGGTCAATGGCACTGATTCTGATCAAGCGACACCCTCACGACGGCAGAAATAGTCGTTGATTGCCGCCTCTGGTTGCCGGGCAAGCCACCAGCTGTGGGGACCGGGACAAGCCTGTGAAGCGGTCTTGTCCCGCGACTTGAAGCTTCGGCAACCTCCGGCTATGATGGATTTGTGTGATTTCTGCTGGTGTGTTAGTAGGCAGTGAGCACAACATCATTAGTTTTCAGTTTAGTAAATGTGTACTAACTTAAGATATCAGCGTACGCCACGCACAAGTGTGGGTATGCTGGTATCTTTTTTTCGAAATGATATGAACCAATCAATGTCACAACCTAAATTCAGCACCTTTAGAACGGTCGATGGCATCGCTGAAGAACCGTCTATAAGGGTATCAATATACTTGGTTAAGGTTATACTTAAGAAGATAACAATCGTCCGTCGAAACGATCTTTAACGGGGGATGCCATGAACCGCAAGCTCTCGTGGCAGACTAGCTGATTTGACGACTAGTCAAACAAGTTAGTTGGAGGCGTGTTACGAATGAAAAAGACTGTTAGAATCATCTCGTGGATATTGGGGGTAATAGGGTTACTGGTCACTGCTGATTTGGCGGATAATTGTTTCTTTAACGCATCAGCCGTTTTTTACCATGACTTGGCGTTGTATGTAAACGTTGTTTGGGGAATCTGGACGCTAGCGACGTTTGTCTTCACGGTGACGTTGTTCTTTAAGCGACAACAGGTGATCGGTTGGGTTGCCGCAGTGGTGGCGGTGATTTGTTTAGGATTTATTGGTACCTGGATCGGTCCCCTGGATGCGCATGATTACGCCTACGTTGGCTTTTTAGCGCTGGGGATTCTCAACGGTCTCTATGTCAGAAAAATGAATCCGGTCGAAGTTTCACTTGAATAGAAATGGCGTCTTCGCAGACAAGTCCAAGATAATTCGGTTGTCTGTGGGACGCTTTTTTTAGTTATCGGCAGAGTGAAAAAATTGAAGGCTAGCTAGAGAGGTGTCTTTCCACCATACCCGCTACCAGGTATGGGGATTAAACTGTGCCACCTTAAGCCCATATCGGGGACCTTCTTGGCTGACGTAAAGTTTCACTGTTACTTAGCTACAGAATCTTTTAACAGTTAGCTCACAAAGGCAGAAATCATGATAAACCACAATCAGAGCCGGAGGTGGTCAGGGGTGGAGCCGGCCGTGAAGGTGGTGTTTGCTGGTGAATTTCCAGCTTACACCACGGGCGACTTTGAAGACACGGGGCCTTCGTGGCTTCAAATCGAGCGAGAAGACTGGTGTTCTTCCAGTCTGAAGCGTCCCCACAGCAGGCGGAATCCCTGACCACCGGAGCGCAATCAATCCAGTATAGTGATCGCCCATGTGGCACACTGCCAGAATTTCCCGCTATTCAATTGTCGATGAGTGCCTTATACTTGAGAGATGAGACGTGTGTTGGCGGGTAGCATTGCCGGCCAGCACCAACAGTAGAAAGGAAGAGTCATTCATATGGACGCAGATCATCTTTCGGTCCGGTTAGCTACCGTGGCCAAATACGTATTACCGGGGAGCCGCATCGCTGATATCGGCACGGATCACGCCTATTTACCCGTTAATTTAGCTAAGCGCGGCGTCATCGCCGGCGGAGTCGCTGGTGAAGTTGTGCCCGGTCCCTTTAAGAATGCCCAACGCGAAATTGAACAGACTCAGCTGACCGACAAGATTACTGCCCGGTTGGCTAACGGTTTAAAAGCCATGGAACCCAGCGATAACATCGACACGGTCGTTATTGCGGGGATGGGTGGTGCGTTGATCACCCAGATTTTGACGCAGGACTTTGATCGCTTAGCTGGTGTTAACCGGTTGATCTTACAGCCCAACGTGGGGGAAATGACGCTGCGCACGTTCCTGATGACCCATGGTTTTCAGCTACAAGCGGAAGAAATTGTGAGCGAAGATGGTCACGACTACGAAATTTTGGTGGCTGACCGTGCCGACCAACCTGAGCAATACACTGAGGAACAGTTGCGGTTTGGACCGTTCTTGTTGGCAGCCCACAACGCAACCTTCATCGCCAAGTGGCAACGGGAGTTGAAGCGCACGAAAGAGGTTCTCCAACAAGTCCAATCGGCCAAGGAGGTTCCCGCAGCGAAGGTCGCAGAACTACACACGAAAATCAGTGAAATTGAGGAGGTCTTGCAACGTGTTGGTGCGTGAGTTAGTTGACCGTTTTGAACAATTTGCTCCTAAGACGTGGGCGGAGCCCGGTGATCCCGTTGGCCTGCAACTAGGCAGTCTCGATGCCGAGGTTCACAAGGTACTGGTTACCTTGGATGTCCGGCCTGAGGTAGTTGAAGAGGCGATTCAGGTGGGGGCGGACTTTATCTTTGCCCACCATCCAATGGTCTTCCATCCAGCGAAGAATTTGGACTTGGCCGTACCGCAGAATCAGATGTATGCGACGTTATTAAAACACGACATCACGGTCTACGGCGCCCATACCAACTTAGATAGTGCGCCGGGCGGTATGAACGATTGGCTGGCCGCAGCGCTCGACCTGCAAAACGTTCGTGGGTTGGTGCCCAGTGGTGGCAGTACCGCCACGCCGGCCATTACCATGGGTCGGGTGGGCGACCTCGCGGAGCCGACGTCGGTCATGACATTTGCTGAACACTGCAAGACGGTCTTCAACGTTCCCGGGTTGCGGCTGATCAGTCACACGCCCGATGCCGTGGTGAAACGCGTTGCTGTGCTTGGTGGCAGTGGTGGGCCGTTCTATCAAGCGGCCATTGACCACGGGGCCGACGTTTACGTGACCGGGGACATCTCGTATCATCCCGCCCACGATATGATTGCGGCGGCATTGAACGTTATCGATCCTGGTCATCACATTGAAAGCATTTGTAAGCCACACCTGACCCAGCTTTTTCAGGACTGGGCGGCTGAAAACCACTGGCCAATCACCGTGGTGGCCTCACAATTAAATACTGACCCGTTTACTTTTATTTAATTTTGAAAACGGGTAAACTAAAACTAGTATCGAATTTGATTGAGGAGTGATTTATTTTGGCAAAGTATGAAAACTTAATCCCCCGTTTCTTGAAGTACGTCAAGATCAATACGCGGTCTGACCCTAGTTCGACCACGATTCCCTCAACGCCCCGTTTGACGGCGTTTGCTGAGGGCTTGGTTAAGGACTTAGAAGCCATTGGGTTAGAGAATGTGCACATCAACGCGCAATCCGCTTACGTCTACGCGACCTTGCCGGCCAACACCGACAAGCAAGTCAAGAAGTTGGGGTTCATTTCCCACTTTGACACGGCTGATTTCAACAGTGAAAACATTGATCCACAAATCGTTGAAAACTACGACGGCAAGTCTGTCATTAAATTGGACGCTGCCGGGAAATACACCCTAGATCCAGCTGTCTTTCCCAATCTGAAAAACTACCAGGGCCACACCCTGATCACTTCCGACGGGAGTACCTTGCTGGGGGCCGACGACAAGTCCGGGGTTGCTGAAATTATGGCAGCCATGGAATACCTGTTGGCGCACCCAGAAATCAAGCACGGTGAAATTGAAATTGGCCTGGGGCCCGATGAAGAAATCGGTACTGGTGCTGATAACTTTGACGTTGCCGATTTTGGGGCTGACATTGCGTACACCGTCGATGGTGGTCCGTTAGGTCAGTTGGAATACGAAACCTTTAACGCAGCTGACGCGCAGGTAGAGGTTACCGGGACGAACGTGCACCCGGCCGAAGCCAAGGGCGTCATGGTCAACGCGTCACAGGTTGCCATGGACTTCCATGCAGCTTTGCCAGAACATGATCGGCCAGAAAATACCGAGGGCCGCGAAGGGTTCTTCCACCTTTACAGCATGAACGGAACTGTTGATACGGCTCACCTGAGCTACATCATTCGGGACCATGACCGGGCCATCTTTGAAGACCGGAAGAAGCTGTTCCAAGGGGTCGCCGACCAGTTGAACCAACAATACGGGTCCGACCGAGTTCACGTTACCATTAAGGACCAGTACTACAATATGCGTGAAGTGATCGAGAAGGATATGACGGTGGTCGATTTGGCTAAGGAAGCCATGGAAGACTTGAACATCAAGCCCCTGATCTTCCCTGTTCGTGGGGGGACTGACGGGTCCAAGATTTCCTTCATGGGCTTGCCAACGCCTAACCTGTTTGCCGGTGGCGAGAACATGCACGGCCGCTTCGAGTACGTTTCCGAACAAACCATGGAACAAGCAACTGACGTGGTGATCAAGATTGCGCAACTCTCAGAACAACAGGCTTAATTTAATTAGTCAAAATTGGTCAAATTATTTTGATTTTTGGTCAATATCAGTTAGAATATGAGTGAAAAATGGAGGTTATCCTAAGGGTGGCCTCTTTTTTAGACCCACTTAAATTTGCAACTTTAATTGAGGAGGAGTTTTGATGAATCCAGATAAAATGACTGAAGCCTTAACTGCGGCCTTGGGTGAGGCCCAACGCATTGCGATGACGCGTAAGCACCAAGCGGTCACGGTCGCGCACCTATTCAAATACTTGATTCAACCCGGAGAACTTGGCCGCGAGATCTTGTCCAATGCTGGGGTAGATATCAACGCCTTAGACGGTGAGTTAGACCGGGAGCTGGATGGTATCAGTACCGTCTCCGGTAGCGGCGTCCAGTACGGCCAAGAATTTTCCCGTAACCTGACCGACCTCTTACAGAAGGCCGACAGCATTCGTGAACGCTACCACGATGAGTTCATGGCAATTGACGTGGTCGTCATTGCGTTGATGCAGCTGAGCGGTGAGAACCTGACGGATTACCTGAAGAGCCAGGGCATCACCGAGCAAATGGTCCGTAACGCCGTAGATAAATTACGGGGCGGCGAACGCGTTACCTCAAAGAATCAGGAGGACCAGTACCAGGCCTTGGAGAAATACGGGACCGACCTGGTCAAGGCGATGCGCAGTGGGAAAATCGACCCCATCATTGGGCGGGATGACGAAATTCTCTCGGTGATCCGCATTCTTTCTCGGAAGACCAAGAACAATCCCGTGTTGATTGGGGAAGCCGGGGTTGGTAAGACGGCCATCGTTGAAGGCCTGGCCCAACGAATCGTGCGGGGGGATGTTCCCGACAACCTGAAGGACAAGACGATTTTCTCCCTGGACATGGGTTCTCTGATTGCGGGGGCCAAGTACCGGGGGGAGTTTGAGGAACGGTTGAAGGCCGTTTTGAAGGAAGTCACCAAGAGTGACGGTCAAATCATCATGTTTATTGATGAGATTCACAACATTGTGGGGGCCGGTAAGGCTGAAGGTAGTATGGACGCTGGGAACCTCTTGAAGCCAATGCTGGCTCGGGGCGAACTGCATTTGATTGGGGCGACGACTTTAGACGAATACCGCGAGTATTTGGAAAAGGACAAGGCCCTCGCCCGGCGGTTCCAACGGGTTCTGGTCAACGAACCGAGCGTTGACGACACTGTCACCATCTTACGAGGCCTGCGCGAACGCTTTGAAATTCACCACGGGGTCAAGATTCACGACAACGCGTTGATTGCGGCGGCCAAACTGTCCGACCGCTACTTGACGGACCGCTTCCTGCCCGATAAGGCGATTGACTTGGTCGACGAGGCCTCCGCTTCCATCCGGGTGGAAATGAATTCGGCTCCCACGGAACTGGATCAAGCTCGGCGGCAATTGATGCGGATGCAGGTCGAACAGACCGCGCTGAAGCAAGAAACGGACGACGCCTCTAAGGAACGTCTGACCGAGTTGCAAAAGGACCTTGCGAACACTAAGGAAAAAGTCGATAAGTTGAGCGCCCGGTGGAATCAAGAGAAGACGGCCATCAAGAGTGTTGGTGACAAGAAGACTGAGCTGGACACAGCCAAGCGGGATTTGGAGAATGCGGAAGCCCAGTATGATCTGAACAAGGCGGCTGAATTGCAACACGGCACGATTCCTAAACTGGAAAAGGAATTGGCTACCATGGAACAACAGGAGGAGCAACAACAGGGTTGGTTAGTTTCGGAATCCGTCACGGAAAATGAGATTGCCGCGGTAGTCAGTCGCATGACTGGCATCCCCGTCACCAAGTTGGTACAGGGTGAACGAGAAAAACTGTTGAAGCTCGCCGACCGGTTACATGACCGGGTCGTAGGACAGGACCAAGCCGTTTCAGCAGTGGCTGATGCCGTTCTGCGTTCCAGAGCGGGGTTACAGGACCCGACGAAACCACTTGGCTCGTTCCTCTTTCTGGGACCAACCGGGGTCGGAAAAACCGAACTGGCCAAGGCGTTAGCGGCCAACCTGTTTGATAGTGAAGACCACATGGTCCGCATTGATATGTCTGAGTATATGGAAAAGGAATCCGTCTCACGGTTAGTCGGGGCTGCCCCTGGCTACGTGGGCTACGAGGAAGGCGGCCAACTAACCGAGGCCGTTCGGCGGAACCCTTACACCATCGTGCTGTTTGATGAAGTTGAGAAGGCTCATCCGGATGTCTTCAACCTGCTCCTCCAAGTCTTGGACGATGGTCGTCTGACTGACAGCCAGGGACGGACCGTGGACTTTAAGAACACCATCTTGATCATGACCTCCAACCTGGGGTCAGACATCCTGCTGAAAGGGACCGACGACCAGGGCAACATTCAACCGGCAGCCCAACAACAAGTGGCTCAGCTTTTACAGAGTCACTTCCGGCCAGAGTTCTTGAACCGAATTGATGAAACGATTATGTTTACGCCACTGACATTGGCCGATGTGCAACAAATCGTGGTCAAATTGATCGGTCATCTGGCCACCCGGCTTCACGAACAGTCACTAGACTTAACCAGTACGCCAGCGGCTCAGGCCTGGATTGCCCAGAAGGGTTACTTGCCAGCCTTTGGGGCCCGACCACTGCAACGTTTCATTACGACGCACGTGGAAACGCCACTGGCAAAGGAATTGATTGCGGGTAAGATTCCAGCGGACAGTTTGATCACCATTGATGTGGTGGACGACCAACTGACGTTTACGCATCAACCCCAAGTCAAAGCGGCTAAGGATTAAGCAAATTTGCATTTGTACGAAAGAGTCTGGCCTAGAGCTGGGCTTTTTTTTGCTGGGAAGCGCTCGAATTGATGGGGTTGTCTGTGAGAATAGCTGGCAAATGAGCTTAGCCGTTGGCAGAGAAGTTAGTGGGGATGCTGACGAGAGACTGTCGGTAAGCGGCGATTAGAACCGCTTCAACACGGTTGAACGGATCATCCGGTTGTCAATTGGAAGTGCGCAATGCGTTAATTTTAGAGCGGTGATCTGATTATCTAGGAAGTATGTTTTAACAACTAGCGAACAAATGTTCACCCCGGGTAAAATCCGCCCCTTTTTCTGGTATAATAGCGATAATGAGATTTACAGAGAGGAGAATCGACCATGTTTGTTCCTTTACAGGTCCTAAGTACTTATAGCTTGTTACAGAGCACGAACCGCATCGACCAACTGGTACAAACGGCGAAAGATCGCGGTTATACGGCGTTGGCGTTGACGGATAAGAACGTCATGTACGGGGAAGTTGCCTTCTATAATGCCTGTCAACGGGTGGGGATTCAGCCATTACTAGGACTGTCCCTGACGACTCAGAGTTTGAGTGGTGCCGAGGAGGACCAGGAGTGGTTGTTTATTGCCCAAGACTTTACCGGTTATCAGCAGCTGATGCAGTTGTCGACGGCGTACCAGGTAGCCCAGGGGGCCGTTGATCTACACGAGCAGGTCGCTAATCTGAGTCATCTCAGCGTTATTGCACCATTAGACAGTGAGGCGCATCAACTTCTGGCGGCTGGGGATGAAGCGGTGGCTAGTCGCGTCTTAAAGCAGTTTCAAGACTGGCACGTGGGGGCTCTAGCCGTGGGAATCGGGGCTAAGGCCGATGCGCCCTTACAGGCAGCGCTCCAACGGGTGGCAACGAGCGTTCAGGCGTCATTAGTTGCGCTGGCGCCCGTCGACTACCTCAATGCCGATGATCACTTTGCTGTGACGGTCTTACGGGCCATTGATGCTGGTGCCACGATCAGTGACCCCGAGGCTGAGCAACAGAAGACGGGGGAGCATTGGCTACGCCCGGCTCAGGAACAGGCAGAACGGTTCAATGCGGCTGGCCTGCAGTCAGCGGTTCAAGCTACGGCCGACCTGGCCGCTAAAAGCCACGTGACGTTGCAATTTAAGCAGCCCCAATTGCCCGAATATCCGACGCCTAACCACCAGCCCTCACAAGAGTATCTGCGTGAACTCTGTCAACAGGGCCTTCAGCGACGGCTGCAAGCAGATGGGATCACTGACACTCAGCCCTATCAGCAACGCTTAGAGCGCGAACTAGGCGTCATTCACCGGATGGGGTTTGACGATTATTTTCTCATTATTTGGGACGTCATGAACTACGCCCACCGCGCCCACATTCAAACGGGTCCAGGGCGGGGGTCTGCGGCGGGCTCCTTGGTCGCGTACGTTTTAGCGATTACCGAGGTTGATCCGTTGGCGTATAACCTGTTGTTTGAACGTTTCTTGAACGAGGAACGGGCCCAGATGCCCGATATTGATCTGGATATTCCGGATGACAAACGGGAACAGGTCTTGCAGTACGTTCACGATAAGTACGGTCATTCCAGAGTGGCTCAGATCATTACCTTCGGGACACTGGCGACTAAGGCCGCGTTGCGTGACGTTGGGCGGGTCCTGGGGATGCCACCGTATACGTTGAGCGATTGGAGTGCGGCCATTCCCAATCAATTGCACATTACTTTGCAGGCGGCCTATGACCAGTCACAAAAGCTCCGTAACTTGGTAGCGGATAGTCCGCAGAATCAGTTGCTGTTTGCGACGGCTCAGAAGCTAGAGGGATTGCCCCGTCACTATTCGACCCATGCGGCCGGCATCGTGTTGAGCCAAGGACCGTTGACTGAGCTCGTCCCCCTGCAACCGGGAAGTGAAGACCTCCTGATGACGCAGTATCCCAAGGACACTGTGGAAGCAGTTGGTCTGCTCAAGATGGATTTCCTAGGACTGCGGAATCTCAGCATTTTAGCCAACGCTCTGGCACTGGTTAGAAAACAGACGGGACAGGTGCTCGATATCAATCAAATTGATTTAAATGATGCAGCCACCCTCAAGCTCTTTGCCCAGGGGGAGACAAATGGCGTCTTTCAGTTTGAATCTTCAGGGATCAAACGGGTCCTGCGTCAACTTCAACCGGACAGCTTTGAACTAGTGGCCGCGGTCAATGCCCTGTACCGGCCGGGGCCAATGGAAAACATTGATAGCTTTGTTCGGCGGAAACACGGTCAGGAACCGGTCACTTATCCAGCCGAGGCCTTGGCTCCCATCTTGGGACCGACGTACGGTGTCTTGGTCTATCAGGAACAGGTCATGCAGGTGGCCTCCGTCATGGGAGGCTTCACGTTGGGTGAGGCCGACTTGCTTCGCCGGGCAATGAGTAAGAAGAAGAAACAGACCATGGACGCCATGCAGAAGAAATTTGTTACTGGTGCCCGTCAATTGGGTTATGACGAGGACGTGGCCCAAAAGGTCTTTGCCTATATCGACCGGTTTGCCAACTACGGTTTTAACCGGTCCCATGCGGTGGCCTATAGTAAGCTAGCCTTCCAATTAGCTTACCTGAAGGCCCACTATCCGGGACCATTCTACGCAGCACTCTTAAATTCGGTGGTCAACGTGCCAGTTAAGACGAAGATGTACTTGACGGAAGCTAAGCGGCACGGTGTTGGCATTCAGCCGCCAGATATCAACCGGTCGACGGCCTACTTTAATTTGCAGGGAGCCGACATCATCTTTGGGTTAAGCAGTATCAAAGGGGTGCGAAAGGACTTCCTCAGAGAAGTCTTAGCCGACCGGCATGAGAATGGCCCATACCGCGACCTCCACCAGTTCCTGCAACGGATCGATGGCAAGTATCGAAAGGCGGACCTATTAAACGCGTTGGTCTACGCGGGGGCGTTCGACGGCTTTGGCCATAACCGGGCAGAATTATTGGCGGCGTTACCGGAGTTCATCAGTAGTGTGGAGTTGTCTGGGGACAACGTGGAGCTCTTTGCGGCGTTAGCGCCGAAGGTCAAACCGTTGCCAGACCTCGACTTGATGACCAAACTAACGCAGGAGGAATCCGTACTAGGTGCCTATTTGTCCGGACACCCGGTCGCCCAGTACCAGGCGTTGGCCGAGAAAATTCACGCAGTTCCCATCACAGAACTAGCCGAGAACGCGCGGGTGGCTGTCGTGGTCTACGTGACCAAGATTCGGACGATCCGGACCAAACGGGGTGAACCGATGGCGTTTCTGACTGCCAGTGATGAGACAGCCGACGTGAGCATCACAGTCTTCCCCAATCAGTATCGGCAGGCCAGCGAGTGGCTGAAGACCGATCAAGTCGTTGTTGTCAGGGGCAAGGTCGAACAGCAACGTGGCCTACAGATCGTCGCAGATCAGGTCACGTTAGCTGAGACCATGCAGGACCAGTTGGCGCCTAAGCTGCCCAATGGGGCCCGGTGGTTTGTTCGGGTAGATGCCCAACACGATGAGCGGAATATTGCGGCGAAATTAGGCCAATTTCTGACTACACATCATGGGGATGTCCCGGTGATCGTCTACCAACCGCAGACGGACCAAAAGCGAGTCTTGCCGCGGAATCAGTGGTTAGCGGGGGATGCAACTTTAGTTAGTCCCCTGGAAGAATTGATGGGCAGCGGTAATGTTGTTTTTAAGAATGGATAGACCAATTTTGCGAAAAATACCTCTGGACTATTTGTACCGGCTTTAGTATGCTTATACCAATGATTGATAACAAATATTTCGGGAGGTATTTTTTCATGCAATTATCCGTAAAAGTATATTCAGATGGTGCCGAATTATCCGCAATGAAGGCTGTAGCTGCTCAGGGACTCGTCGAAGGGTTCACCACGAACCCTAGTTTGATGAAGGCGGCGGGGATTACTGATTACCTGTCATTCGCGAAGGAGGCAGTTGCGACCTTCCCAGACCAATCGATCAGTTTCGAAGTCTTTGGTAACACGCCAGAACGCATGTTAGCTGAAGCCAAATTACTTTCGTCCCTCGGTAGTCACGTAGCCGTTAAGATTCCGGTTATCCGGGCCAACGGGGAAGACAATGGCGATGTGATCAGTGAACTCTCAGCTGCTGGGGTCCGGGTAAACGTGACGGCGATTACCACGTTAGATCAGGTGAAGCTAGCAGTTGCTAGCCTGGATGAAGCAGTGGGCGGGATTGTGTCCGTCTTTGCAGGGCGGATTGCGGACACTGGCGTTGATCCATTGCCACTGATGCGACAATCAGCAGACCTCTGCCACACCAAGGAAAATGTCGAGTTACTGTGGGCCAGCACTCGGGAAGCCTTTAACATCGTGCAGGCTGACCAAACTGGCTGTGACATCATTACGGTGCCACCCAAGATTTTGGGCAAGCTAAACAAGTTTGGTAAAGATGCCCTGACCGTTTCCGTGGACACGGTGAAAACCTTTGATCAGGATATCGCCGAATTAGGTTTCACGATTCCGGTCGAAGCAGAAGTCTTAAAGTAAATTAAAAATTATTCACTTGATAACCTACCGATTATATAATCAGTAGGTTTTTAAGTATCATGAGGCCCGCCACGACGGTGAAAACGTTTACTTTGAGAATTTGTGTACAATCGGGCGAAAATTCGGTAAACAAAGGCGACAATAAATTTCAAAAGTGATAGAATAATTTTGGAAACAAATTTGTGCCGAATGTTTCGGCCCGTTAATTTTGTATAAAATTGCCGAGCCGTTCGTGCCAATTCTAAAGGAGAGATTTTTCTAATGAAGAAAACCAAGATCGTAAGTACCCTTGGCCCCGCAAGTACTGACGTTGATACGATTGTTAAGTTGATTGAATCAGGCGCCAACATCTTCCGGTTCAACTTCTCACATGGTGACCATGAAGAACACTTGGGTCGTTTGGAAAACGTCCACAAGGCTGAAAAGATCACTGGTAAGACCGTTGGTATCATGTTGGATACTAAGGGTGCTGAAATCCGGACCACTGTTGAAAAGGGCGGCAAGCTCCAATTCAAGACTGGCGACAAATTCCGTATTTCAATGGATGCCTCACTTGAAGGAACCAAGGAAAAGATTGCTGTTACTTACCCTGGTTTATACGATGATGTTAACGAAGGTGGCCACGTCTTATTCGATGATGGTTTACTGGACTCAGTTGTTGAAAGTAAGGATGACGCAGCTAAGGAATTAGTTGTTGTTGCTCAAAACGATGGTGTTCTGGGTTCCCGTAAGGGTGTTAACGCTCCCGGCGTTTCCATCAACTTACCTGGGATCACTGAAAAGGACTCCGATGATATTCGTTTTGGTTTGGATCACGAAATCAACTTCATCGCTGCTTCATTCGTTCGGAAGCCTCAAGATGTTATGGACATCCGTGAACTTCTTGAAGAAAAGCACATGGAACACGTGCAAATCTTCCCTAAGATCGAATCCCAAGAAGGTATCAACAACTTTGATGACATCATCAAGGTTTCCGATGGTTTGATGGTTGCTCGTGGTGACATGGGTGTTGAAATTCCAACGGAAAACGTGCCTTTGGTACAAAAGGCTTTGATCAAGAAGTGTAACTTCTTAGGTAAGCCAGTTATCACGGCTACCCAAATGTTAGACTCCATGCAAGAAAACCCACGTCCTACACGTGCCGAAGCATCTGACGTTGCCAACGCCGTCTTTGATGGTACTGACGCAACTATGCTTTCTGGTGAAAGTGCTAACGGTGAATACCCAGTAGAATCCGTTGCTACGATGAACCGGATCGACATCAAGGCTGAAAATGCTTTGAAGGACTTTGGTCGTGACAACTTGAACTTCGACAACGGTGACGTTACCGAATCAATCGGTGCTTCCGTTGCTCGTGTTGCTAACGAATTGGGCGTTAAGACCATCGTTGCTGCAACTGAAAGTGGCTACACTGCCAAGATGATTTCTAAGTACCGGCCAAATGCTGATATCTTAGCTGTTACCTTTGACGACCGGACCCGTCGTGGTTTGATGGTCAACTGGGGTGTTTACCCAATCGTTACCGAAAAGCCTTCAAACACTGATGAAATGTTTGACCTGGCTGCAGCCAAGGCCGTTGAAACGGGCTTAGCTAAGGAAGGCGACTTGATCTTAATCACCGCTGGTGTCCCAGTCGGCGAACGCGGAACGACTAACTTGATGAAGATCCAATTGATCGGTTCAAAGTTAGTTCAAGGCCAAGGTGTTGGTGACGACACTGTGATTGGTAAAGCAATCATCGCCGACTCCGCTGCTGATGCAAATGCTAAAGTCGTTGAAGGTGGTATCTTGATTGCCAAGAACACCGACAAAGACTACTTGCCAGCTATCGAAAAGTCTAGCGCCGTTATCGTTGAAAACGGTGGGTTGACTTCTCACGCAGCTGTTGTTGGGATTTCCATGGGGATTCCTGTTATCGTTGGCGCTACTGGTGCCAGCGACAAGATCTCCGATGGCGAATTGATCACCGTTGACTCACGTCGCGGTATCGTTTACCACGGTGCTTCCAACGCGCTTTAATTTGAGATAAACCTGTTATTAAAAACGGACCCTCTGTCGGGGGTCCGTTTTTTGCTGCACTGAAGTTGGAAATCTTTGAAAATTGTGATGATTGCCGTTTCCGACGATGGGGCGGCATCAATCAGCTGTGGGGACCGCCTACGGCCTGAGGGGCGGTCCTCCGGTTCGACTTTAAGCCTTGAAAAACACAAGTCTTAAAGCTCGTCCCATGCTCTAAGCTGGTTCCCAGCTAAGACCATTGACACAGCTGATTGATGCCGCCCCATCTCTGGTCACTGATATTGTCAGTAACTTTAACATTAATTTTCGAGGTTGCTGTTATACCGGTTAACGCCTGTTGGTCGCTGTCGATGAAAGTGAGTAAAGGCATTACGTCAAACACTTTTGGAATTAAGAAGTTATCTTAGATGCAGTGAGCTTTGCGTTGGTACGTCAAGGCTTATCCTTTGTATCCGATAACAACTTTTCTGTGTCAGTGGTGGGTGGCTTGTAGGATGAAAGATATCGGTCAGAAGTATCTGCAAGTCTGCGGATAATGAATGAAATTTTAAAAAGCCACAGTCTAAATCAACGTCCACCTAATTTTACAACGAATTTCAATTCCAATAATGCCAGAAACATACCGTCAAAGCCGGAGGTGGTCAGGGGCGGGGACAGCCGTGGAAATGGCGTTAGCTAGCGTTTTGTGCTAGCTTAGGCCATGGGCGAATTTCAAGACACGGGGGTTTCGTGGCTTGAAATCGAGCGAGAAGCCCGCACCTGGGCTGAAGCGTCCCCACAGCAGGCCCCGCCCCTGACCACCGGAGTGCGATGTTTTGCTGAGTTTGGTGTCATCATTTTTACCGGTAATTCTTTCGAACTTTAGTGGGATTAAAGCTCGCTAGTTGGACGGTTTCCGTGTAAAATAAGGGGTAGACACTTTTGAACGGTAGACTGGGAAACCAGTAGAATTGAGGAGATTATGGAAGAACTATTAGGCCGCATCATCGCGGGCAAAGTTACCGATGAAAATGAAAAAGATTACTACGTCCAGGTTGCCGGGACGACCTTTCGGCTGGATAAATCAGAAATTAAGAAACCATTGAAGTTAGGCTCAACCTTTAAGGGATTTGCCTATGAGAATGAAGACCATGACATGCAGATTACCCGGGACGCACCAGCCGTTCAGGTCGACCATTATGGCATGGGAACGGTCGTCCGGAGCCAACGGACCTTAGGGGTCTTCGTCAACATC
The DNA here is from genome assembly GCF_003946345.1 of Levilactobacillus tongjiangensis. GTDB lineage: Bacteria > Bacillota > Bacilli > Lactobacillales > Lactobacillaceae > Levilactobacillus > Levilactobacillus tongjiangensis. The sequence goes on from NZ_RHNY01000014.1 coordinate 66,492, forward strand.
GGTTTGCCTAACAAAGACATCGTCGTTTCACTGGATGACCTACCTGATATCATGGAATTGTGGCCCCAACAGGGTGACCGGTTAATGATTGCTTTGCGTGAGGATGCTAAACAACGCCTCTGGGGTGTCTTAGCTGACGGTGAAATTTACCAAGCTATTGCCCAACCAGCCAAGAAGCACATGCAGAACGCCAACGTGGTCGCTACCGCTTACCAACTGAAATTAGTTGGTACCCGAGTGATGACTGAGAACAATGAATTGGGCTTCATTCACCCATCCGAACGGGAAAAGGAACCCCGTTTAGGTGAAGAATTACACGCCCGCGTAATTGGTGTCCACGAAGATGGGACGTTGAACCTGTCCTTACGTCCACGGACTTACGAAGCCATTGATGATGATTCAGCAATGTTGCTGGCTGCTTTGCAACACAGTGAGGACGGCCACTTGGAATTCAGCGATAAGAGCGATCCAGCTGCCATCAAAGCGTACTTTGGTATCAGTAAGGGTCAGTTCAAGCGAGCCATTGGTCACCTCTTGAAGGCTCGAAAAATTACGCAACACGATGGGCAATTATGGCTGGTTTCTGAAGCTGAAGAGGACGAGTCGACGACTGACTAGGAGGCGCGTTAGATGACTGAACTGGCGAATCAGACGGCGGACTTTGCCCACTACCTGCGGGTCGAGCAGGGGCTTGCCGAAAATTCAGTCACGAGCTATACGCAGGAATTACGAAATTTTGCGCAGTATTTGTCGCCTAAAAAAATCACCGATTTTAAACGGGTCGACCGGCTTCAGGTCATGGCGTACTTGAGTGCACTGACCGCTGAGGGCAAGTCTCGCAATTCAGTGATTCACGCGGTCTCGGCTCTGCGTAAGTTTTATCGTTACTTGATCCAGACTCACCAGCTGACAGATAATCCGATGGCTAACGTGGCGGCGCCTAAGCACGCCCAACACTTACCGGCCGTGCTGACGGTGGCCGAGGTCGACCGTTTGTTGGCGGCACCGGATACCAGCAATAAGTACGGACTGCGCGATCGGGCGATTCTGGAGGTCATGTACGCAACGGGGCTACGGGTCAGTGAGCTGGTCCATTTAAAATTAGCCGATCTGCACCTGGAGATGGGGTTGATTCAGACCCTGGGTAAGGGTGACAAGGAACGGATCATTCCAATCGGCGACGTAGCCAGCGACTGGATCAACCAGTATTTGGCACACAGTCGACCGGTATTACTGAAACAGCGCACCAGCCCGTATTTGTTTTTAAATGCACACGGTGGTGGCCTGTCGCGGCAGTCCATCTGGCAAAAAATCAAGCAGTACGTGGCGTTGGCTGACATTCAAAAGGATGTCACGCCGCATACACTGCGGCATTCATTTGCCACGCACATTTTGGAGAATGGCGCAGATTTACGAGTTGTTCAGGAATTGCTGGGTCACGCGGACATCACGACCACCCAGATTTACACGCATATTTCAAAAAAACGGTTACTGAATGTTTATGATGCGTATCATCCACGCGCCTAGCCGTTACGGCAAGGGGGTGGTAAAGTATGAAGACGATTGGAATGGAGGGGGACCATGTTACTTAAATATCGGAGCGATTATCAAAAGATTGCGATGGGCATGTTGAGCCTGTTGCCGAATTTTAAGGACTGGGACCGGCTGCAAAAGGAATTGGCATGGTACCAGGCCGGCGATGACCGGAACCTTTATCTCTGGAAGGACGAGCACGACGACTTCGCGGGAGCTCTGGGCGCAGAAGTGCAGGGAGACTACCTGGTCGTTCGGTTGATTACGTTGATGCCAGATAAGCAGTTAACGCGAAACACCTGGCAGATGCTAGATGAGTTAGCCACCACAGCGCCGGACAGGCGGTTGATGGGAACCCTAACGACGGCCAAGATTATTGCAAAATGGGAGTTTTACCATGGACAAAGCCACAGAGAACGGTCAACCGCTGATTCAGGTCAGTGATTTTGAGGGCCCGTTAGACTTGTTGCTACACTTAATTAAAACCAATGAAATGGATATTTACGATATTCGGATAACGACGATTACCAGTCAGTATCTGACCTACTTGCATCAAATGCAGGAACTGCGGCTAGATATTGCTGGTGAGTACTTTGTGATGGCGGCTAATTTGATGGCCATTAAGGCGAAGCTGTTGTTGCCCAAGCCAACGACGGTGGATCCTGTCGATGAAGATGCCGGTGAGGATCCCCGGGAAGACTTGGTCAATCAATTGTTGGAGTATCAACGTTATAAGCAAGCTGCCCAGGAGCTGAAGAAGCGCGCCATAGCTCGACAGGAACACTTCACCCGACCTGCGATGGCCGTACCGGAATCGGTGACGTTGTCGGTTGCACCGGGTATTCAGACCAGTGACTTGCAGGCGGCTTTGACCAAACTAGTTCACCGAGCAATGATTGCGAAGCCGGTGACCCAAAATATTCATCAAGAACATTTTACGATTAAGGCTCAGATGGCGACCGTCTTGACCCGCTTACAACGAGCCAAGCACCCCATCGACTTTGACAAGCTGTTGGCCGGGGCACCGGCTTTAGAAGAAGTTGTGACGACCTTCTTGGCAGTCTTGGAACTGGCTCGTCAACGACAAGTCCAGTTACAACAGGTCAACCGCTTGGCACCACTTCAGGTTGGATTTTTAAAAATGGAAGGAAGTTATGGACCCGATGTCACCCCTAGCACAGATTGAAAGCCTCCTGTTCGTCAGTGGTGACGAAGGCATTACCGTAGCTGATTTAGCAGCGGCTACGGGCTTATTACGACCAGCCATTTTAGCCAGCTTGGAACGCTTAGCCGAGAAGTACGCGGCGGATACGGATTCCGCGCTGGAGTTGATGGTCAACGATACGACCTATCGACTAGTGACCAAGGCGGCCGCTGGCGAGGTCATCAAACACTACTTTGAGAACCCACTTAGTACCAACCTTTCGCCAGCGTCGCTAGAAGTCTTAGCAATCATTGCGTACCGGCAGCCAATTACCCGCATCGAAATTGATGAGATTCGGGGCGTCCAGAGTTCATCGACCGTGCAGAAATTAGTTCTGCGGCGGCTGATCGAAGACGCTGGTCGTTTGGATGAACCCGGCCGACCAAAGGTGTACCGGACGAGTGCGTATTTCTTAGATTACTTTGGGTTGACGACCTTAGATGAGTTGCCACCTTTGCCAGCGGCAGCTACACCAGGAGACACCACTGACGAGGGCGATGGCGGCGATTTATTTCTGCAAGCCTTCAATCAGCAATTAAATCAATCAGGAGATGAAAGTTAATGGAACGACTACAAAAAGTTTTAGCCCACGACGGGGTTGCCTCACGTCGACAGTCAGAAAAGTTGATTATGAGCGGTCGCGTAAAGGTTAACGGCACCGTGGTCACTGAGCTAGGAACCAAGGTCGGCGTTCACGACAAGATTCTGGTTGATGGTGTGCCGGTCACGACTGAAGCACCGGTCTACGTGATGCTGTACAAACCTCGAGCGGTTATTTCAACGGCTAATGATGAAAAGGGCCGCAAGACCGTGGTGGATCTCATTGAAGATATCCCCCAACGGATTTACCCAGTGGGGCGGTTAGATTATGATACGGCTGGTCTGTTGTTATTAACGAACGATGGCGAGCTGGCTAACCGATTGACCCACCCTAAGTACGAAGTTGAAAAGACTTACGTGGCTCGGGTTACAGGGACCCCGACGAACGATGCGATGCGGCAACTCCGTCAAGGCATGACCGTCGACGGGGAAGTCTATGCGCCAGCTAAGACTAAGTTGTTAAGCAGTGACCCTAAGAAGAGGTCTTCTATCGTCCAACTGATTATTCACGAAGGTAAAAATCACCAAGTGAAGAAAATGTTAGAGGCGGTCGGTTACCCGGTTGAAAAACTCAAGCGAGAAAAGTACGGTAATTTGACGTTAAAGGGGCTCAATGCCGGGGAAGCCCGCTTACTGAAACCGGAAGAGGTCAAAGAACTCAAACAGGCTACTGGGCTGATGTAAGCTTTTTCATTGACAGACTTTCTAAAAGTTAGTATATTTAACTTGTAATAAATTTAGGTTCATCTTCAGGGCAGGGTGCAATTCCCGACCGGCGGTAAAGTCCGCGACCCGCGCAAGCGGTTGATTCGGTGCAACTCCGAAACCGACAGTAAAGTCTGGTATGCAGAAGATGAGACATTGCTTTTTGCGTATCCTTTTTAGCGTAAACTCCAAGGTCTCGCCCTTCTGTGGTGAGGCCTTTTTCTATGGGCGCACCGCGAAAGATGGCCGCAAGGAGGAACAAGAGTTATGGAAAACAGTCGTAGTGGTTTAAGCGTTCGGGCAATGGTGGAAATGGCGTTATTCGCCGGTATTTCCTATGTCTTGATGTTTGTGGCGTTACCTATCGTGCCCATTGTGCCGTATATGAAGCTTGATCTGAGTGATTTGGTCGTGCTGATTGGCATGAGTGTCTTTGGTCTAGGTGGCGCGATCCTGATTGCAGCAGTCAAAGAGCTACTGTACTTTGTGACGACCGGTATGGACGTTGTGAACTTAATTGGGGTGATGACGGCGTTTATTGCTGATCTAGCTTTAATCGTGCCGATTAGTCTAGTACTAAAGCGGCGAAATCCTTCGCTGACCCGGCAAATCCTAGCCGTGGTTTTAGGGACGCTGAGTCTGACCGTAGTGCTGTCATTGGGTAATTGGTTGGTCATTACGCCACTGTACTTAAAGGTCCTAAACATATCGATTGGCTTGCCCGTTAGCAAGTTAGTCCTGTTAGGGGTTATTCCGTTTAACTTGATCAAGGGGGTCGTTTTAGGAATTCTCTTTATCCTGTTGACCCGCCGGATGGCACCTTGGTTGGCTAAACACACGACATTATAAGCACATCTACGCTGGTTGGATGCTGGTGGCTGGCAGGGATTCCACCTGCTGTGGGGACCGGTGCCAGCCTGAGATGCGGTCTGGCACCTCGATTTGAAACCTTGGCAAATCACCAAGTCTTCAAGCTCGTCCCACGCTGTAGGCTAGGTGAAAAACACTAACCAACACCGTCGACACAGTCGGTTCCATCCCTACCAACCACCAGTGACAACGGTTGTGGTTATGTTGTTCAGTGATAGTTGGTATCTTGATGACAACAATTCTGGTAGAGTGGGTAGGCTGTTAGTACCTCAATTAGGCCAAAGGAAAATACTACTTACCTGAGCTAAACTAGCTGGGTTTGGAATCAAGTAAGAGGAGTCGTAGGTACGTGCAGTCCCGCCACTCACCCTAGCCACATTTCAGTTAAGGACAGTGTAGCCGAAGGGTGCCAGGAGTGTAGGCAGCTGTGTCGACGCAGTTGGTTGGCGTTCTATGCCGACCTACTGCGTGGGGCGAGCTTGGCGCTTCGTCGGGTCCTGACGAGGTGTCAAGTCGAGGAAAAAGACCGCTTCTTAGGCTTTTTCCGGTCCCCACAGCAGGCTACACTCCTGGCGGCCGGAGGCGGTCAAGGTATAATAACTAAAATAATAAAGAAATTTGAAGCATCAGGGGTTGGCAGGTCTGCCGGCCCCTTTTCTTATGGTAAACTGGTAGCAGACTAAATTTAACGGAGGTGGCCCATGGACCCGGCAGACTTATTGCAACTACTAAGTGAACACCAAGACCGGCGGCTGCGGGTCATCGAGAATTTATTGCGAGGACGGCGAACCGTTTCAACCCTGTACTGGGGGTTACGGTACGACTTACTGCCACTATTGAATCTGGCGAAGTCCTTGGACCGAGGAGCGTTGGATGGTCCAGCCCAGTCATTGGCACAACAGGGATTGATTGCCGGAGATTCAGCGGAAGGGGTCGTTCATCTGACTGAGCGGGGGCAAATGGCCGCAACGAACACGACTTATTACCGACCAATTACCCGACAAAATTGGGCCAACGTGGATTTGGTGGCGGTACGGCAACGTTTACTGTTAGCAGTCCAGGTGACGTCACAGTACGCACATAGCACCTCGCGTTACTATCCCTTAGCGACTGATCTAACCACCCGGCAAGCGGTTCGGCGGTGGTTTCACCGCGTTAAAGGTCCCGATTTAGCGGGCAAGCTTAACGAGGCATTGGTCACCAGTCTCCGTCAGTTGCCGGCAGAGACGGCCGCAGTTGTGACGGACCAATTTACGGGTTACGAACAGCCTGGCTATACGGTCAGTCAATTGGCACAGAGCACTAACCGTTCGGCTTGGGAGATCCAGCTGATGCATTTTGATGGGGTTGCCCAGATTGCCTTGGCTGCCCAAGAATCACAGCATCCGCTCCATGACTTATTTCAGCCATTGTGGGCGGTTCCCGTGTCACGCAGCGCCCAACAGACGCTACAAGCAGTTGAGGCTGGCGGGGATTTGGCACGGGTGGCACGGGTCCGTAAGGTCAAGCTATCGACAGTACGGGAGCACCTGCTTGAGGCGGCCATCATGTTGCCGGCCGCAGACTTTCCGTATGATCAGGTCTTATCGGAAACAGTTCGCCAGCAGTTCGCGGCCACGGTGACTGGACCCATTGATACCTGGCAATACATGGAATTACCCGCAGCAATGCGCGATGAGCTTGATTTCTTTTATTTTCGGCTTTATGCCATCTGGCGGATGAAACGGGGGGACTCAGAATAGTGGAAACTTTAGAAGCTAGTTTAGAAAAAGTTTTCGGATTTAGTACGTTTCGTTCTGGTCAGAAGGCTGCGTTAACCGCCTTAGAATCCAACCAGGATACTTTGGCCATTCTGCCGACCGGTGCTGGGAAAACACTCGTTTATCAGCTTTATGGTTATCGGCATCGAGGGTGTGTGTTGATTGTCTCGCCATTGTTATCGCTGATGAACGACCAAGTCGATCGGATGCGGATCAGTGGCTTCAAACGAGTGGCCGCCATCACGTCACAGACTGGGTACGTGGAACGACAAGTTATCTTGGAGCGCCTGAACGATCTACAATTTCTCTTCCTATCACCAGAAATGCTGGCGCAACCCCAAATGTTAGCTCGAGTGGGGCAACTCGACCTCAGTTTATTGGTAATCGACGAGGCACACTGTATTGTTCAGTGGGGGCCAGATTTCCGACCAGAGTATTTATTATTGGGCGCAATTCGGACCAAATTAAATCAACCGCTGACGCTCATGCTGACGGCCACGGCGGGCAAGGTGACCCGTCAAGAAATTTCAAAGCAGTTGCGGTCGCAACCACAGGTAGTCACTGAGTCCGTCGACCGCCCCAATATCTTTCTAGACGTTGAGAATGTTGCAAATGAGGCCGAGAAACAGAGCCGCCTGCAGGCATTGGTGACCAAGCTGCAGTTACCGGGGGTCATTTACTTTTCGAGCAAGCAACAGGCGACCGATACCGCGTTGTGGTTGCAACAGACTACTGGCGTGCAAGCCGCGGCCTACCATGCGGGGTTAAGTGGTGAGGACCGCTTCCGAATCCAGCAACAATTTATGACGGGTCAACTCGACTTGATCTGTGCGACCAGTGCGTTTGGCATGGGCATCGATAAGAATGACGTCCGATTTGTGATTCATTATCATCTGCCGGCCGACCTGGAAAGCTACGCGCAAGAAATTGGCCGGGCCGGTCGTGATGGGCAGCCCAGCATCGCTATCTTGCTGTACGCACCGGGTGATGAGCAGTTACCCCTGGCATTGGGTCAGTCTAATCGACCAGATGAGGAAACGATTGCCCGATACTACGCGCATCCGCAGAGCTTTGCGGACGATGACCCGGTGATTCACCTGTTGGCTTTTTACCGGGGTCATGGCATCAGTCAAGCGGCAGTTACCCAGCTGTTTACGCGGCGAGAAAAGGAACGGAATCGGGCATTGGCGAATATGTTAGCCTATGCCCGAGAACGGCGGTGTTTGCGACAAGTCTGGCTGCAAGCTTTTGATGAGACCAGTCCGGCCCATTCGGCAGCGTGCTGTGCGCCGGGAGAGGTGGCCCTTGATTTGGACCAGCTGAAGCTCTTGCGTCAACCAGCTGCGGTGACTGAAAATGCGCCGACCGACTGGGAAACCCGACTTAACCGGTTATTTTAGTAAGAATTTAAAGAATTAAGGTATCTGGTATGGTACAATTACGGGTGAAAGTTTTTCAGGGAGGTTAGATGATGAGTCAGAAGCGTGACGATCAAACGTCGAAGGATACGAAGGATAAGGAGTCCCATCCTTGGGATCAGTCGTTTGCCGATGATCGGGACGATCAGGGGAACCTGTCACGAACGAGAATCCGGCGGCAAAATCACGGGAATACCATGGTGACGGTCGTATTAGTTGCCATTATCATCGTGATCGCAGTGGCATCATTAGTTTATGGGTTAGCACGACAAAGTGCCGTGAATAAGCCTGAAAATCAAAGTACGGAGCAGGTCGCAGATGGCTCATCGAGTTCTTCTAGCAAGCGTTCCAAGAGCTCGACGAGTAGTCATAAGCAGTCTTCTTCCAAGAAAACCGCTTCATCTAAGACGGCCAGCTCAAAAAAATCAACAACTTCAACCACGACTGCTAGTTCGGCAAAGACGACTAGCAGTTATTCGGCTACGAGTAGCGCCACCACTAAGCCGAACAAGACCAGTTCAAGTGCCACCACTACCAGTAGCAGTACGAGTACGTCAACTGGTAGCAAAAAGTACGCAACTGTTGAATCTGGACAAGGGGTTTACCGGGTCGCCACGAACGCGGGCATTTCTGTTCAAGAACTCTTACAGTTGAACGGACTGTCTTCAGCCTCATCGTTACATCCCGGTCAGAAGCTGCGGGTAAAATAGGCGTTAATTTTATTTGATAGGAGTTTGGTTTTCATGGAGAAACAAGGTTTGCAAGTTGCCATTGACGGTCCAGCATCGGCCGGCAAAAGTACCGTGGCAAAAATCGTTGCCCAACGTTTTCACTACATATATTGTGATACGGGTGCTATGTACCGTGCGATTACTTGGAAAGTGTTACAGGCTGGTGTGGGTCTGACCGATGAAGCAGCGGTCAAACAATTGCTGGATCAAATCACCATTCGGTTTGAACCAGGCACCCCAGTGCAAAAGGTGTTTGTTGACGACACCGAAGTCACCTTGGCCATCCGCCAACCTGACGTGACCAACTCCGTTTCAGCAGTGTCCGCCTTGCCCGCCGTTCGAGAAGAGTTGACGGCTCGTCAACGGGATATCGCGGATGCTGGGGGTATCGTCATGGACGGTCGCGACATTGGGTCGACCGTCTTGCCTAAGGCAGAAGTAAAAATCTTCCTAGTGGCCAGCGTGGAGGAACGCGCACAACGGCGCTTGAAGGATAATGCGGCCAAGGGCATTGAGACACCTTTAGCAACATTAAAGCATGAAATCGAGGAACGGGATCGGAAAGATTCGACACGAAAGGTCTCTCCATTGACCCAAGCGGCGGATGCCATTCGGTTAGATACGACCTCGATGAGCATCGAACAGGTGGCTGATAAAATCGCCGAAATCATTTCTGAAAAAGAATCCCACTAGATATAGGCATTTTACTAGCTTTTACTAGCATAATCAGCTAAAATAGTATATAGAGTTGTCGCAAGGAGGAAAAATTCGCATGAGTGAAAATGGCACGAGTCAAAACAATGAAAACAATGAGTTATTAGATGCTTTAAACAGCATCGATAACGTCAAGGTCGGTGACGTCGTTAAGGGTGAAATCTTAACGATTGATGACGACCAACAAGCAATCGTTGGTATTGCAGATACTGGTATCGAAGGGGTCGTTCCCAAGAAGGAACTCTCAACTAAGCCAGTTGATGACATTAATGAAGTAATTAAAGTTGGTGACGTCTTGGATCTCGTCGTTATCTCACGGATCGGAACTGACAAGGAAGGCGGTAGCTACTTACTGTCTCAACGTCGTTTGGAAGCCCGTAAGGTTTGGGACGATATTCAAAAGGAATTCGAAGCAGGTCATACGTTAACTGCCCCTGTTACCCAAGTGGTTAAGGGTGGGTTAGTTGTTGATGCCGGTGTTCGTGGTTTCGTTCCCGCATCAATGGTTTCTGATCACTTCGTCGAAGATCTTGCGCAATTCAAGGGCCAAACCTTGGAATTCAAGATCGTTGAAATCGAACCTAGCGAAAACCGGTTGATCTTATCACACCGTGCTATCGTTGAAAAGGAACGCGCTGCACAAAAAGAAGAAATCATGGCTAAGTTAACTGCTGGCGACATTGTCGACGGTAAAGTTGCTCGTCTGACTAACTTCGGTGCATTCGTTGATCTTGGTGGCGTCGATGGTTTGGTCCATGTTTCTGAAATCGCCTTTGAACGGGTTGAAAAGCCTAGCGATGTTCTGAAGGTTGGCCAAGACGTTAAAGTTAAGGTCTTATCTGTAGACCCAGACCGCGACCGGATCTCTCTTTCCATCAAGCAAACCTTACCAGAACCTTGGGACGGTATCGAAGACAAAGCCCCACAAGGCAGCGTCTTAGACGGAACTGTTAAGCGTTTGACTAGCTTTGGGGCCTTCGTTGAAGTATTCCCTGGCGTTGAAGGCTTGGTTCACATTTCCCAAATTTCTCACCAACACATCGCAACGCCTGCTGACGTTTTGAAGGTTGGTCAAGAAATCAAGGTTAAGGTCTTAGATGTTCGTCCAGACGATCACCGTTTGGCATTGTCCATCAAGGCTCTTGAAGAAAAGCCACAATCTGGTGACGAAGGTTCTGAGAACCGGAGCAGCAGTAACAACAACCGTAGCCGGAGCAACAATGGCGGTAACAACAACCGTCGTCGTAACAACCGGAACAGTGCTGAAACTTCAACGGCTAACGCCCCAGAAGAAAGCACCGGTTTCTCTTTGGGCGATCTGATTGGTGATAGCTTGAAGAAAGATATGGAAGATAACGAAAACAACTAATACGTTTGGTTGAGAAATGGGTCTGGAGCGGAACTTTGTTGGTTTCGTTCTGGACCTTTTTCACGTCAAATGTAGCAATTTAAGGAGGGATTTATAGTGGCATTTCCAGTAGTTGCCATTGTTGGCCGCCCAAACGTGGGAAAGTCGACCCTGTTTAACCGGATCGCCGGCGAACGGATCTCCATCGTCGAAGACACCCCAGGGGTTACCCGTGACCGAATTTATACGCGAGCCGAATGGCTGGGAACTGAATTTCGGATGATCGACACCGGTGGGATCGACCTCGGCGATGAACCATTTTTAACACAAATTACGCAACAAGCAGAAATTGCAATTGATGAAGCCGACGTTATCGTCTTCATCGTGAGCGCCCCTGAGGGTGTGACCGATGCTGATGAAAAGGTGGCCAAAATCCTGTACCGTGCCGATAAGCCGGTCATGTTGGCTGTCAACAAGGCGGATAATCCCGAAACTCGGGAATCCATCTACGACTTCTATTCACTTGGTTTCGGTGATCCATATCCCGTTTCTGGGGTCCATGGTCTCGGTTTAGGGGACCTGTTGGATGCCGTTGTGAAGAAATTCCCTGAAGATGATGGTGCGCCAAAGGACGATTCTATTCGCTTTAGTTTGATTGGTCGGCCTAACGTCGGGAAGTCGTCGTTGGTCAACGCCATGCTTGGTGAAGACCGGGTGATTGTTTCCAACATTGCTGGTACCACGCGTGATGCCGTCGATACCAAGTTTACCGCTGACGACACCAAATTTACGATGGTCGATACGGCCGGAATTCGTAAAAAAGGGAAAGTCTACGAAAACACGGAACGTTATAGTGTTATGCGGGCGATGCGGGCGATTGATGATTCAGACGTGGTTCTGGTGGTCTTGAACGCCGAAGAGGGAATTCGGGAACAGGATAAACGGGTTGCCGGTTACGCTCACGAAGCAGGTCGAGGTATCATTATTTTGGTCAACAAGTGGGATACCTTGAAGAAGGATAACCATACGTTGACGGACTTCCAGAACCTAATTCGTCTGGAGTTCCAATACCTGAGTTATGCACCGATCGTCTTCGTTTCCGCTAAGACGGGTCAGCGGCTAGAACAGTTGCCGGACCTAATCAAGAAAGTTTCGGCTAACCACAACAAGCGGGTGCAGTCCGCAACGTTGAACGACGTTGTGATGGATGCTATCGCTTTGAACCCAACGCCTTCCGATAATGGGAAGCGGCTCCGGGTTTATTACGCCACCCAGGTGGCTGTGGCGCCACCAACTTTCGTGGTCTTCGTTAACAATCCGAAGATGATGCACTTTTCCTATGAGCGATTCTTAGAGAACCAAATTCGTGCTAGTTTCGATTTCGAAGGGACACCGATCCATTTGATCGAGCGTGCCCGGAAGTAGGACTTGAGTAGCATAGGACCAGCTTTTGCCGTGATTTTAACGATTTTTTATTAAAAAACACGATTCTTGACCGATAATTGCTAAAAAATGGCGTTATCCCTTGTCATGCAAGGCTTCCTGTGCTATCTTTGATAAAGAAATGATGCGGCTGACCGTATTTGTTTCATCATTTTTGGACCACTCAAAAATGACCACTAGATGTCATTCATCTAATCTTCTTTCAGGAGGTGAATTCAAACATGGCAAACAAAGCACAATTGGTTAGCGACGTTGCAACTGCAACTGGTTTAACTAAAAAGGACGCAACTGCTGCAGTTGATGCAGTATTCGATTCTGTCCAAGCAACGTTAGCTAAAGGCGAAAAGGTTCAACTGATCGGCTTTGGTAACTTTGAAGTACGTGAACGTGCAGCTCGTAAGGGCCGTAACCCACAAACTGGACAAGAAATCCAAATCCCAGCAAGCAAAGTACCTGCATTCAAGCCAGGTAAAGCTTTAAAGGATGCTGTTAAATAATCTTATTTAGCGAGTAGAGGGCCAGTACGGTGAATGCCGGGCTGGCTTTTTGCTACCCTTAATTAAATTCAAGTAACAGTGAAGTAGCGGGATAATTGATGCTGGCGAGGGTTTTTACTTCGCAAGTCACCTTGAATTGCGTATAATTAACTGTTGCGTTAAAAAAATTAGTATTGCCGCTTACGGCCGCCCAGGAGGGTGCTAGCTGTGGGGAACGGAGCAAGCCTGAAAAGCGGTCTTGCTCCTCACGTGTGAGCCCCGCTAAGTTCATGCGAGTCTCTCACGCGTCCCACGCTGTAAATTGGCTGAGAAACGCCAATTAACACCGCTGTCACGGTCAGCACCCTCCTGGGCGACCTCCGGCTACGATTGTGATATTTATGACAACATATTGAGCAAACGCAATCTGTGCTAGTCGTAGTATGTTGGGTAACTTTGATATATCACGGTTGTTAGGCGATTACTGTAACCAGATTCAACATTTATGAAGTCAGTTGTAAAGCTTAAGTGATTTAAAATTTCAGCCGAACTATACAGCAACTTGAGGTTAAATTTGAGACATCAAAGTAGCCGGAGGTTGTTAGGGGTGGTACCGTGGTGTCGACGGTGTTGGTTGGCGTTTTGAGCCGACCTACAGCGTGGGACGAGCTTGAAGCCGTGGTGAACTGGCCATGGCTTCAAGTCGAGGCCAAAGACCGCACCACAGGCTTTGGCCGGTCCCCACCACGGCTGCCACCCCTAACAACCGTAGGCGGGCTACGTGGATATAACCAAATAGATAATACAAAAGATTCAAGATGGAGGCGGGTCAATGAGTTACGCAGAAACGGCACTCGATGAACTGGAAAAGGGACAACTCGAAGATTTTAAAAAGCAATATGCGTTGGCACTACGCCACGATGACGATGACACGTTGTTTAGTTTGGGTGAGGAACTCTATTCGTTAGGTTTCTTGAACCAATCCCGACGAATCTACGAGAAACTCCTCAAGAAGTACCCGGATGAAGACGAGTTGCGAACGAACCTCGCAGACATTGCCATTGATGAAGATAAGAACGACGAGGCGCTAGAATATTTAAATCAGGTCCAACCTGGCTCACCAGCCTACGTGGAATCCCTGATGGTGGCTGCCGACCTCTATCAGACCCAGGAACTTTTCGAAGTCAGCGAACAAAAACTCTTAACGGCCAAAAAATTAGCCCCTGACGAACCCGTGATTACGTTTGCGCTGGCGGAACTCTACTTCACCATGCGGGAGTTCAGAAAGGCCATTCCGTTGTATTTAGACCTGATTACGGCAGGGACGACCGAATTGTCCCGCGTCAACCTGGTCGAACGGCTGGGGGTTGCTTACGCCAACGCTGGTCGCTTTGAACAGGCGATTGGCTACTTGAAGCAGATCCACACGGGGGACATGACGCCCGATGTAAAATTTGAAACGGCCTTTACTTACCTGCAACTGAAGGAACGGTCGACTGCCATTCGCTTGTTTGAGGAGTTAAAGGACAGTGATGCCCATTACACGTCCCTATATCCTTACCTGGGACAAGCACTGGAGCAGGAAAACCGGCTAGATGAGGCTTTAAAAGCCCTTCAGGAAGGTTTAGGCGTCGACCAGTACAATGAGAAGCTCTGGTTACAGGCGGCCCACGTGGCCACTAAATTGGACGATGAAGAGCTCGCTGAACGTTACCTAAAGAAGGGGCACGAGCTGGATGCCGATGATATCGCAGCGGTTATTCAACTCAGCAACCTGTATGTGAAGCAGGAACGGTGGGCGGAGAATGCCGAGTTGGCTAAACCGTACTTGGCCAACGAAGATGCTGATCCACAGCTATATTGGAATTTAGCAGTCACGGCGAACCATCAGGAGGACTTTGTGGCAGCCCGTAAGTACTACGATGCCGCGCGGCCGTTCTTCATGGATCAACCGGACTTCCTGAAGCCAGCGATTTACTTCTATCGTGAAGAAGGGGACAGTGATGTCGTCGTTAACTTGCTACAGGCGTACGTGAAAGTCGTTCCGGATGATGCTGAAATGGCACTTATGCTGGAAGGCTATGAAGACTAACTGAAGTGCACTATAGAAAAGGATGCCGCGGGGTGTTCTTTTTGGCTCTTTGTCAACCGGTGTTGATGAAGGGATTTTCAGAGGTTCAATTCACTTTCGAATTGGACCTCTTTTTTGTATTCTGATTTTGA
>NZ_RHNY01000015.1 GCF_003946345.1 Levilactobacillus tongjiangensis
TCAAAATCAGAATACAAAAAAGAGGTCCAATTCGAAAGTGAATTGAACCTCTGAAAATCCCTTCATCAACACCGGTTGACAAAGAGCCCAAAAAACTCGGTATCTTGACTAGATACCGAGTCTTACCGTGAATCCTATTAGTCTTTGCTTACCTTATCATCATCGTCATCACGCTTCTTGTTCTTCAACAACAAGTAGATAATGATCAACAATAACAGAATGATGATGGCCCCACCAGCTACGAACCACCAGAAATAATTCTTCTTAGGTGCCGGTGTGTTGAACTTGTTTTGTAATTGCCCAATCTTCTTCTGAGTCAGCTTAAAGTCCTTCACGAAGTGCCAATGATACCCGCCTTGCGCGTATGCATCCAGCGTTAACGTATAGGTACCGGCCTTCAACTGCTTGTCCCCCCACGGAATGGCGTAATTGAAATTACTGTTTGGTGCCATCGCCATGGAAGACTTTTCGTTGCTTAAAATGGTTTTGCTTTCACCCTGCTTCGTAATCTTCGTCTTGACCTTCAAGTTGCTCATCAAGCCCGGACGTGGGTTCTACAGGTTAGCCTCAACCTGGTTGTACTTGTTCGACTGGCCGTTCTCGACCGAAAGTAGCTTCATGTCCGGCGCAACGTCCACGTCACTCTCCCGAAGTCGCAGACCAATGACGTAAGCAAAGGCGTTCTTGATGCTAACACCCTTTTTATTGCTGGCTGCTTCGTTCGCCGTGAGTTGCTTGACGTAAATACCACCCAAAATCATCCCATCGATTCGCTTGGCAGGCATCTTGTAAGAAACGTAGACTTTTTGCTTGCTCTTAGCAGGAACGGTGACCCGCTGGGTTTTACTACCGAACAAATCCTTAATTCCTACTTTTAACGAGGAATCTAGCTTAGGACTCGCCATACTGTAATCAACGACCCCGTTACTGTTGGTGACGGCCTGATTGACTCCCACCTGGTACGTCTTTTTCTTACTCCCCGTATTACTGATCACAATGGCTAACTTCTGTTCCTGATTGGGTTTAACCCGTAATGCAAAGTAAGTCACCTTTTTGTCGTCCTGATTTTTTGGTAGCACGGCCCCAACCGTGTACCCGACACTTTCTGCGCGTGCGGATTGCTGAAACCATCCGAACGCTAGCAGTAACGCCCCAAATGTTACCAATAACCGTAACCACTTTTTCATGATTAATTCGGCCTCCCATATCCACTCTCTTTTTTGTTTCATTGTAACAAAGAATGCGGTAGCTGTCGCCACCGCATTCTTTAAAACTCGTCATTTTTAAGGTGTGTCTGTTAACTGCCAGGTCAATACTCCCGTGTAAAGTTGCTGTTGGGTTACCTCGCCGGCATTGACGAACAGACGCGCCGGTAAACTTGAATTTGCGTTGATGCGCATCATCCACGTTCCTAACCCGTGGTCCGGTGCGGCGTGTGCCACAATTTCCGCCACATTCATCGTCATGTCTTGCTTTGCCCCAACGGTTACGGTTGGCGCCCCGCTGACAGTCCCTGCTGCCTTCGGTTTAAAAGTCGACTGACCCAGAGCTAAGTCACCGTGAGTCACCTGATGATGGTCAGTTTGACCAGTCAGGGACCCCGCCGTTAGGTACAGTTTCCAGCCGGCGCCATTATAGCGCCGGTCACTGACCTGAACAAAGGCTCTGGAATTCTCGGCGGTCGTGTTAATCACTTGGCCCGTCACAGAATCCTGTTTGAAAGTTAGGTTCGGAACGTAATCCAACGTAAGTGGGCCGGTCGAACCGGTCCCTCCGTTACCTGAATCCCCTGGGTCGCCGGGAAAGGGTTTCTCCGGTGTTTCCGGATCGACAGGTTTCACCGATCCACTAGTGTCCCCGGGCTTCAGGTTCGTTGAAGCAGTTGTTCCGTACGTATCGGCTGACGCTGGGCTTTGTAGCAACCCCACGCTAAGGCTGAACGCCAAAGCAAATGAGGCCACTATTTTAGTTATTTTGTTGGTCACTACGCAGCCCTCCTTTGCTTATAGCAACGGATTAGCGTGTGTTATTTATCAGTTGATGGTTGTGCTGGTGCTGGAGTTGATGGCGTTTGTGTACTTGCACCAGTCGTGTCAGGCGTGTTAGCTAACGTCCAAGTCAATTTAGAAGTATAGTTACCAGCCTTGTTACCAGCAGCAATTTCAAATGAGCTGGTTGCCTTATCGAATTGAGAAATCCAAGTCCCGATACCTTTACCAGCTGAGGCTTGGAAAATTGGTAAGTTACCAGTGGAACCGTCAGATTCCAAAGTTACCTTGTTACCAAGGGGAGAATTACTTTGGTTGTTGTCATCCGTAGCGCTAACTTTTGAAGCATCCAGTACCAGTTGGGAAGCTGCCAGAACCTTTGAGTCTTTTGTAACATTAGCGTCTTTAGCCACTGGGTTGTTGAGATTAAATGCATCAGCGGATACTTGAACGTTCCAACCAGTTTCATAACCTTGGTTCCCAACAACTAAGGCACCATCTTTGAGTTCTTTAGGTGCCTTCGTCTTGTCTCCAAACAGCTCATTAGTGAAAGTTACATCGTGCAGGGTTTGCTTGTCCCCAGTTAAGGTACCAGTGAAGGCAACGTTAGGAGCGCTGATCAAGTGAATACCACCAGCAGCGTTACCACCTTCATCGCCACCACCAGTTAAGCTAACACTGGCTTGGGTTTGCTTGGAAACTGAAGTTGCATCTTTTTCAGCTGGGTTCACCGTTGCGGCACTAGCAGTAACAGTGTTAAAACCTAACCCAGCAAGCAGTGCAGTAGTAGCAAGTAATTGTAAAGTTTTCTTAGTCATCATCATTATAGTCTCCCTCAACTTTTTGTCTTTTTCCGTCTACTCGTCAAAAATCCTATCCAAACCGTAAGCAACAATATGATACCGGCCATCGTACCTAAGCCGAACCACGCCTCAGAAGTCTGAGGTAAGCGGCCCTTCGAAGTCTGGTTGGTTGGGCTGCTGCCCGTCGCCGGACTCGCGGTAGCTCCTTGACCACCTGAAGCACTCGTGTTGACGGGCTTCGAAGTCGTCCCGGGGTTACCATCGTCAGCGCCACCGCCGCTCACTAGATCGCCGTCATGTCCCCCACTAACCGAACCACTAGGTGTCGTGATCGTTGGTGTTGTAGGTGGCGTTAAAGTGACCGAGTAATGCGACTGTTGAACATCCCCTGACGATTGGTCAGCAGCTCGAGCAGTTGTTGGAATTCCCCAACCGACGATAAGCAGGCTCAGTATCAGCAATCCTAGTTTTTGAAAACGCATCGCTGTTCCCATCCTCACGTCCGTATCTTTCCAAGCAACTCATTACCATTTCCAATGGACCTGTCTTGCAAGGCGAATCGAATCTCATCTGATTACAGGGCATATACTATCACGACCCAATTAACTTGTCCACAATCTATAATCTGTGGTGAAAATGGGAACGAAGCCCAGTCAAGCCGCGCCGTGCCTTAGTTCATACGTATTTATATTTTTTAGATTAAACACTGTTATATCAGTGTTTTTGCGTACATTTTCGATATTAATTACGCAATCAATTCGCGAAATCCCTTGTGAATATTTTAAAAAGCGCCCGGAACATTATAGGGTAATGGGGTTCTTATACAACATATCTAAGGTATATCCTATGTACTATAAACCCTTATGGCTTATGGCTTGAACCCATGAAAACAATCCTGCTTTTTTTATTCCAAAAAAAAGCAAAAAATGTAAAAAAAATGACGTTTTCTTAGAAACCTCTAAGAAAACGCCGTTTTTATAAAACTATTTATTGTTAAAGCCGCTATGGAAGCCTTTTTGTACGGAAACTGGTGCATTCTTGTACGCCATCTGTTTGACGTAAGTTCCCCGAATCATCAATCGATTAGCACCGGTTGCGTCACAAGTAATCAGGGTCACCAGCTTCTTCTTGGTCTGATCAACCACTTTCACGTCGGTTGCTGGAATAAATTTCCGCACGCTCACCTTGTACACGAAAACCTTTTTAGCATTGGTTAGGTAGATAGTCTGCCCGACCCGGGTCTTCCAATACAATGGACTAAACAGAATCGTCTGTGAGCTCATGTGGTGCCCAGCCAGCGGATAATTCCCCTCACCCATCTTTTGGTCCGGCCGCATGGTCCCCGCTGTTAACGCGAGAACCTCGTTGCTGACCCCTCGAGCAATCGGCAAGTGAATCTTAGATTGGGGCATCAATATCTCCCCAACCACGTGAATATCAGCCGTGTTCCAACGCGCGTTAGCTACGGTTGAGAAATCCAGTGACTTGACCTTACTGAAATCAAACGATGCCTTTTTCTTCTCGTTTTTCTTAACGGACTTCTGCGTAATCTTGGGTTGATAGGAAGAAATCAACCAGTTTTTAATCTGCTCGTTGAAAATCAAGCCCAGTGATACCACGATCAACAGAACAAATAGCGTCGACCAGAACCATCGCCACCGATTCTTCCTCTGTTTTTTGGGTGCTTGCTTGTTATTGTCTGCCATAATTACATACTCCATTCCCCAAATAATTCGGTCTCTTCGCTTTTGTATTTTACGCCCTTTACTGACTAAAACAAAGCCGAATACACCGAGAACGGGTTTATTCGTTAGAACTTTGTCAGCTACCAGGTTGCACTGCCCCCCAAAGACGCCTAACTTCAAAGAGTCGTTCTCCCTATATGGAAGGACGACTCTTTGTCAGCTTTATCTATAAAGGGTCGAACGATGACCATATTGCTTAAAAGTCACACGATGTCTATTGATAAAGTGCATCGTCACTGTCGATTGATACTTTCCAGCTTCAAATTCATAGCCACGGAACTTGTACCGGTGACTCCCCATTTTCTTGTATTTCAAGTGGGTGAGGTGCGGATCATTATCGTCTAAAACAAATAGTTTCTTACTGATATACATCGTTTCACCCATGCGACCCCGCATCACATCTTTGTCGTGCCAATGACCACGGGCAATCTTGGGAGCGCCCTTATGCCACTTAGCCGCTTGCGCCTGAGTATTACCACTAACCAGACTGCCCAATCCCAAGCTGCCGACTAGCAATAACGCTGCTATCGCTTTACGATACATCTTGCCATCTCCTAAATTAAATAGACTATCTCTCTAAAGTTTAGCAGTTTCATTCCACAAAAAACCGGCAACAGTTGAACTGTCGCCGGCAAGACAAATCATAAATTTTATAATTAGTCGTTGGATAAACCATACTTCTTGTTGAAACGGTCCACAGCACCATCGGCCGTAGTAAACTTTTGCTTACCAGTGTAGAATGGGTGGGAATCAGAAGTAATTTCGACACGGATCAATGGGTACGTGTTACCGTCTTCCCATTCAACCGTTTCGTCAGAAGTTGCAGTTGAACCAGACAAGAACTTAAAACCAGTACTTGAGTCTTGGAACACAACTTCGTGGTAATCTGGATGAATTCCTTGCTTCATAATGTATTTCGCTCCTTTGCCCTGATCCATCTACTGGATCAGAGATTGATTTAATCGTCAACCGTTGAATTATACCATGAAATTATAATCGCGGCAATGCTTAATCTTGGCCGTTTTCAACCAAACTATCATCAACGATTTCTACGTCGGCGTTTAGCGCCGTTAATTTTTCGACAATTCGATCATAGCCGCGCAAAATATTATCTGCCTGACTAATCTCTGTGTCACCTTCGGCCATCAGCCCGGCAATCACCAGTGATGCCCCGGCCCGAATCTCGCCAGCCTGAACTGAGCTGCCGACTAAGTCATCGCTCGGATCAATGATAATGGTGCCCTCTTCAGAACGAATGTGGGCCCCCATCTTCCGTAACTCCGCAATGTGCTTAATCCGCTTAGGGTAGATGGTATCAATGACCACACTACTCCCGTCTGCCTTAAACAACAGCGGCGTCAATGGCTGCTGTAGATCCGTGGCAAAACCAGGGAACGGCATCGTCTTAACCTGAATGGGCTGTAAGTCCTCGGACCGCGGCACGTAAATACTGTCTTCGTTGATCTCCAGAGGCACGCCCATTTCAATCATCTTAGCGGTAAAGGCCTCCAAGTGTTCTGGAATCACATTCTTTAACACCACGCCATCCCCAACAGCCGCTGCCATGGACAAATACGTCCCAGCTTCGATCCGATCAGGAATAATGGTGTGAGTGTTCATGGCCCGTAACGTTGGGACCCCTTCGATCCGAATAACGTCGGTACCAGCACCACGAACGTGTGCCCCCATGTTGTTTAAAAAGGTCGCAATGTCGATAATCTCTGGTTCCTTCGCAGCGTTCTCAATCACCGTCGTTCCAACTGCTTTAACCGCTGCCAGAATTGAGTTGATCGTTGCGCCGACCGAAACCATGTCCAAGAAAATCCGCGCACCATGCAGGCCCTCTGGCCCCGTGGTGATCCGAACCGTCCCGTCGTGCTCGTCAACTTGGGCACCCAAGGCCTTGAACGCCTTGATGTGTTGGTCAATTGGCCGTGGCCCAATGTTGTCGCCGCCTGGAAAACTCAGCGTGGCCCGTTGGAACCGCCCCAACAAGGACCCCATAAAATAATACGACGCACGCAAGCTCTTGATAGCCTTGCTGGGTAACGGTGCTTCGACGATTTCCGTTGGGTCAATGGTGAGGACCCCATCTTCAAAGGTTGATTGCACATTCATTGATTTCAAAATAAGCATTAAGTTATGCACATCGAGAATATCCGGTACCATATCAAAACGCACCGGGGTATCAGCTAGAATTGCTGCCGGAATTAATGCTACTGTGCTATTTTTGGCGCCGCCAATCGTCACTTCTCCAGAAAGGCGCTGGCCGCCATGAATAATCATTTTCTTCATTGTGATGTGTTCCTCACTTAAATTTATCTTCCATATAATTCCATACAGTCAGATACCATGATAAATAATACCAGGCAAAAAGACAACTGTTTCCCGGCATTTCACGCAAAATGTAATATTCCGTGACTACAAGACCTGGTCTCGTAAGTCATCAAGGTCCTTGGCTAGAATGGTGTCAATAATAATTTGTGTCAATTGACGGGGTGTCTCAGGCATCCCGTCCTTGACCCATTTTTTAAGGATACTTTGCAAACCGGCGCCAATGTAGGTTCCCTGGTAATCGTCAATCAGTGGCGGTTCCGGGCCATTTCGCCGCATCAGTTCCTGCATCCGTTCTAATAGTTTCGTTTTGCCTTCAACAAACACCAAGTTACTTAACTTCTTGTCTCCATAGAACGCCGTTAACAGGTGTTCTAACGCCTGTGTTGGCGTTGCCCCCTCTAGAGGGTTTAACGACGACACAAAGGCCTTCTCAATGCTCGCAACGCAGTCATAGATGTCTGTATAGTACCGATAGAACGTTGTGCGGTTCACATCAGCCTGCGCGCAAACTTCCGTCACCGAAATGGCGTTAATCGGTTTACTCTCCAGTAATGATAGGACAGTTTGTTGAATGATCCCCTGTGTATACTGGGCGCGCCGATTATTTTTCACACCAACCATAGATTTTCACTCCTAATTGTGCCACACACCGGCCCGACCACGAGAGATATTACGTGCTGTCACCACTATTTCTATGGTATGGTAGGGACCGCAAAACACGGTGTGCGTAAGTATCAAAACAACATTTTCATAAAAACTGTTGTGTTTACAACACTTCCGTCAACATTGACGCTTGTTCTGTCGACCATTTGTTTTTATGATATAAGACACGGTGTTGCAATAATGCCATTTTATCAGAAAAATCGAAACAACAACAGCCAAAATCAAAAATTGGAAGGATAATTTCAAATGCTGGAACTCAAACATATCAAAAAGTACTACCACGTGGGCGATTCCGTCACGAAGGCCCTGGACGACGTCTCCGTTGCCTTCCGTTCCCAAGAATTTGTGGCCATCCTGGGGCCTAGTGGCTCTGGGAAAACGACCATGCTGAACGGTATTGGCGGCTTGGACATTTACGATTCTGGTGACCTTGCCATTGAAGGTAAGTCTACCAAGGACTTTTCTGCCTCCGACTGGGACGCCTACCGGAACAATTCCGTTGGTTTCATCTTCCAAAGCTACAACATTATCAGCCACCTAAGCATTCTCGACAACGTTGAAATGGGGATGACTCTGAGTGGGGTCTCTAACCAGGAAAAGAAGGAAAAGGCGCTTAAGGCCCTGGACCGCGTTGGTCTAACCGAACACATCAATAAAAAACCTAACCAACTTTCTGGTGGCCAACTACAACGGGTCGCCATTGCTCGGGCGATTGCCAATGAGCCAGAGATTCTGCTCTGTGACGAACCAACCGGTGCCCTGGATACCGAGACCAGCAACGAAATCATGCAGCTGATCAAGGAACTTTCCGCTGAACGATTGGTCATCATGGTGACGCATAACCCTGACTTGGCTCGGCAATACGCCGACCGGATCATCGAATTCGCAGACGGTAAGATTCAAAACGACTCAAACCCCTACAATGAACATGCCGATGCCGAACAATTTAAGCTGAAGAAGACACGGATGACCTTCTGGACAGCTTTGAAGCTTTCCTTCAATAATATCCGGACTAAGAAGGGGCGGACCGCTCTGACAGCCTTCGCTTCCAGTATTGGGATCATCGGTATTGCCGTCGTCTTGGCCCTGTCCAACGGATTCCAGACGCAGATCAATAAGACTCAGGCCAACACCTTGGCCCAGTTCCCCGTCACGATTTCACAGACCGCTACCAGCACCACCGGTACCCAGGGCAATGACAAAGTGAAGGCCAACAACGCCAAACACGTGACGGCTAAAGTCAGCCAGCAGGACAAGGCGACTCACACCAACAAGCTTACCAAGAGTTACTTAAACTACGTTAAAAAACTCGACAAGAATTTAAGCAAGAACGTGACGTACACCTACTCGACTGGGATGAACCTATTACGCCAAGTCGACGGTAAGACTAAGACGGTCTCCTTCTCCAACGTCGATAACAGTAGTTCTAGCAGCTCCAGCGCTATGCAATCAGCCATGTCTGCTTCCACTGGTGTCGGCGGTTCCGTCTACCCCAGCGCCAACGATGGTGGGATCAACTTCTTGAAGAAACACTACAAGTTGGTTTCTGGTTCGTATCCTAAGAGCGCCAACGACATTATCCTAATCGTTGACCGGGATGGCTCAACCAACATCAACGCGTTGAAGAACCTGGGGTACACTGCCAAGGACAACCAGAAGTTTAGCTACGGTAAAATCGTGGGTACCAAGATCAAGGTCGTCAATAACAACGACTACTATCAAAGCCTCCCTACTGGTAATTATGTACCGAACAAGGCCACAAATGCCTTGTACAACAACAGCCACAACATGACGTTAAAGGTTGCCGGTATCGTGAAGGTCAAAGCGAAGTCCTCTGAAAATGTGCTGGCCTCCGGAATTGCATACAGCGACAAGTTAACGCAGAACATCATTCAAGCAAATAAAGGTTCCAAGATCGTTAAAGCCCAAAAGAAGGCCAGTGACAACGTCATTACGGGCCAAAGCGTGGATAAGACCACGAAGCAATCGTTAGTCAGCTACTTAGGTGGCTCCACCACGCCTGCTAGCATTTTGATCTACCCCAACACCTTTAAAAACAAGGATAAAGTGTTGAAGTACCTCGACAAATACAACAAGGGTAAGAGCAAGTCTGACAAGGTGATCTACACCGATATGGCCGGGACCGTTTCCAGCCTGACTGGTGGCTTGATGGATGCCATTACCTACGTATTGGTTGCCTTTGCGGGTATCTCGCTGGTAACCAGTATGATTATGATTGCCATCATCACCTACACTTCCGTTCTTGAACGGACCAAGGAAATTGGGATTTTGAAAGCATTAGGTGCTCGGAAGAAAGATATTACCCGCGTCTTCGATGCTGAAACCTTTATCCTGGGTGTCGGTTCTGGTGCACTGGGTGTCGTCATTGCCTGGTTGTTGACGTTCCCAATCAACGTGGTGCTGAAAAACATCACTGACTTGAGCAACGTTGCCCACCTGAACCCCGTTCACGGTATCGTGTTGATTATCATCAGCACCGTCCTGACAATGTTAGGTGGTCACATCCCCGCACGGATGGCGGCCAAGAAGGACGCGGCGACTGCGTTACGTTCTGAATAATTTCTAAATACACTTAAAACGACCTCCCCCCTCAGTTGGGGAGGTCGTTTTTTTGCTGTCTATTGGGCTGGCTGGTAACAACTAACCCATTAACAGGACTGCTTCACGCTTGAAAATTATTCGCCGTATTGGGTTGAAACGACTTTGTATTTCCCTGTAACTATATCTTGCTTCATCAATTCTCCCTTGGCATTAATTTCGTAAGATGCCACCCTGGGATCGATATCAGGAGATGCACCAGCCTCTTGCATCCGTCTGGTCGAATGATTTTCACGAACGTCAATATCTAAAGTGCCTTTTTTATTCATGTTTTGCATAAACAAATAGTCGCTTTGCGCAAATTTATCCGGATTGCCTTTAAGATCATCTTTCAGCATATTCGTCCAAACCCAATCATTCACCTGAGCTGTCGTTAAATTATTGGTATCAGTACGATTAGTCGTAGCCGTAGTAGCTGAACTTGTGCTGTCCGAATCAGTGTCACTAGAACTAGACTCATCGTCCACTACTGGCGTATTCTTGGTTGATTTCCGGGTCATCAATGGGATATCCCCCACCGTATCAATTAATTTCAACCGGTTACCAGTCAGGTTGACCCGATAAACATCTGGGGCGACTTTCCGACCAGCCCAATATGACTTCAGCAGATAGTCGCCACCAGTCAACTTTTTGTAAGACACAGCCGAGTTGGCACCCCAACCAGCACCATCACTGACCTTATTTCCTTGCTGATCATAACTATTATTCAAGCCATCGAGGGTCGTATCAAGAATATAAAAATAGGTCTTTTCTTTAAGCATTTGTTTGTCTACCGAGGAACTGCTACTGTCCAGCTTCCCGCCTAAATTCAATCGCTTGGCATCATAAATGCCAGTCTCCCAAGTCCCTTTCAGTTCTGAAGGAACCCCCTTCGTCCAGGCCGTTCCATCATCGCCAATAATGAAGTTTCGACTCAACTTGGGGGCACTGCTTTTAAGACTGTAAGAATGCAGCCCACCATCCAGCCACGACAGGGTCAACGCCATCTTCTGACCATTGTTCCGCTTAATTGTCAGCTTCTGGTCAGAATCTTTCTTCTGACTCGTCGTTACGATTCCCTTAACGATTGTCTTGCCCTTGGCAGTCAATGCCCAGCGCCAATGGTTTTGATGATAGTAAAACCGTGAATAAGTCATCTGCTGATTGCTCCGCGTACCGGCATCCTCCGCTGCTTTTTGACTAGCCGGCTTCAGTGCCGTCGTCAACTTGGACGGTTGGGGCTGATCAGCCAACTTTGTTTCCGACTGGCCGGCATTTTGCCTAGCGTGGCAACCGCTCACGACCATCATGGCTAACAACGCTAACCCCACTAATTTGACTTTGGTTTTCATTGTCGTTCTCCTCTATTTTGACAAATTAAAAGCGGCCGGTCTGTACTTATCGCACGATGAACGGGCCCCCTCTGCCAACTGTAGTTATGTACTGTGATATTTTAGAATCAAAAATAACAACCATTTACATACTAAGAATACACCCACGACTGGAAAAAGCGTAGTGTCATTTATCAAAAAAATGTCGCATTACTCCCCAGTAAACCTAAGAAATAATGCGACACTGTTTGAATTCATGATTAATTGGTTAGCCCTCTGCTTGATGCACGTCTTCCTTGATGTTATCTTCAGCGAAGTCGTGGGCTCGGTAGTCCGGATCATCAATGGGTAAGTGTTGTTCCAACGTGCTGAACGGTTGAACGCTAACTTCACCAGTCACCGTTTCAAAGTCCAGCAAGTGGCCACCAAAGCTCCGATCGTCTGTCAGGAAATGGTGATGAAAACCACCGACCGCAATGCCATCAAACAACTGCGGTGAGTAGTAGCCAATCAAGGTTCCTTGAACGCTATCACGAGTGAACACACTCTGATTCTTAGCGGTTTCTGCCAAGGACTGGTAAGGCTGGCTCGACTTAGCCACGGCCCGGGTCTTCACGTTGGTAAAGGTTCCCGTTGCTTTGACCGAGAAGAACGCATTATCTAGCTTGCTTAACGCCAGAATCTGTTGATTAAAAGCGGTTTTGCTGGCATTTTCCACCGTCATTAAGGGTTGGTAGTCGGCAAAGTGACTGTTTGCAAATGGCAACGTAAAGTCGTCACCAACGACCTTCACCTCGCCACGACTGTTGATTTGATAGGGTTGCCCATCTAAAATGATCAGCTCACCATCCAAGCCTTCACCGGTGCCAATGCCGGTGTCCCCGTGCTGAAGCAATTCTTTCATCGTGAGGGTCCCGGTCAAAAGGCCCGGCACCAACAGGGCTAACGTCCCGTGTTGAAATAATTTTGTCGTATCCATTCCGCATGGCTCCTTTAGTTTAAAACGTCTTCCAAAAGTAAGGACTTCAATTTAAGATTATCACGGTAGTCAACCGGGATCTGAATCACGATTGGGCCATCAGTGTGCATCGCTGCAGCCAACGTACCCGCTAAGTCAGCAGCGTGGTCAACGCGCACACCCTTGGCACCAAAACTCTCAGCGTATTTCACGTAATCGACGGGACCGAAGTCTACGCCGGCGTCGTGGCCGTACTTCGCGATTTCCTGGAACCGCACCATGTCATAGTGCCCATCATCCCAAATGAGTTGGACGATTGGTAACTTCAAGCGAACGGCCGTTTCTAATTCCTGACCGGAAAAGAGGAATCCACCGTCACCCGCAACGGAGACGACCGGTTGACCTGGTCGTTCAAGCGCCGCCGCAATGGCCCACGGTAATGCCACCCCTAACGTTTGCATCCCGTTACTGAAGAGTAAATGCCGGGGTTGATAGCTCCGGAAATACCGGGCCATCCAAATGTAAAAACTACCGACGTCGGCGGTGACCGTGGTGTCATCATCCACGGCCGCTTGCAATGCCTTGATAATGGCTAACGGATGGATGCCGTGCACGTCATCCGCCGCTGGTACTTCCGCCTGATCAGTGAATTTTTGCCAAAGATCGGTCAGTTCAGTCTGAACGGCCGGGGCTAGTTTCCAATCGCTAGGCAATTTGGCCGCAATGGCATCGAGGGTCTTGGCAACGTCAGCGTGAACCACCATTTCTGGCTGGTAATCCGTTGTGATCTCTGGCACCACACTGTCCAAACTGATGACTTCACCAGTTCGGTCGGTATTCCAAATCCGTGCTTCATATTCCACGGGATCGTAACCAACGGTAATCACTAGGTCACTGCGTTTCAACAGGTTATCCCCCACTTGGTTACGGAACAAACCGACTCGCCCAAAGTAGTTAGCGACCAGGTCACGGGACACCACGCCGGCCCCCTGGAACGTCTCAACGACGGGCAAATCAACCCGCTTCAACAAGTCCCGAATGGCTGCCGTTACGTCGTTCGCCGAAGCACGCATCCCAGCCAAGATAACGGGCAACTTAGCCGCCTGAATCTTAGCAACGATACTGGCCACAGTGGCTTCATCAGCGACACCCTGATTGACGACTGGCACGGCACCAATTTCTGGACGAGTCACTGCAGCGCTCAACACGTTTTGCGGCAGTGACACGAAGGTTGCCCCAGCCTTAGGGGCAACGGCCGTCTGATAAGCGTTGGCAAATGTTTCAGACAGGCTGTCAGCGTTTTGGACTTCCACACTAGACTTCGTGGCGGCATCCATCAATTCCTTGCTGGGAATGCTTTGATGGGTCAACCGCGCTAAGTCATCTTGAGGAACCTGACCACCCAGAGCGATAACCGGATCCCCTTCGGCTGTCGCCGTAATCAGACTAGTCGTCAGGTTGGAGACACCCGGGCCAGAGGTAGTGGCTACCACACCAGGCTTACCAGTCAAACGACCAATTCCCGCAGCAATCAGCGCAGCGTTTTGTTCATGACGGGTAACAACTAGTTTAGGAGTCCGTGGATCTTTGCTATACTGGAGTCCTTCAAACAGTTGATCGACCTTAGCACCCGGAATACCAAAAACGTACTTGATTCCTTGATTGATCATGCTTTGAATTAGGGCTTGCGCACCCGTTTTCGTGTCTGCCATGGAGATTACCTCACTTTTATATATTTTCTTCTATTCTGCTAATTAAGTTTAAAAATCCGTTCGTGTTGACAAGTCAACATAGAACTATGATAATCAGGTTGTGTTGTTTTGTCAACACATCATTTCGAAAGGAGTTTCAAATGAAAGACTTAGGCTACCTGGCTCAGGACATTTCCATCCTGCACCGTAAATATTATAAAGATACGCGTGAGGCGTTCGCCGAATTGGGACTGAACCCCACCGCCGCCTGCGTGTTGCTCACGATTCACGAACAGCCCGGTATTAATCAGAACCAGGTGGCCAAGTCACTGGTCATCGACAAGGGATTGACCACTAGAGAGGTCAATAAACTCCAAAACTTAACCTACCTGACTAAGACCGCCGGGGCCGGTAAAGCCCAGTTGCTCTCACTGACCGCCACGGGTGAAACCGTGGTTGACCAAGTACAAACTATTCGTCGGAGCTGGTGGCAGGCCCGGTTCGATGAAACCGGCATCGATGCACAAAGTCCCCTAATTCCCGCCATCGAAGCCGCTGTAGCTAGTATTGTTGAAAAATAAACTGGTTAATTGGCCACCTGCGGCTGTCAGAGATTCCGCCTGCTGTGGGGAACGCCTCCGGCCTGAAAAGCGGTCCTTCGGCTCGGTTTGAAGCCTGGAAAAACCACCAGTCTCCAAACACGTCCCACGCTGTAAGCCGAAAATCGGCTAACACCGTTGACACAGCTGGCTCCACCTCTGACCGCCTCCGGTTAAACGGGTTCTTGGAAACTAAGCTAGTATAAATACTCGGATGACAGCACTTATCCAGTATCATTGGCGCTCTACTAGGCAGCCGAGGACGTGTTTTGCGGCTTCAAGCGAGGAACAAGACCGTCCTTTTGTCCTTCCCACCGTGTTTCGGTACAAATCTGGCGAACGGACAAGCGGCAATTTCCCACTATTTCTGACTAAACACCAATACCCGATTCCTGTTGTATCAGGCATAATTGGTGTTTCAATGTTTTCAATCTTTAGACCTCAATTAAAATCACACTATCATTCCCAAATATGCAAGATATGGCTGTTATCTTGTGTTATATAAAGTTTAAACAGCGTTTCCGCTGAACTCATTCAAGTAAAGTTTACAAATTTAAATTAATATATCTGAACTACAGACAAAAAGAAGCCCCACCACCAAGCGTTTTATCAACGCTTGGTGGTGGGGCTTCCTCAATTTCATAATTAAGTCATTTAAAACTTAGTCCTTAACTTCCTTGCTAGCAGCGGCAATGAAGTCACGGAACAAGCCTTCTGGCCGCTCTGGCCGTGATAAGAATTCTGGATGGTATTGGGCTGCCACGAAGAACTTCTTTTCTGGTAATTCAATGACTTCAACCAAATGGTCGTCAGGAGAAGTCCCAGAGAAGACCAATCCCTTGGCAATCATTTCATCGCGGTATTGGTTGTTGAATTCATAACGGTGACGGTGACGTTCTTCCACCATCGCCTGGTTATCGTAAGCTGCAGCGGCTTTCGAACCTGGCTTCAACTTGCAAGGGTACAGGCCTAAACGCTGGGTCCCACCCATTTCATGGACGTCCGTCTGGTCAGCCATCAGGTCAATGATCTTGTGGCTAGTTTCAGGATCCATTTCCGTTGAGTTGGCATCCTTGTAACCAAGAACGTCGCGAGCAAATTCAATGCTGGCCATCTGCATTCCCAGGCAAATCCCCAGGTAAGGAATATCTTGTTCCCGCACGTACTTGATGGCAGTAATCATGCCTTCAATTCCACGATCCCCGAAACCACCGGGAACCACGACACCATCAACGTCGCCTAAGATATCAGCAACCGTGCCTTCTGTAATCTTTTCAGCGTCGACCATCTGTAAGTCGATGTTGGCATCAACCGGGTAACCGGCATGTTGTAGGGCTTCCGCCACGGAAATGTACGCATCATGTAAGCCAACGTACTTACCCACTAACGCAATCTTGATAGTCCGCGTCAGATTTTGCATGTGGTCAACCATCGCTGCCCACTTCGTCATGTCAGCCTTTGGTGCTTCCACCTTGAAATGGTCTAAGACGATTTGGTCTAAGCCCTGTTCCTGTAACAACAATGGAATTGAGTAGATTGTTGGCACATCCATTGATTCAATAACTGCTGAAGGTTGCACGTCACAGAACAAGGCGATTTTACGTCGCATATCATCCGTAATGTGGGCTTCCGTCCGGACTACCAAAATGTTTGGTTGAATCCCGATGCTCCGCAGTTCACGCACGGAATGTTGCGTTGGTTTCGTCTTCATTTCGTGTGCGGCATGCAGCGTTGGTACTAACGTGGTGTGAATGTAAACCACGTTTTCGTCACCAACTTCGGACTTCATTTGCCGAATGGCCTCAAGAAATGGTTGTGATTCAATATCCCCAACAGTCCCACCAATTTCGGTAATCACAAAGTCTGCGCCCAGCGTCTTACCGGCCCGCATAATTTTTTCTTTAATCATCCCGGTGATATGAGGAATCACTTGCACAGTTGCTCCCAGATAGTCACCGCGACGTTCCTTCTCCAAAACTTCGGAGTAAATCTTACCAGTCGTCACGTTAGAATATTTGTTCAGATTGTTGTCAATGAAACGTTCGTAATGACCCAAGTCCAAATCCGTTTCGGTCCCATCGTCGGTCACGAAGACTTCCCCATGTTGATAAGGGTTCATCGTGCCGGGATCCACGTTGATGTACGGATCGAATTTCTGAATGGTTACGTTTAAACCACGGTTCTTTAAAAGCCGTCCTAGGGAAGCGGCAACAATCCCCTTACCTAGTGATGAAACCACGCCGCCAGTCACAAAAATATATTTGGTCATGTGCAAACTCCTTGTAAGATTATTTAGGGTTGGTTGGAAAACCATAAAAAAAGCTCCCTATTCCTAGCGAATAGGGAGCTTACCGTCCAGTTGTCCTCACTACCAAGTAGCAAGGAGCCCAAAAAATATAATACCTGCTTTTGGGGAGGAGGTCAAGCGAACTTAGAAAATTTATTTCTGTTGTTCGTCGTCATCTTCATCATCGTCGGCTTCGTCGTCGTCAGCGGAGAAGTCGAGACTTTCGTCGTCATCGTCGTCCGGCGTTTCCATTTGGGAAAGCTGGTCTTCGATACCGTCCGGAATATCTTCCGAACCGTCTTCTTCGTCATCGTCGTCGATACCCAAACCAGTCTGGAGCTTGCCCAGGTCTGGTGTTGAGCCGGTGGTGGTGTCATCATCGTCATCGTCGTCATCAGCATAACTGCTGTTGTCGTCGTCTTCGGGATCATCATCATCGTAGTCGATCACATCATCGTCATCTGTCGTGTCAGCCAAGAAGGCGTTAACCTTCTTACGCTTCTTACGCTTAGGTTGATCTTCATCTTCCTCAGCGTGAACCGTTGCTTCATCGATGGATTCAAACGGATACCAAGTTCGCAGTCCCCAAAGGTTATCACCCAGAGAAATGAAACTACCATCGACATTTAAATCCGTATAGAATTGGGACAGCCGGTCACGAATCTCTTCGTCGCTGTCGCCCAAGTATGATTGGACGGCGTTAGCTAAGTCGGCAAACCCCATCACGTCGCCGTGCTGAGACAAAATGGCGTGAGCAACTTCGATCATTGATAATTCCTTTTTATTCTGGCCCTCAAAGACTTTTAATTCCAAACTGGTGCACGTCCTTTCCACAGTCTACGAAATATGATACTCGTTTATGCCGTAAATTGCAATCGAATCTTGTAGTTACCAACCAATTCTTCTCCCGCATACAGGAGGTAATCAATTTTAACATTACCGCTGAACGGCCGCTCCTTGAAACTCGTTTCCAAAAATGGCGTAACGGTTTCAATCGGCATAATGCCATAAGGAGTCTTGTACCGGGCCGTAACCCGCTTCCCGCTCACAAAGTGGAGTCGTAACTCCGCTTCAGCATTACGGGTCAAATGCACATCACCCTCGGGCGTGAATTTCATGGTGACTGGTGTCTGTTCCCCGGTCTCATTATTTGGTTCCAGGTAGCGCAGGTAGAGGTTAGTCCCCATCTGAACCAGCTGACCATCCACATCCAAGCGGTAGTCGGAAACGTCGTCGTTTTGTTTAATGTGCGTTTCCAAGTGAATCATGACGGGCACCCCCGTTGATAACTGACCCATTTGCACACTTCCTTTCCGTGAATTGTCTGTTTTAATTATAGTTCATTTAACTATGAAAACATACTATTTATGCGTTTCTCAACAGGTATAATTTCGCCTTACCGGACACTTCTCTGGGAGCTGGAACGTGGTGGGTACGACTTGGGCCTTGAAAAAAACTCCAAGTCTTCCAGCACAAACTTATATCAAGCTGCAGAAAAACACGCCAACTAAGAATAATTTCACCACTGAGTCCCCCAGAAAAGTGTCCTCATGGCTAATGTTTACAACGCTTGTCACACAATCATTCACAGTCATATTTATATTCAACGTAGTCAGCACGCCTAAATGAATGACGTCGCCGAATCAGGTACAAGCAACAAATATTAGATTGAAGTTCTTCAAATTTTAAATTTGGGTTATTACACCAATATAAGTTCGCCACGCAGAGTCGCGGCTGACAGGAACGGAGCCCTGTGGATGTCCTCTTAGGTCGGGTGATTTTTCCGGCCTTAGAGGGCTGGCCGCCCTTTGAAACTCGGGCTTGGAGGTTCGAAGGCGCCCTGGAGACCGCATCTCAGGCTCCAGGTCTGCCTCACAGGACGTAGTTCCTGTCAGCCGTGACGAAGTTTGTGATTCCTATGTATTTAGTAAGAATGGTCCAGACCATGACGTAGCAAGCGTTTTCTAGTATAATGGGACACTGAAGATATCGTACGAAAGAAGGCGGGTTCGATGGTTCCCTTTGACCTCCCCACAGACAAAATTCAGACCGTGACAACGCCGATCCCAGCTAATCAAAAAAATCAGGCGTTTGGCTACACTAATGCTCTGCTAGACCTGGTACCACAGCTTCAGACACCCATTCTGCACTTCTGGACGATGCAGCCCACCGTTATCATGGGACTGAAGGATAAGCGGCTCCCCCACCTTAGAGCGGCAATTAGAGCCGTTCAAGGCCATGGCTACGATGTGGTTCTGCGAAATTCTGGTGGCTTAGCTGTCGTTAGCGATGGGGGCGTCCTAAACGTATCCCTGTTCGCCCCGCTCACAACGCCCCCACTCAGTGTGGACGCTGCGTACAGCCAAATGATGGCACTCGTGGACGCTGCCTGGCCCGAACTAGCTTTAGAACATTACGAAATCACTAATTCCTACTGTCCGGGTGACTTCGACCTGAGCGTTAACGGCCTTAAAATCGCCGGCATTGCCCAGCGTCGTAGTCCACATGCGTTAGTGACAATGTTGTATCTGGGCGTAACTGGCAATCAAGCTGCCCGAGGTCACTTAGTGCGAGACTTTTATCAAGCCGGCTTGGCGGGTGAGGAAAACGTGTGGGACTTTCCCGACGTGGATCCAGCCGTCATGACCACCACTGCCGACCTTTTGAACCAACCCATCAGCTTAACCGACGCTGAAACGCGGTTCACCAAGGCATTGGCAGATTCGGGGATCACTGTTGGCCACGAAGCGTTAACTGCTGCTATGGCAACGCCCGAATTTACAACTTCGCTAGAACATGCGACCGCTCAGATGGCCCGCCGGCAACCCCGGTTGACCCCATAAAAAGTTAAGGAGGAATCAGTGTGACATACGCCGAAACGCGGTTGCCCCGTGAGAAAGTTTTCCGGGACCCCGTTCACAATTACATTTACGTGCAACATCAAATTATTCTGGACCTCATCAACACCCGGGAGTTCCAGCGTCTTCGCCGGATCAAGCAACTCGGTACGGCTTCGCTGATTTTCCACGGGGCGGAACATTCCCGCTTCACCCACTCGCTGGGGGTCTACGAAATTACCCGTCAAATCTGTGACAATTTTCAACGTAACTACCCGACCAAAACACCGGGTGACGGGGGTTGGGATGATAGTGAGCGTCTGACAGCACTTTGTGCGGCCCTACTCCACGATATCGGTCATGGACCATACTCACACACATTTGAGCACATCTTCCACACCGACCATGAAGCCATCACCGTTGAGATCCTGACTTCCCCCGAAACCGAGGTTAACCAAGTCTTACGACAGGTGAGCCCCACCTTTCCAGCTGAAGTCGCAAGTGTGATTCAAAAAACGTACCCGAACCCCCAAGTCGTCCAAATGATCTCCAGTCAAATCGATGCCGATCGCATGGATTACCTGTTACGTGACGCCTATTACACTGGCACGCAGTACGGGACGTTCGATCTCACCCGGATTCTGCGAGTCATGCGCCCCTACCAGGACGGAATCGCCTTTGCCATGAACGGTATGCACGCGGTCGAAGACTACATCGTCAGTCGATTCCAAATGTATCAACAAGTTTACTTCCACCCGGTATCGCGAGCTATGGAAGTCATTTTAGACCACCTGCTGGGACGGGCTAACGAACTCTATCAGGCCGGGGAAAGCGATGAAAGCTTCATTCCCCACCTCCTCCTGCCATTCTTCAACCACCAGTTCAATCTCCAAGACTACCTGAACTTGGATGACGGTGTCCTCACGACCTACTTCATCCACTGGCGCCAGTCACCGGACGAAATTTTGGCCGACCTCGCGCACCGGTTCCTCGATCGCAAGCCGCTCAAGAGTGCGGAATATACCGCTGAAACCCAATCCCTGTTACCCCAACTTCAGGAAATGATTCGCTCAGTTGGCTTTAATACCGACTACTACACTGCCACCGACAACAGCTATGATCTGCCATACGATGACGCCTATGATCCTAAAATGACGTATCCGTTGACCCAGATTGAGCTCCAAGAACCTGATGGCACACTGCTTGAACTCTCGACAGTGTCCGACTTGGTCAACGCCATTCGTGGTAAATTCAGCGGGGATCAACGCTTCTTCTTCCCGAAGGAAATGTTGAATCCCGGTGACGACGCACCCGAAATTTTCCAACCAATCTACGACGAATTCGGGAGTTATATTCAAAACAACCAACTCATTCAACCCAAGGAGATCTAACCAGATGACCATCAAATTAATCGCAATCGACATCGACGGTACCCTGCTGAACGAAAAGAACGAACTGGCTCCCGCAACGGTGACCGCCGTTCAAGCCGCCC
The DNA here is from genome assembly GCF_003946345.1 of Levilactobacillus tongjiangensis. Classification (GTDB taxonomy): domain Bacteria; phylum Bacillota; class Bacilli; order Lactobacillales; family Lactobacillaceae; genus Levilactobacillus; species Levilactobacillus tongjiangensis. The sequence goes on from NZ_RHNY01000015.1 coordinate 21,330, forward strand.
TTAAGCAAGGCATCAAAGTCGTCCTCTGTACCGGCCGGCCCCTGGCTGGGGTTCAACCCTACTTGGATGCTTTGGGCATTAGCGGCGACGAACAATATGCCATTACGCTCAACGGATCAGTGGCTCAAACTGTCTCTGGCAACGTGTTGACGTACCACTCACTAAGCTACGACAACTATGTTGATTTAGAAGCCGCTGCCCGAAAACTCCAAATTAATTTTCAAATTGAAACGCCGGACTACATCTACACCACCAACAAAAACATCAGTGCCTACACGATTGGTGAAAGTTACCTGGTCAAGATGTTGATTCGGTACCGTGAACCTAGCGAAATGAGCCGCGACTTGACCATTTCTAAAGCTATGTTCGTGGGGGACCCGAAAGAAATCGACCGCATTGTGCCGTTGATTCCACAGGACTTGAAGGACCGGTTCTACGTCGTGCAGAGTGAGCCCTACTTCGTGGAGATCATGAACAAGAACGCCAGCAAGGGAAACACCCTTCACGAGTTAGTCACCAAGCTGGGCCTGACACCAGCTGACGTCATGGCCTTAGGTGATCAAGGGAATGACTTGACCATGATTAAATACGCCGGCCTAGGTGTCGCCATGGGCAATGCCATCGATGAAGTCAAAGAAGCCGCCCAAGCGGTCACATTGACCAACGCCGAAGATGGTGTGGCCGCGGCCATTCACAAGTATGCATTAGATTAAACCACCTTACTAAGTCATTAAAAATACTATCCCTAAGTGACGAACCCGACTAAGCTCGGCGTGACTTTGGGTAGTATTTTTTAGTTTGCTTATAGGAAATTACCAATGCTATGATTATCCAAAACATTACAAGTGTTATCGACTTACCCGCCAAGCAGATAAGTCGATTTTTTTATAAACTAAACGAACCTCGGTTAAAATTCGGGATTTAACCGCGTTATTTAAACCTTTAGTGGGCGAGCGTGTTATCCTAACGGCAATCAGAGGAGATGATTGATTATGAACATGACTGAATTTGCGGCTAAGGTGGGGTGTAGTCGAGATACGCTGCGGTTTTACGAGAAGGCTGGCTTGCTAGTCCCCGTAAGAACCGCCCGTAACTACCGCCAATACACAGTAAGTGACCTTGCGACTTACCGAATTATTCATAGTTTGAAGCGGGCGGGTCTCCCCCTCGCAGAGATCAAACACATCTTACAGTTGCGTTCGGAAAATGTAAGCGCCACCTGTTGCGCGGATACCTTACGCTTTATCACGGGTAAACACACCCAGTTCATCGACAATCAGCATTTCTACGCCGCCCTCTCAGGACTGACCGACGAAATGGCTGAAGCACTGACTCGTTCCACCCTCTCACACAGTGAGTTAGAAACCATGATTGAACAAATCGGCGAATTAGATGATCAGGTCATCTAAAATTTGGACCGGATGAGGCAAATTGACATGAAGCAAACCTAGTTTCGAGGTGCCCGTTGGTTGGTACCTCGATTTTTTTGTCGCCAAGTTGGTTCAACGGTAAGTCCCTAATAGCTAACCGTCTATGACTGGCGGTAAAACCACAATATGATAACCTCATCAAGATTTTTTTACAGAAAAGCGGCGCTAATTGCCACAAACTGGTAATTAACACCACTTACTACTTCAGATTTTGAGCTTGACCCCAGACTCATTTTTTGATGAATTAGTTATTTTCTGGCTATGACCATTGGGTAATTACTTCACTCTCTGGGCGATAGCAAAAGCATAGAATTTAATGGTTAGGGGAGCATTATCTTTAACCTTATTGCCAGTTGTGTTTTCGGCAATATATAGCCCAATTTGATAGTTCTTAAGACGTTTTAGTTTTGCAGGTGTTAATCCGTAGTCTTTTGCTAGAATATTCTTAACTTTCTTGACCCGGGTAACAGTTGCGACATTATTGCTCTTCTTCAAATAGGCAGTAACCTTAGGGAAATATGTAATATGCGTGTAGTTTTTTGTCTTTAGAGAGCCAGATTTTACATCGGGAAGAGACGGATCTTCATCGGACATGGTTTCCGCGACTTTATAAGCAGCAATATTAGTTAAATCTAAGTTTAACTTCATATTTGGTAATGCTTTGACTAAAGCCTTAGTAACTTTTTGTGATTTAGAGTACTTAATGTAATTGGCATAGTCTGCGTTGTTATAAAATAGTTCTATTGGAACATAACGCCGCTTGAGCTCATCCATTGCTAATCCTTTGGTCAAGTATCCACGCCAAATATAGCCTTGCGTTGACTTAGGATGTTTTTTAGTGCCGCCAGCATTTACATAATAATAGACGGCTTTTGTATTGCCGTGTTTAAGAACCGCAATTGAAGTACGTGAGAACGTCGTGTTGGGACGATCAGTCAAATAACCGTATCGTTTAGTGTGCTTCTTATTCCAAAGGGCAACCTTTTTATTAGGGTACTTTGCCCGAAAACAAATTGGTGTGAAAATGCGCCAATTTTCTGAAACTACAGTGTACTTTGTTGCAGCTTGAGCTGGTTGGATAGATAGAAGACATAACGCAGTGCCAAGTATTACACCCAAAACAATACCTAGTTCACTTTTTAATTTCATAATATTCACTCCTCTTACTTGAGTCTACCATAAATTGAAGATGATTTAAGACAACATCCAATGGCTAAGACAGATCCGTACAACTTTACGATTCATATCCAAGATAGCGGTCTTCTCATACCCACTCTTAAGTTGGATTTTTTTTCCGGTAGAAAACTTAATTCTACAATGAACGCCCAACCCTTTTCGTAAATCCGAATCAGTCTTTACGATGTATGCTAAAACGCATTGACTCCACTGCTAAGCAGTTACCCGTTTGGTTGAAGGCGCCGCCAGGATTCTATTATTGGTAATTATGTAATATCCCAACGCTCGTCAGGTTCATTACAGATACCGTGAGCAACGTATGCATCGGCGGATAAGTTGCCTAAGCTAATCAGACGTTTCACCTTTAACAGAATGTCACCGATGGTTCATGATTTTTAGTGACAGACACGATTGTAATTAGCAAAAACCCATCAGTAGGTGCTAACGCTCAACGACGCCACTACTCATAAACTACGTAAAAACTGAACGGCGACACGCCATTCATTGAAAATTTTTGCCAAAATAAAAAGCGACGCCGTTTTTTCAACAGTCCATCGCCAGATTCAGGTAAGTCTAAATTGTAAATACGATTCCTAAAATAATGTAACAGATGCCGGTCACTAAACCAAACCGAGCCAATGGATTCACCACAATGGGAGAATTCTTTACACTTGCCACGTGCCGGACACCAATTTTTTCACCGGGTAACGGGTCTTGACCTTTTTTCCGACGGTGCCGCCACCCCGTAAAGAGGTGCCCCTTCGCCAACACACAGATAGCCCCGAAGACCAAGAATGCTAATCCCACCATGAAAAGCAGGTTGCCAATCAACATAAATGGTTGACCTAAGACTTTCATAATTAACGCAATTAACAGTCCAGCTGCAACGGTCCCCGTCGTAGCTCTTTTCCAGTTTTTCATTGAATCACAGTCCTTTGCAGAATCTCATTTGGACAACTTGCTGATGACTAACTTGCTACGTTGCCGAAACGTGCAGAATGAGGCAGTCAGCTCCGCTTAACCCCGTTAGCTAACTACTCCAAGAACCGGAGTATCTAGCTAACGACGTTAATGCTCACTGACTAACCGCCTCATTCCACACTCTTAATTATAAAAAAAACTCAAGTCAACGCCCAGCGCTGCTCAAGTTTTTTGTCGTTTTATTGTTCGTGACTCCGGAAACGGTTCTTGAACAATGGGCTGACTGGCCGGTTTTCGTTAATCCGCTTGATGGCTTGACCAATCAGTGGACCAACTGAAATTTGTTCGATCTTATCAATTTGCTTATCTGCCGTCAGTTGAATTGAATCAGTCACCACTAATTTCTTAATTGGCGAATCCTTGATTCGTTCGATGGCGGGACCAGACAACACGGGGTGGGTACAGCTAGCGTAAACTTCCGTAGCGCCAGCTTCCATCAACGCCCGGGAACCTAAAGTAATGGTTCCGGCCGTATCGATCATATCATCGATCATGATACAACGTTTGCCCTTCACATCCCCAATGATGTTCATGATTTCCGCCACGTTGGCTCTTGGCCGCCGCTTATCGATAATGGCAATTGGGGCCTTCAAGAATTCAGCTAAGGCCCGTGCCCGCGTCACCCCACCATGGTCGGGTGAAACAACAACAGCGTCTTTTGCTAAACCATTGCTCAAGAAGTAGTCCGCCAACAAAGGCGCACCCATCAAGTGGTCAACGGGAACATCGAAGAATCCTTGAATCTGGGCAGCGTGTAAGTCGAGGGCCAAAACCCGCGTCACACCCGCTGTTTGTAGCATGTTGGCGACTAACTTCGCCGTAATCGGTTCACGGGACCGGGCTTTCCGGTCTTGCCGTGCGTAGCCGTAGTACGGAATGACCACGTTGATGGTGGCCGCACTCGCCCGCCGCAGGGCATCAATCATAATCAACAGTTCCATCAAATTATCGTTGACGGGTGCCGACGTCGATTGAATGACATAAACGTGACTGCCCCGGACACTTTGTTCAATGTTAATCCGAATTTCACCGTCACTAAATCGGTCCACCGAAGTTTTCCCTAATTCAACCCCAACTTCGTTAGCGATTTTTTCCGCCAACGGTTTGTTGGAATTCAACGCAAAGATCTTTAATTTAGGGTCAAAATATTGCGTAGCCATAATTTCCTCCAATAGCAAGTAAGCTGCCTGAATTTACTACAACAATTTTATGCTAACGGGTCGCGAAACACAAGACCTTAGCCTTAATCTTCACCACGATATGGTAGTTTCTGATAATAATTAGGCTTATTAGTCTGGCGTTCCCGCGCGATTGCCATGTCATATTGATTAACAGCATCAGTAATCGTTGAACCTGCCGCAATAAAACTGTGGTCTGCCACGTTCAGTGGAGCCACTAAGTTAGAGTTTGAACCGATGAAGGCGTCATCCCCTACCACCGTTTCGTGCTTATTCTTGCCATCGTAATTGACGAAGACCACACCACACCCAACGTTGATGTTCTTCCCCAACTTGGCGTTCCCAACGTAGGTCAAATGCCCCACCTTGGTTCCTTCGCCAATCGTGGCTTTCTTAACTTCCACAAAGTTCCCAAGGTGAACCTTAGGCCCGATGTGTGATTCTGGTCGTAAATGACTGTTAGGACCAATGTTACTGCCACTTGCCATATCGGAATCTTCCAATAGCGATGATGTCACCGTAACGTGATCTGCTAATTTGGCATTCCGTAGCTCTGAATGAGAACCAATGTAACAGTCATCACCAATAACCGTGTCACCTTTAAGTAGGACGCCAGGTTCGATGATGGTATCGGAGCCAATCTGCACATCCGCCTCAATGTAAGTCGTGGCGGGATCAACCAGCGTCACACCGTTACGCATGTGCTGTTCATTGATCCGGTTACGCATGATGCGCGTGGCAGCGGACAATGCCACCCGGTCATTAACACCCATGGATTCATGAAAATCGGCCATTTGGTAAGCCGCAACGATGTCACCCTTGCTCTTCAAGATCTCAATGACATCGGTCAGGTAATATTCCCCTTGAGCATTGTCGTTGGATGTTTCGTGCAACGCTTTGAATAACTTTTGGTTATCAAATACATAGACCCCGGTGTTGATTTCATGGATTTCCTGTTCTTCGGAACTGGCATCCTTTTGTTCCACAATTTTTTCGACAATCCCAATGTTGTTCCGCACGATTCGACCATAACCAGTAGGATCTGGCGCCATCGACGTCAAAATCGTCGCTGCAGCGTGCTTCGCTTCGTGATAGGCAAACAAGTCTTCAAACGTTTCAGCTCGGAATAATGGTGTATCCCCACTGACGATCAGAGTCGTTCCCTCTTCGTCCTTTAACATAGGTTCCGTCTGCAAGACCGCGTGGCCCGTTCCCAGTTGTTCAGCCTGTAAGGCGTATTGTGTCCGGTCACCCAACGTTGACTTTACTTCTTCAGCACCGTAACCAACGACCGTCACAATCTTATCCATCTTAGTCTGTTCAACCTGGCTCAACACGTGGTCGACCATGGCCTTACCACAAACCTGATGTAACACTTTGTACAGCTTAGACTTCATCCGGGTGCCCTTACCGGCAGCGAGGATAATGGTATTTCTCGTACTCATTCCGATATCTCCTAGTTTAATTGATTATTTTCATCGCCAAAAATCTGCGTCAGGTAATTACCTGGCGAGACGCGAATCTGTTCGTCCTTGGTCTGAATTTTCAAGAGCGAGGTGTACTTGCTGACAGTCCGTTGACCGTCAAAATCGCCTTCAGCGAATACGGCAACCCCAGCCAGTTGAGAATCAAATTCATCAACCAACGAACGCAGGCCCCCAACGGTCCCGCCGCCCTTCATGTAGTCGTCCACGATTAAGACTCGTGAACCTGGCTTCACGCTCCGCTTAGAGAGTGCCATGCGTTCAATCCGCTTGGTTGAACCAGATACGTAGTTCACACTGACGGTCGAACCTTCAGTAATTTGTGAATCATGCCGGACAATCACGAACGGAACGTTCAAGTAGTTCGCCACACTTTGGGCCAACGGAATTCCTTTGGTCGCAACGGTCACAACCACATCAACGTTTTGATTCAAGTATTGGGTGGCCAAGATCCGCCCAATCTGTCGCAACGCCGCGGGCCGACCAAGAATGTCGGACATGTACACGTAGCCACCTGGCAGGTAGCGATCCGCTTCGGACAGTTCAGAAATCATATCGTCAACGAACTGCTGTGCTTCTTCACGTAATACGTACGGAATGAACCGTGCGCCACCAGCAGCACCAGGAACCGTCTCAAGCAAACCAGTCCCCCGAGCCTGGAAGGTCCGCTTCAGAATGGTCAAGTCTTCACTGATTGAAGACTTGGCTGATTCATAGCGTGCTGCAAAGAACGTCAATGAAACCAATTGATGCGGCCGTTCCAATAAATACCGGGTCATGTCAACTAACCGGTCACTTCTTCTGACTTTCAACTTCTTCACCTCAACATATTCTTTAGAGTTAATCGTAAGGCCAATTTTAGCATAATTGTTCGGGTTTTTCGTTACATTTCCGTGAGAATTGAAAAAACTTGTGGAAAATTAAGAAGTCAATGCGAAGAAAAAAGCGTCAAACCGGCTGATTCCCTTGCTTTTCACAAATATAATTATTCTGGAAAGATTTACAGCGCATAAAACCGAACCACTTACAGTTCTGATCTATCTGTTTGTGAGCAAATCAGAGGAGCTAACCAACCGCTAAATATCTAGTCCACTGGCCAATTGAAAAATACAGCATCAACACGAATAAGCAGAATTCACAAAAAAGGGTCTGCTCACGCTATTCGGAATACACCCCCCACCACTAACTTTCGTCAACGGGTATTTCACAAGCTCGCCTGGTTGAAATCTCCGACGACTTACTACCTGGTTGTCAACAGTGGCCACGCTCACGTCAACAAAAAAGCGACAACTGTCAGTTAAACTGACCAGTCGCCGCCTACCAATTTGTTAAATTAACGTTACTCAGCCGTCTGCAACTTCTGCCAGCCCAATGCGATGAAGTAGAAAATAGCTTCAATGGCAGCAATAAAGAATGAAACGGGATAATTCGTCACGTAGCTCAAGGTCAACCCGGCCCAAACGCCGACCAAAGCCAGCGCAATGGCCAACACCATCATGCCACCCACGGTATGGGCAAAGTACTTGGCCGTCGCTGCGGGTAAGGTCAATAGGATGAAAATCAACAGGGAGCCCACGATTTGGGCCGCCACACTGACACTCAACGCTAACAATACCAGGAAAGTAATTGACAGGGCGTTGGTCCACAAGCCCTTGACCCGCGCACCCGTGTGATCAAATGAATCAAATTTCAGGAACCGGTAAATCACGAAAATGACCAACAAGACTAGTAATGACAGCCACAACATTTGTTGAACATCGCCGGCACTGATCCCAATCACACTCCCAAATAGAATGCTGGTCGCATAGCTGGCATTCTTATTGGCCAACGAGAGGAATAGAATCCCCAGACCGATGAATAACGCTGAGATGGCACTCGTAGCCGCCTCACGTCGTTCGCTGCGAGCACTTAACTGACCGACAATCACCGAACTAACGACCGTAAATAACAGCATCCCGTTCAGGGGCGCCCAACCGGCAAAAACCCCGAACGCCGCACCAGAAAAACCAATTTCAGACAGCGTATGGGTCAAGAACGACATATTGCGGGCAATAACAAACACACCCATGATGCCACAAATAATGGCAATAATGGTTCCAGCCGCGAAGGCGTTACGCATAAATTCATAACTAAACATTTTCGCCCTCCCAAACCTTCTGTTGCGTCAATCCAGCAATCTGACCCTGCTCCGTACCTTCCGGCATCAGCATCAAGTACTGCGAGCTATACTTACGCGCCATTGGAATATCATGGGTCACGAACAGGACCGTCAACTGCAATTTCGTGTTTAACTCCTGAACCAAGTCCAACAGCTCGGTCTTAGTTACGGGGTCCAGACTAGCCGTCGATTCATCTAGGATTAACAAGTTAGGTGCCTCAACCAACGCTTGTGCCAGATAAGCTTTCTGACGTTCACCACCGGAAGCCTGACCAATTGGTCGGTTGGCAATCTTCTCTAACCCCGTTTCACCGAGAATTTGTTGAACGGCTGATTTCTCCTTGCGGGAGAGCCACGGCCATTTCCAACCAGTTAGGTTTAACCCGACAAAGTCCCGAATAGTCAGCGGATAATCCGCATCAATGTTCCGAAATTGTGGGACGTAACCAATACGAACGTCACCTGCATTGGGCCAGTAACTCACGCGCCCATGGGTTGGCCGTAATTGATGCAGAATCGTCCGCATCAGGGTTGTTTTACCGACCCCATTCTTACCAACGATACTCCAGAACTCCCCTTGATTGATGGTGAGGTTCAGATCAGTAAAAACCGGATGGTTGGGGAAAGTCACCCCAAGATGTTCAAGCTTTAAAATAGGTGTCTCCGTCATGAGCGACTCTCCTCCTGAATCCGTTGAACTTGGCGATACTGTTGTAACATCCATGTGCGATAAGTTTGCTTGGTTGGCATGGTTTCTGTGACCTTTACCACGGGAATCTGGTGTTTCCGCGCCAATTTAACCATCGCCGTCACGTTCTTGCTTGAATTTTGCGTATTCTCAACAAAGAACGCAATGTCGCGCTGTTTAATCTGCTTTTGCAACTGGGTAATATCTGCTGGCGTGGGATCGCTGTCCTCTTCAATGGCCTGGGCAAAGTGATTATCGCTGACCTGATAACCCATGGCCTTTAACGCCAAATCAAAGACTGGTTCACTGACAGCCACCTGGCGACCATTAGCCCGGTGCGCAATTTTTTGTGCTACCTGTGGCAGAACTGCCAATTGCTTTTCATAGGCTCGCCCTCGTTGCTGAAACACCTTTGCGTGCTGGGGGTCCAATTTGCTGAACTGTTTAACCAGTTGTCGGGTCACCAATCGCATCGTCTGTGGATCCGTCCACAAATGTGGGTTTGCTCCAGTTTTTTTGCCCATCAGTTGTCCAATATTGAGGGTCTTAGTTCCGGAATCCCGATTAGCTGCCACGACTTTATCCATCCAGCTGTCGTAGCCCAGACCGTTTTCAATCACCACGTGGGCTTTGGCTACCTTTTTTGCGGTACTAATGTCAGGTTGATAGCTCTCGGCGTCGATGCTGGGACTGTTGATAACGGTGGTCACTTGCCCGCGGTCACCCAAGATAGCCTTGGCAGCTTCACCATAAAAGCCGAGGGTCGCAATGACCTCAATCTTACTGGTATGTTGCGGCTGGGTGGTCTTAGCACATCCAGCCAACGTTAGAATCACCGCTAGCAAGCCAATTACGGTGACAAAACGAAACTGCTTCATCTGCCTGCTCAACGTCTGTCATCTCACTTCATCTAAAATTTATGTAAACAGTAATGATTACCGTTTAGTTATTTTACCAGAGATTGAAAACTTGTCAACAGGCCTTGTACGTTTCTTAATCAACGTAAGGTTTTAGAAAATCCGCCACCATTTGATCATAAAGGATAGGATCCTGGCTACGCGTCGCGATGTGCGCCGCTACGGGGTCCCGGTACTTCTGCTTAGGCCCAGCTGCGGCTTGGTACAAGATGTTGAGGTTTTCAACTGGCACCGTCTGATCGTTGGCCCCCTGAATCAACAAAATTGGCAAATGACTCTTCTTTAACTGCCCAGCTATATCGCCATCCGCCAAACGATAGTCAGCAAACCGAGAATACTGATCGGCCAATGGCAACGTTGGGGTTGCTGGCAAATGATATTTATGATGTAACCGGAACCGAGCTTCCGCCATAACAGACGCATAACCAGAGTCTGCGATAATTGCTTTAACGTTGTTAGGTAAGTCTTCACCAGCAGTCGCCATAACAGTAGCAGCCCCCATTGAGATTCCCATCAAGACGATCTGAGTCTCCTGCCCGCACTGGGTCAAGACCTTTTGAATCCAACCTTGATAGTCGATTCGATCCGGCCAACCATAACCAATCGTGTTTCCCTCACTGTCCCCATGGGCGCGCGCATCGGGCATTAAGACAGCATACCCCCATTCGTGAAAGACGCGGGCGTAGGGAATCATTTGCTCACGTGCGTGGCCTAAACCATGAGCAAGGATGGCAACTTTAGTCGTCGGCTCATCGGCTTCAATAAAGCTCCCCCGCAAAAGGAGACCATCCAAACTCGTTTGCGTCCACTCAATCGGGTGTTGCCGCAAATACCAAGCGTTATCCGCCGCGGAATTTTCGGCAATTGCCCGTTCTTTCGCCTTTAACCGACCGCGTGAAAAGGATTTTGTCGCCATCTGATACACAACAGCAGCCCCACCTAATACGCCGACAGTGCCAGCAGCTACCAGCACCCCCGCACCAGTCGCCAATTTTTGCCAAGTCTTCATCATTCACTACCCCATTTCATTTCTAGTTACCTTCACTGTACCCAAAAAACGTAAGCGTTACCACCATTTCCAAAAATATTCTTAGAAGTCTTGAAAATTCAGTCAAAATGACAATCGTGGCCTAAGTCGTCTAAATGCGGCTCACAGCCCCTTTTACGTTTTCATTCCCTGCTAGTAATCTGTTCGGTTTTCAGCCCGTCAGCGCGTTACCTGGGGTAAATAGCAACATAAAAGCCGGCCACCCCACCGGAATGACCGACCGTCCTTAGTTTATTTGATTGCTGATGGTCTTTTTCTAATCTAAGTCGACTCTTTCATGATTCTTAGCAGCCTGATACAACAACTGAATCAATTCACTCTGACTAAGTTCTGCGTGACGGAGCACTTCTCGCGCTTCTGCTACCAGCTTAGGATCCACGGCCACCCGTTGCGTCTCTTCTCCCAATTCTCTCACCTCGTAGGCTTTAGAATGCCGCTTTATTACACTTAGCGCAACCATAACGTCTTACAAATTAAATCATGCTCAAATCATTGATACATCAGCATTTTGGTTATCACATGCTTTATAAAATGGACACTAAAAAAGCCGCCCATCAACTGAGCGACTCAACTGTTCGTCTAATCAACAAATTTACGCGCTTAGTCCATAATCGTGCGAACCCGTGCTTGGAGCTCTGGAACCACGTCGTCAACAAACCACGGATGTTGATGCATCCACCCGTAATTCAGGGGCGACGGATGGACCAACGGAAAATACACTGGCAGGTAGTCCTGGTAATGAGCCACGGTCGCCGTCAACGTTTTCTCCCGTTTAGGTAAATACGCTTTCTGCGCGTACTGCCCAATCAACAGAGTCAACTTGATGTTTGGCATTAACGCCAGCAACGGAGCATGCCACTTCTCAGCGAATCCCTTTCGTGGTGGTAAGTCCCCACCATGCGCGTGTTTCCCTGGATAATAGAAATCCAGCGGCAACACTGCCACCTTTCCTGAATTGTAAAATTCATCCTTCGTGACGCCCATCCAGTCGCGCAAACGATTCCCACTGGCGTCATCCCAAAAAGTCATGGACGCCTGAGCTTGCCGGCTGGGAGCCTGGCTAATCAATAAAATCTCTGCGTGCGAATCAATGTGGTACAGGGGCAAGATGCCCTGCGCCGTGAACGACTGGTTCATTGGATCTGCCTGAATTGCTTGAAAAATATCATCAGCTGATTGGATAGTGGCCACCTGCCTTCCTACGGTAACGGTCGAACGAGGTAAACTTCTCGACAGAAGCCCTTCATGCCGTTAAAGACTCGCTGTGCCCGTGATTGCTTACCACACAGGCCAAACACGGTGGGACCGGTACCACTCATCTGAGCGGCGTCCGCCCCAAACTTCAACATTTGCTGCTTCAGCTGCGTAATTTCAGGATAACGATGCGCCGTCAAGGGCTCTAGCGCGTTACCCATCCGATCACACATGGCATTGATATCTTGGTCCCGCACAGCTCGTAACAGGCCCTCAATGTCCGGATGTTCTAACCGATCATAGCGAATCTGTTGGAGGATACTAGGCGTAGAAACACTGACCTTGGGTTTAGCTAAAACAACCCAGGACGCTGGCAATTTAGATAGCGGCGTAATTCGTTCTCCCCGGCCACGAACGTGTGCGGTTCGACCGTACACACAGTAGGGCACGTCCGAGTCAATTTGCAGGCCTAGTTCGGCCAATTCCTGCCAGCTTAGATTCAGCTGCCACAACTCGTTGAGCCCCCGTAAAACAGCGGCTGCATCCGAAGAGCCACCACCTAGTCCAGCGGCCACAGGGATGTTCTTGGTAATCCGGATATTGACGCCCTCTGCGATATTAAATTTAGTCTGTAGTAAATGCGCCGCTTGAAAGGCCAAGTTACGTTGATCATTCGGCAAAAAGCCACTATCCGAGGCCACTCGAATGCGTCGATGCTTCGTTAACGTTTGAATTTCTACGTAGTCCGCCAAGTCCACGGACGTCATGACCATGTTCCACTCTTCCGCCCCATCCTGGTGATGAAAGGGAGTGTCAAGGCCGAGGTTGATCTTGGCTGGCGCCTTTTCAATCAGTTGCATGAGCTCACCTGAATTCCAGATAGACCCGCGTCTACCTTCTCGTGAATTTAATTAAGCTTATTATACTATGCTTACCCGTAAAATAAAAAGGATTCTCCGATTTACTGGGTAAGTCGTCCTAAATTATTGGTGAGTGGAACGGATAGTTCGCCGCATTTGTGTGATCTGAAACACGCTAACCTGAATATCAGTACAGAAGGAACAACTAGGCATTCATCCTCAAAGTAGCCGAAGACTGGGAGCTGGCTGTATCGACGGTGTTAATCGAGGACCGAACCCGCAGTATCAGTCTTCGGCGGACACTACTGCGAAATTTTGGGCAAAATAAAAAGGCCATCCGGCCCAATTATTTATTCATCAAAGTCTACTTCGATGTTTTTAGTTAAGATATCAGTGTAACTATATGAAACCCGTTCAAAAGAGTTTTCGTTTTGGTCTAAATCCACAACGAAGACAGCTGGATAGGTTTCCCGAAGAATTCCATGCCGCTCTGTCGTCTTCTTACGCCCTGCCTGCGCGATGACCATCAGCTTTTCGCCGATGCGATCGTCCAGTTTGTTCTTAATGTTCGCTAAACTTGTTGGCATGCATTTCACCTCTGTGAAACAATTATACCAGGGTTTCACAGAAATTGCAAATTATACCACAACCGCCTACAAACCGCAAGAATCAGCAGTTGGTAAGGGTTACATCAATCCATCATTGTGGAAAGCATTGGTTAATTCAATGAAATTAATCAGTGTTAGCCGTTCTGGCCGTAGCTGCCGCGAGATTCCGACCTCATTCAAAACCTTTTCGATTCGTTCGCGAACCTCCGGCTGCTTCCCAAAGATTCCCTGAAGATTGTTCCACAGCGATTTCCGCCGGTGAGCAAAGCAACCCTTAACAAACTTGAACAGTGCACTATCTTCGTACGGTTCAACTGGCAAAGCCTCTCGTGGCGTCAAGCGAATAATCGCGGAATCAACGTTCGGTTGTGGAATAAAAGCCGTTCGGGGAACGGGGAACGCCACTTCGACGTGCGCCCGGTACTGCATAACAACGGACAACGATCCATAGGCTTTAGTCCCAGGTTCAGCTACCAAGCGATCGGCGACTTCCGCCTGCATCATGACGACGATTGCATCGAACGAAACCGTACTCTGTAGTACCCCCATTAAAATGGGCGTTGTGATGTAGTATGGCAGGTTGGCCACCAATTTCAAAGGATGATCAGGTTCAAACTCAGCCTTGACGACCTCTGGCAAGTTAGCCTTCAGGATATCCTGATTAATGATTTTAACGTTGTCGTAATCCATCAAAGTGTCGTCCAGGACGGGCAACAAATTTTCATCGATTTCAAAGGCCACGACTTTTCTGGCTTGCTTGGCGATTTGTTCTGTCAACGCGCCAATTCCGGGACCAATTTCAATGACGTTATCTTGCTTCGAGACGTCACCTGCTGCCACGATGTTCCGTAAGATATTTAAATCCGACAGGAAGTTTTGTCCCAGACTCTTCTTAGCCACCAAGTGATAGCGCGATAGGATGGCCTTTGTCCGGGCGGGTGAACCAATTTCGGGTACACTATTCTTCATGCTTGTCCTCCTTTGCACGAACCTGCTTCAGGGCAGTCGCGAAGTCCTCGGGCTGAATACCAAACATTCGGAGACGCTTCTCCAATTGTTTCCCGTTAACGTAACCAATCTGTAGGATCTCTCCTAATTGTTCTCGACGTTCTTTGGCGCCAGCACCACCAATCAAGCCTGCCGCCATCAGATCCTCGTGCGTAATCAACGTAGGCGCCGCCGTAGTCTCAGTGTAGACGTGGTCTAAGGCCGCACGGATGGCAGCTGGACTAGCGTGTTCAACCCCCAAAGACCCACCGGCCTTATCCGGGCGACCCTCAGCTTTCGGCAAAAAAGCGTGCTTCGCATTAGGAACAGCTTCCGCCACAATTTTTCGAATCTTTTCTCCCGAAAAATCAGGGTCGGTGAAAATGATGACGCCCCGTTGATCCGCTAACTTCGCAATTAAAGCCAGTGTATCCTCATCAACGGCGGAGCCACGTGTCTCAATGGTATCGGCGTTAACCGCCCGATTAATTTGTTTGGTATCATCCTTGCCCTCAACCACGAGGACCTCTTTAATCTTTTTCATTCGTTTTGTAAAACTCCTCTGCGTTTTTAAACGTGGCTGCGGCAATTTCCTCTGGTGTCGTCTCACGTTCCTTGGCAATCGCCTCAACCGTGTAACGGGTAAAACCTGGTTCGTTTTGTTCGCCACGGTGTGGTTCTGGCGTCAAGTACGGCGCATCAGTCTCCACCATCATGACATCAAGTGGCGTAGCCCGGACGGAATCGTGAACCTCATGGGCGTTCTTAAAGCTGGCCACACCAGAATAAGAAATGTGCATGCCCAGGTCGAGAAACTTCTTCAACCATTCCGGATCACCGTTAAAACTGTGCATGACCCCACCAATTTCACTAATATCGGCGTCTTTAATTATTTGATAGGTATCTTCAAACGCATCCCGGTTGTGTACTGCAATGGGTTTACCGACCTCTTTGGCAATCACGATTTGCCGGGCAAACACCTTACGCTGCACGTCCTGTGGTGAACTGTCCCAGTGGTAGTCCAGACCAATTTCACCTAAGGCCACCACCCGTTCATCAGCCAACTGTTCTTCCAACAGTTTTTCAGCCGCCGCATCATAATTTTTCGAATCTTCAGGGTGCCAACCGACTGCCGCGTACATTTGTGGGTACTGATGAGCCAACTTGATGGCGTCAGCGTTCAACTGCGTGTTGGAGCCGATGTTCGTCAGCTTAACGACTCCCAGGTCCGCCGCTTGTTTAAGGTAACGGGGTACGTCGTTGATGAATTCTTCACTGTTCAGATGCGTATGTGAATCAAATATTTTCATCTTGGTCCCTCCTTGAATTATTTGTTTGTTATTAGTTTTTTGTGTCGCCTACGGCAGTCAGGGGCCACGCCGTGGGGCAAACGGCAACCATGGTAGCCTCGAAAATCACGAGTCCCCAGGGCGCCTTGAAGCCTCACAAAACCGTGAGTTTTCAAGGTCGTCCCATGCTCTAAGCGGTAAACCGCTAAGACCAGCGACACCGCGCGACCCCTGACTGCCTTCGGCTCTAGTTTGATGAACATTAACAGATAGTTGCTCAACCAGAGCTGTTCAGAGGCTACAAAATGGTCACATCACAATCCCCATTCAATTCTAGTACTGGCTATCTACCATTCTGATTGTTTTAACGTTCATGAGCCCTGTACGAGAATAACCTGGTTTAACCACATTGTCCACCACTGCAGCTAATATTCTCTATTGATTATAACAACCGCCATAAACAAATAATACCATCCACGCTATTTGTTTTTGGGAAATTGGCGACAATCTTAGCCAGTGGACGCCAGAGACGGGAGCCGCAGTGACAGCGGAGTTGCTTGGCGTTTTTGACCAAGCTACACCGCGGGGCGAGCTGGGAGACCGGCCGTTCTTTGGCTGGGCTTCCAGTCGAGGAACAAGACCGCACTTTGACTTGTTCCGGTCCCCACAGTGGTCCCCGTCCCTGGCAGCCACAAACAGCCAAACAATGAAGACCTTCTAAAACAAAGAAAAGCGCGGGCTAGCGTCTCCATAATGGTCCGCCGCCCACGCCTCAATTTTTAATGATCATTCAAATAAATTTAGCTAACGGATGACCCGTTGACCAAACTGTCTGGTAACGTCAGCAATTGAACCTTGCCGTCGTGTTCAGCGGACAACAACATCCCCTGACTCACTTCACCACGCATCTTCCGCGGCTTCAAGTTGGCCACGATGACCACCTTTTTCCCGACCAGTGCTTCTGGTTCTGGATACCATTCAGCAATTCCAGAAAGAATCTGCCGATTGCCTTGGTCCCCAGCATCTAGCTGGAACTTCAACAGTTTGTCAGCACCCGCAACGTGGTCGACCGCTTTGATCTGGGCCACGCGGAGTTCAACTTTTTCAAACTTGTCGAAACGAATTTCTGGTTTTTCCAAAGTTAATTCCGTGTCTTCGGCCTCGCTCTTAGCGGCTTCTTGCTGTGCCTGAGCCTTGGCAGCCATAGCGGCCCGGCCTTTAGTCTTTTCAGACTTAGTCATTTGACCTTGAATAAAATCGACCTCTTCTTGCACGTCGATTCGTGGGAAGATTGGGGTTCCCTTTGCAACGACTTGCTTGCCAGCTGGCAAATCAGCCAATGCTAAGTCACTCATCGTCATGGTAGCGGGATCTAAGCCCAACTGGTCAAAGATTTCCTTTGGTGCGTGCGTCATAACGGGACTGATCAACGTGGCAATGACCCGCAAACTAGCAGCTAAATGTGCCATTACAGCGGCCAACGCAGCGCTTTGACTATCGTCCTTGGCTAACTTCCAAGGCTCCGTTTCGTCAATGTATTTGTTGCTGCGAGAAACCAATTTCCAGATTTCTGACAGGGCGTCCGCAAAGTGCATCTTATCCATTAAGTCGTGGTAGTTCGCAATGACGTCCACGGCCGTCTGTTCTAATTCAGCATCGAATTCAGTGACGCCAGCGTGGTATTCAGGCAGCTTACCGTCTTCGTACTTGTTGATCATGGCCACGGTCCGGTTCAATAAGTTCCCCAAGTCATTGGCCAAGTCGTAGTTCAACCGGTCAACGAAGTCTTCAGGAGTGAACGTCCCGTCATTTCCGTAAGGCATAGCCCGCATCAAGTAGTAACGCAAAGCGTCCAACCCGTAACGGTCCACCAGCGTTTCAGGGTAAATGACGTTTCCCTTAGACTTGGACATTTTGCCGTCCTTCATCAATAGCCAGCCGTGCGCAAACAACTCGTCTGGTGCTTCAACACCCAGTGCGTGCAACACGATTGGCCAGTAGATGGAATGGAAACGAACGATTTCCTTACCGACCATTTGGACGTTGGCTGGCCAGTATTTCTTGAAGAGGCCTTCATCATCACTGGTGTAACCCAAGGCGGTGATATAGTTCAAGAGGGCATCGATCCACACGTAAACCACGTGTTTTGGATTACTCTTGACGGGGACCCCCCAGGTAAACGTGGTCCGAGAAACGGCGAGGTCTTCCAGACCAGGCTTGATGAAGTTGTTGATCATTTCGGTCATCCGTGATTCTGGCTGGATGAAGTGTGGGTGACTGTGATAGAAGTCTAACAACCAGTCGGCATACTTACTCATCTTGAAGAAGTAGGACTGTTCCTTGACCAACGAAACTTCATGGCCGGAAGGTGCCTTCCCACCGATCACTTTGCCATTGTCATCATGGTAAACTTCGGCGAGTTGCGTTTCAGTGAAGTATTCCTCATCATCTTCGGAGTACCAGCCTTCGTATTCACCCAAGTAAATGTCCCCCTGCTTTAACAGGCGTTCAAAAATTTCTTGAACCGCAGCTACGTGTTCCTGATCAGTCGTCCGAATGAACTTGTCGTTAGAAATTTCCAACGTCTTCCACAGCTTCTTGATACCTTCAGCCATGCCGTCCACGTATTTTTGAGGGGTCTGTCCCTGTGATTGGGCCTTGTCTTCGATCTTCAAACCGTGTTCATCTGTCCCAGTTAAGAAGAAAACGTCGTAACCATTGCTGCGCTTGTAACGGGCAACCGTGTCACAAGCAATCGTCGTGTAGGAGTTCCCGATGTGTAACCGCCCTGATGGGTAGTAAATCGGCGTCGTAATGTAAAAAGTTGGTTTTTCAGCCATAAAGAAAATGCCTTCCCTCGCTCTAATTTTTTCCGTTATTTTCGGGTTAAATTTTAATGTAAATTCTAATCCAGTATAGCATAAACCCCTGGTGAGCCATAGCGTTCACTTGGGGTTTTTCACCGTTAAATTTTGATGAAACCTCGACCATTTTATCGATGCAAATGAAAAAAGTACCCCGTCCATCACGAACAGATAGGTACTTCCCTCGTTCTTTGCCCAGACCCTTTAAAAGAGATCCAGTTGTTGTGGCGCTAAATTTTGCCAATGCAGGCCCAAGATTTCCTGAAGTCGTTGTGCATTGGGTGCAGCGTCCCGACCGGAGTTGTTGTTAAAAATCACGCAGACATCCTTCGCCGCTGCCGCTAACCGCTTGGTCAAGGCCGCCAACTCCTGGAGCTCAGTTTCCTGATAACGGTACAACGTCCGCGTCTTGCGCCAGTTCTGGCCTTGATTGAACCACCCCTCAGCGTTACGACCATGGAGGCGCACCACCGCCAAGTCTGGTGTGGTCACAGTTTCCACTAGTGGAATCCCGTTATTCAAGTTGTGCGGTTCGTCCGTAATCACGTTGGTAAATCGTAGCGACTGCAGATATTGCATGACGTCAGCCGTCATTTCTGGTGTCTCAAACCAACTGGGACTACGAAATTCAACGGCCACTGGTAGATCTCCCATCAGCACTCGCACGTCACGCAAGTATTGAATATTAACCGTCGTGCGGTTAAAGTACGGTGGAAATTGAAAGAGCACCGTTTGTAGTTGCTTGGCTTGAACCAACGGCTGAATTGCCTGACAAAACTCATCAAATGCCATATTTCGCGCGGTCTCTTCCACTGGTTCCTTACGGTCGTCGTGGTGCGTCATGACCTGATTGGCCTTCAAAATGTACTGAAACCCATCGGGAACAGCCGCCTGCCACTTCGCAACCGTACTCTCCCGGGGAATCCCGTAGAAGGGCGTATCGAGCTCCACCACTGGAAAGTTACCGGCGTATTCAGACAACGTTACCGGCCGATCTTCCCCACCGATTAGGGCTGGATGTTCCGTCCACGTCGTCAACCCAATCGTTATCACGTTGTCACCTTCTTATTTGAAACGTTCAAACTGCTTGATCAGTTCAGCTTCCGGGGTCGTCAATCGCCCACTAAGTTGACTGATCAAACGCTTACCAGCCAGTCGATCATTATAGCGAATCCCCGTCACACAGAGATCAATCAGGGCAAACATGACGGTTACCATCACCGCCTGCCGCCGAGCAAAGCTTGCATTGAACAGGGTCACTAACTGACTACTGAAAGCTAACTGCAGAATCCCATAAATCACGAGTGTATCTGGAATTAGCTGAATCACATTTAACCACCGCAGACGCCTCACCAGGTGTCGCAGTTGATTGATCACTTCTTCATGGCTCATCGGCAGGACCTCACACTTGTAAGTCGTTGAAAAATTCAGTGGCATCAGCTTGGACCATTTGGTAATCAAATCCTAAATCTAGTTTTTCCTGGTTGACCACGATGACCTGGGCACCGTCACTGCGATAGTCCAGTAACCCAGCAAATGGGTAGACCCGCATGGAGGTCCCGACAATCACGACCAGGTCGGCTTGCCCCATCGCGGCTACGGCTCGCTGAACGTTCAGGGTGTTCAACCCCTCATCGTAGAGCACCACGTCTGGCCGAAGCCAGCCGCCATCATCCGCATGGTACGGTGACTTCAGGTAATCCTGCCAGTCGACCGTAGCACCACAGACCTGGCAATAAACCTTGTACAAGTTGCCGTGAAATTCAACCAGGTGCTTCGTTTTGGCCACATTGTACAGGTTATCAATATTTTGCGTAATCACGGTGGCCCGATCTTGTTGGGTCAACGCCGCTTGCTTCTGGTGAATGACGTTGGGTTTGGCATCCGGATAGTACAGGTTTTGCTTCACATAGTCATAAAAGACCTGTGGTTCCTGGACTAAACAGGTGTGACTCAAATAATACTCGGCGTTACGGTGTCCGGTGTACAAGCCATTTTTCGACCTATAATCCGGGATACCAGACGGCGTCGACACGCCCGCACCCGTTAAGAATACGATGTGCTTAGCGTCATCAAAGGTTGCTTGTAAGCGCGCTTCCATCCCCATCATCCTTTCTTAAAAAGCCCTAACGTAAAATATATGGCATCTTCAATTCCTTGAAAAGTTCCTCAACCGTCATGCTGTAAATCTTGGTGAAGTACTCTGGCGTATCATTTTTCGGCGCTGGTGCGGGCAGAACGAACGCATTTTGATTATCAGCGCGGTTAAACCCAACGTAGCCCCGTCGTTGCGTCGTCTTCTCATGCATATCGGAATGATACAATTCAAAAATCTGTTTAACGGTCAAGCTAAGTTGCCGTTTAGACAAAGCACTCGTCAACGTTGTAAATTCCGTGTTATGGAGCGCTGGTAAATGCCACGCTTCCAATTGTTCATCAAAGGCCTTGAACAACTTGACCACATTCCGCCGCAACGTAAATGGTGAATCGATTGGCTTAGCAGTAATAATGGCATACAGCTTTTGGGCTGCTTCAAAACTAATTGGATAATCCCGCTTGAACTGCGCCATCAATTGGTCGTCATCCGTGCCGAAGAAGACCAAGGCATCTAACAACGTCAGCGTCCGCAACGTCATTTCATCGTCCACTGGTGTTGGTTCTGGCTTAATCGTGGCCGTGACCCCGTTTAAGTATAGGTCCTTAATATGATCATCAATCAAGTGATGCTTCTTTTGTTCACTGACCACCACAATGTGACTGACAATATCGTAGAGCTCAGTCCCCATGATCATCAGTTGTTCATCCAACTGGTCCTGACCGGTCGTCAATGAGAAGAAGACCTGAGGGAAACCAGATAAGATCATCAAAAGGTGCAGTAATTCGTGAGAAGCCGTATAGTTTGGTGCCGTCAGGTCGGCTACCTGAATGGCAATGTCCTTGCCCATTTGCATCTGTTGGGCTTGGTCGTGTCGGACGAAACCGGCTTGCAATTCACCAATAAATTGGACTTCAACTTTCCCTGGGTAAAGGGCGTTGACCTGGTCCAATAAGCCTTGAACCTCATCGTTCAGCTGAATATCTTGTGCTTTCATGCGTTTCAATCCACCTATTTCTTTAAATTTGCTTGACGAACGGTCGCCAATGCTGCTTGTGCTTGCGCCGTCGTCGGTTGTTTAATTGTTTGTAATTGTGCCATGACTGCTGGCAACTCGGCGGGTGTGGTCCCCACAGACAGGGCCAATGATTTTCGTTGTAAGGCCATGTGCCCCCGTTGAATCCCATCAGTCACCAGTGCC
The DNA here is from genome assembly GCF_003946345.1 of Levilactobacillus tongjiangensis. Lineage (GTDB taxonomy): Bacteria > Bacillota > Bacilli > Lactobacillales > Lactobacillaceae > Levilactobacillus > Levilactobacillus tongjiangensis. The sequence continues at coordinate 43,488 of NZ_RHNY01000015.1, forward strand.
CGTAAGGCAGCCACATTTTGGGCCAGCCCAACCGCCGCCGTCACACCCATCAACTGTCGCGCACTCGTCAAGTGAGCAACTTGCTGGTTAATGGCCACGAGCGGAAAGACCTTAGTCGCACCCCCCACAAATCCCAGCGCCAATGGTACCGTTAACTCACCGTGGAGGTCACCATCCGTGAGCCACCAACGACTAAGTCCCCGGTACTGACCTGAGCGACTGGCGTAAGCGTGCACGCCGCTTTCGACGGCCCGCCAATCATTGCCCATTGCTAGGACCACCGCATCGATGCCGTTCATGATTCCCTTGTTATGGGTCACAGCCCGGTATGGGTCAACTTGCGCGTACTCACTCGCCGCCACTAGTCGTTGTGCGACCGTGGCACCGGGCATGGTTTTCGTTCGCAGTTGATCGACGGGAACCACACAGGAGGCCGTGGCCAAGCTGTGCGTGGCGTAATTACTTAAAATGCTCATTAAAATGTCTACATCACAGTGGGCCTTAATATCCGCTGCAACGGCCTCAGTTAATGTATTGACCAAGTTAGCCCCCATGGCTTCACCAACGTCAATGAACAGGTCTAACGAGACCCAATCTGGTGGCAGACAACGAACCCGAATCGAGCGAGCCCCACCACCGTGTGTCAATAACGAAGGGTGGGCCGCGTCAGCCACTTTTAGGAGACGCGGTGACTCGTGCGTCAACCACGCCGTCAGTTTTTCCTGATCCGCTACGTGACTAAAAACAATCTGTCCCATCAATTCACGTTGGCTGACCTGCGTCGTGATACCAACGTCACTGGTCAACAACCGGCCACCATTACTCGCGGCAGCAATCACGGAGGGTTCCTCAGTCACCATCGGCACGGCAATCGTTTGGCCATCAACGCGTAAATTAACTGCAACGCCTTCTGGTAAACCATAGGTTGTCAGGTAATTCTCAATGAGGTCTTCATCGGTTGCCTGCCGGTGAGCGGCCAACGTGCCTAACTGAGCCACTGTTAAGTGACTCTGGGCAGCCAGCCGATCTCGCCGTGCCCCATAAGGTAACTTGTAGAATGGACGATTGCCCATTGCAAACACCTCCTAGTGTTGACTCACGTACTCAGAAATGATGCCCTCGCGCACGCCACTTTCAGAAAAAATAACCCGGTCAGAATCCAACATCTGAAGTAACGTGACTAGCGGTAACATCCCACCGATAATAATATCGGCCCGTTCAGCTTCTAAACCGGAAATACGCTTCCGTTCCATCAATGGCACGCGGAGTAAGCGTTCAAATGTCTGCATCACTTGCCCCGTCGTCAGGCGGTATCCGTGGATGTTTTCCACGTGCAGAATTTTCTGTTGCTGACGATTCATTCGGGCCAAGGTTCGGTTAGCGCCACCCAACAAGACGAGTGGCAGTTGCTTAGCATCGTTTAACCACCAAATATCGCGGAGGCGTTCCCGCAAAAAGACTTGCGCGGAAAAGAGATCGACGGCCGTCACCAAATCGTCCAGGTGGAACTGTTCCGACAGGTTGACTGCACCAAACGGGACACTGATCAGACTGGCATCCTTACCATCCCGCACGTGGACCAGCTCACAGCTAGCCCCACCCGTGTCGAGTAACAAGCAATCCTTGACCTTTAACCGGTTTACGGCGCCCAGATAATCATAGTAGGCTTCCTGATCACCAGACAATACTTCGATCTGAATCCCAGTAGCAGCAGCGACTCGGGTTAAGAATTCATCCCGGTTGCGTGCTTGCCTCACCGCCGCCGTCGCGATTCCCCGGACGATGAGATTGGGGAGGTGTTCATAGTAGGGCCTGAAGGATTTCAAGGCCGCAACGGTCCGATCCATCGCCTTAGGCTGCAGGATTTTTTCGGGACCCATTCCCTCGGACAGACGACTGTCGACCTTTACCCGATTGACCTCACGGTAGGAACCGTCATCATGTAGTTCATTAACGGCCATGCGGACCGAATTGGAACCTAAATCAACAATGGCTAGGTTTTGCATTGTTCATCCCCCGTTTCGCTTTAACCGAAGTAATCGATACCAATAGCGTGACGAACTTCGTGAAGCGTTTGCGCAGCCACTTGGTTGGCCTTTTCACTCCCCTGCTTGAGGATATCGTAAACGGCACTCTCATCAGCAGCGAAGGCTTCACGACGTTCACGGATTGGCTGTAACTTCGCCTGTAAGACGTCGTTTAAGTACCGCTTAATCTTAACATCGCCGAGACCACCGTGCTGGTATTGTGCTTTCAATTCTTCAACGTGTTCATGGTCGTCTGCGAAAATATCCAGATAAGTGAAGACCGTGTTGCCTTCCACGTGACCAGGATCTTCGATGTGAATGTGTTCGGGATCGGTGTACATGGACATGATCTTCTTTTGAATCGTGTCGGCACTATCGCCCAAGTAAATGGCATTGTCGAGGGACTTGCTCATCTTAGCGTTCCCATCGAGTCCAGGAATCCGGCCTTGACCCTTAGGTGGGAAGTAGCCTTCGGGTTCCACCAGAATTTCCTGCTGATAGATATTGTTAAAGCTCCGCACAATTTCACGGGTCTGTTCCAGCATTGGTTCTTGGTCTTCACCTACGGGAACCGTGTCGGCCTTAAATGCGGTGATATCGGCTGCTTGGCTAACTGGATAGATAAAGAAGCCGGCTGGGACACTTTCACCAAATGCCTTTTGTTTGATCTCAGACTTAACCGTTGGGTTCCGGTTTAAGCGGGAAACGGAAACGAGGTTTAAATAAGCCATCGTTAATTCGTTCAGGGCCGGAATTTGTGACTGCACCAGAATTGTGGATTTAGCGGGATCGATACCCACGGCTAAGTAATCCAAAGCCACTTGCAGGAGGCTGTGCCGAATCTTTTCGGGATCACGGGCGTTGTCGGTCAGGGCCTGCATATCAGCAATCATGATATAAGTGTCATAATCACCAGTGTTTTGTAACGCGACCCGATTTTTAAGTGACCCAACGTAATGGCCGATATGTAGTTTACCGGTTGGTCGGTCCCCAGTTAAGATAACGTGCTTCTTGCTCATAAATGTTCATCCTTTCTGAAAAAGCGCCCTACTGACTAATGCCAATAGGACGCTCATGCGCGGTACCACCTAATTTGTGGCCAGTTTGACCACCACTTTTGTCGTTAACGGGACACCGCGATAATTTAATTATCGGTTTAAATAACACGTAACTTGAGTCCATTTCAACCACAAAATCGTTTCAGCACGGGCGATTTCTCTCTGGTATCGGTCTACTACTCTCAAGTAACTATCCCTATATTTTAGTGGTTTTGGGGCAGAATGTAAACTGTCAGGGACTTGCAAAATTTCCGGCCCACCAAGTATCGTCTGAAAGCGGCCAAGTCTTTCTCTAATCATCGCCCATCTGGCGGTCAAGGTCAATCAAATTCGGTGATACAGACCCAACTATCGTTTCACTGATTAATTCACCGAACTTAACGACTAGTTAGCTGACGAGTGATTGAAAAGAATACCTATTATAGGAACAATCTGCTCAACTGGTAGCGCTAATTTGCCTGACTAATCGGTGGCTATGGGCTGAAAGTGGAGACAACTTGAAGCCGTCAGGACTAGCTGCCCCAATCAACCGTTTCCTAATATTTTCCGCCGCGATAGCCTTCAGCTGGTCGAGTGAGTGACAGCTGAAGCCAACAACAGGGATTATTCACAATAAGTTGGCCCAAAGCGGTGTGTTTAATTGACACAGCCGTGAATAATGACTAAACTTGTTAGGCAATTTAGCCTATCCAAAGGAGGCGGTCATTTTGACCACCAGCGAACAAACACAGGAACAACAGCGTGTTGACCACGTGGCTCAGCAAATTGGTAACCGCATTGATAAGACGACGGCGGATTACAATGCCGCCCATCAAGAACTGCGGAACGTGCTGAAGAACTACAGTGAAAACACCTCGGTCAACTGGTTTGAAGTCGATGACCGAATTGAAACCAGTGCCGAGTTGCAACAGCAACGGGCGTTGGTCTCCCGGCTAACTGAAAACCAGAACATTATTCAAGATCAACTCGATACCTTTAAGGAACTCCAAAAGTCCCCGTATTTTGGGCGCATTGATATTCAGGACCCAGAAGAAACATCCCCTGAATCCCTCTATATCGGTACCGCCTCCTTCGTGGACGATGACCAAAACTTCTTAGTCTACGACTGGCGGGCTCCCATTTCTAGTATCTACTACAACGGGGTGTTGGGCAAAGTCGCCTACAGTACGCCCGCTGGCGACCAACAGACAGAGCTCCTAAAGAAACGTCAATTTTTGATTCAAGGCGGAAAAATTGAAAGCATGTTCGACACCAACGAAACTGTTGGTGATGAAATGCTCCAACACGCCCTAGGTGAACAAAATGACGCCACTATGCAAAACATCGTGGCCACCATCCAACGAGAACAAAACGACATTATCCGGGATACCCGTAGCGACCTGCTGGTGGTTCAAGGGGTCGCGGGATCTGGCAAAACGTCCGCCATCCTTCAACGGATCGCCTTTCTGCTGTATCATAGTCGCCGAGACTTAGAGGCCGACCAAATCGTCCTCTTCTCGCCTAACCGCCTGTTCAGTCACTACATCAGCGACGTCCTACCTAGCCTAGGTGAACGAAACATGCGTCAAGTCACGCTGGCTGAATTTTTAACGCAACGGTTCCAGGGACTTAACGTACAAACTCAGTTTGAACGCTATGAAGCCGACCAACAACAACCCGTTAACCTCCCGCTGCGGAACTTCCGGGAGAGTGCCGACATGATGACGGCCGTCAAAGACTACTGTTATCAAGTTACTCCCGCCGAGCTAAAATTTACCGACATTCGTTTCAAGAGTCGGGTCTTCTTCGACCGCGAGGAAATTCGTGAGATTTATGCCCAATTTCCAGACGCTACGGCACCGGCCGACCGGTTACTTCGCACCAAGAATGCGCTAGAAAAACGCCTCAAACACCGAATTGCCGAAGAAGCTAAGGCGGACTGGGTCCGCGATGAGATCGACCAGCTGAGCGATGAAGACTATCACAACCTGCTGGGTGAAAAGCATCTAGGTAAGTTTGAACAACTCGACGATGAAATCGACTTTATTGCGCGTCAGATTGTGCGGAAACGCTTGCGGCCAGTTGACGATGCCATTTACAACGGTTATTTTCTAGACACCTACAGTCAGTACACGGCCTTCCTCGAGCAGTGTCCACTGCCCCAGACTATCGCGCCGGCTGACTGGCAACAAGTCATCACCACTTACCAACACGATATTGAGTTTCACAAGTTGGCGTTGACCGATGCCGCCCCGTTACTGTATTTGCGAGACATTCTCGCGGGTGGTGGTGCCAATCACCGCATGCAACACCTCTTCGTGGATGAGATGCAAGACTATTCAATGGCCCAACTGATTTACCTCCAACATGCCTTTCCACGGGCTAAGCTCACCCTGCTAGGCGATAGCGAGCAGGCCCTCTTCAAGGCCGTTGAAGCCCCCGAAGAAATTCTAAAGAAACTGGATAGCGCCCTAAACGTCAAACGGTCGCGCTTGATTACGTTGCGCCGGTCTTACCGGTCCACGCTACCTATCACGACCTTCGCCAAGGCCCTCTTACCTGACGGCGATAAAATTGAAGCCTTTAACCGTCCGGGAGACTTGCCGAAAGTTGTTCTACGTTACGATGAAGCCTCAGCGTTCAAAGCACTCGCCCATGAACTCAAATTAGAGTTGGCCACTAGCGGTACCGTGGCGATTCTGACCAAGAGTACTGCTGAAGCCAAGTACGTTTACCAGGAGCTTCACCGGGACTTTGACCTGACCCGGTTAACGGATACTGACCGCTCACTGCCCAAAGGGGTGGTCGTCCTGCCAATTTATCTGGCTAAAGGGTTGGAATTTGACAGTGTCATTGCCTACAACGTGTCTGCAGACAATTATCCGGATGAACAATTGACCGGGACACTTTACACCATTGCCTCGCGTGCCATGCATCACCTGACGCTCCTGTGCATTGGCCCCGCTTCCCCACTGATTGCTTCTGGTAACATTCCACAGGCGGACCTGCAGATCGAACATGAATTACAAAACTAACGCGATACTTTCACGGGGGTGTTACGTGAAACATCGCAGATCAATTCAAAGCGGATCGTAGCGTTGGCTACGATTCGTTTTTTGTCTCCGCCACCACCTTCCGTTACCTTAACGAAACCGCTATACTGAAAGTTAAGGGGATGACGGTATTATGCATTTATCTAAGGGACAACAGCTAACGGAGGCCTTCATCGGTTGCATCGTCTTGGGCTTCCCACTATTCTTAATTATTGATGGCAGTCTTGAATTTGCTACGGGCAACTTAGACCACCCTGACACGTTCATCCTTTTAGGATTATTACTCCTAAGCCTTGTTGGTCTAGTAGGCACCATTGTCTTCGGCTGGCGTTGGTACTATTACCGATGGCAAAATTTGCCGACCAGCTCAAAAATACTCACCGGCTTGTACATTCTGGCCCTATTGATTGGAACGGTTACGTGGATTATCCTCAATCATAACTTGCCACTTAAGTAAAGATGATAGCGGCAAGTTATGATTAACTCAAAAAGGAGCAGGAAAATTTCCTGCTCCTTTTATATGGCCTATCATTTCACAGTTATGCGTTCACAGGACTCTTCATCGTCTTAAACTTTGCCTGACGATCGTAGGTCTGGTACCCTTTGTAAAAGTGCACGTGTTTTTTGGTAACCTTTACCTTATAAGTCAACCGTTGGCCGTCGAACTGAACCTGAGTCCCCTTGGGCGAATACTGAATACCAGATAACCGGTAAATATGCTTGCCTAGTGACTGGTACTTCAGCTTTTTCAATCCATACCCTGGTAACCGATAGAAACGGTGGCTAGCAGCATCCTGTTCAAAAACATTCCCCGTGCTTTTAGACTTGGCGTACGTAATGTAAGCTTTATTGCCATCCTTGCCGTTGTAATACCAAGTGTGCCGCAGCACCTTGGGTGTCCCGGCGTGCCAAGTTGCGGCGTCTGCTGATGAAACATCAACCATCGCCAACCCCATAGTGGCAACGGCCAGGCCAATCAAAAAGACTGATTTATGCATCATGATGGTTCCTCCCCTAAATTGTCTGAGTCATTGTGCTTTCTTGAGGGTACGCGTTACGGTCGGGAAATACAAGCACAGATTGAGCCAACGCTCTAATTGTCTTTACTCTAAATACTTGTTATACTTTGTCTACATCCATGTAATTACGTGGGTGTACATGGAGGTAATATCATGAATACCAAAACTCGTAAACAAGGAAACTCAATTACGTTAACCGTTCCTAGTGATTTTAATATCAAACCAGGTGTCACTGTTTCGCCTAAATTAACGCCAACTGGTATCTTCTATGAATTTGTAAATAATGAAGACATCTTTGACTTCGATACTGATATTTTGCAGGATTTACTTGCACAAGATATTCCTAAGGACCAATTATTATCTGCTTTTAAAAAAAAGAAGAAATCAATTCCTCACGCCATCGAAGCACTCATCAACGATACCTCCCGCCAAGAATTGCCGATTACTAAGGCAGAACTGGCGGCCGAACTTGACCTATAAAGTTGTTCTTTCTCGTCCTGCCAGGCAATATCTTAAAAAACTTAAAAGTAAACCACTTAAGTCCCGATTTTTAACCCTCATATATGATGACATTGCTGAAGATCCCAGTAAGGGAAAACTAAAACAGGGTGACTTAGCAGGAATCTACACGCGAAAAATAACTTTCCAAAAAGCTCAATACCGGCTTGCATACGTTTGTCGTGACCAAAAAATCATTGTCTTTTTACTGATTGGTAAACATGAAAACTTTTATCAGCAATTAAGAAAATATATCGACCAATTCTAGTTCTCAGTAAAACCCTTGCCAATAACTTCATCAGCTAATATCGTTGAAATTCCTTGCTACTAAATACCCCTACCGACCATTGGTAGGGGTATTTTAAACGCAGTCCCTCAACCTATTTAAAGTTAAGGATGGCGCTCTTCACAAGCCATGCCTTGTGACCAGCCCGGTCCTTCACCTGAAAGTAAGTGGCTGCTTTCCCATTGATCTTAACCTTTTCTTGTTTAATCAATTGCCATTTTTTCTTACTGTGCTTTGGCGTGTGCCCCTTAGTCTTTTGCAGGTGAGCATCCTTGAACCATACCTTATTGCCCTTCAATCGGTACTTATAAGTCGTACGCATCTTCTTAGTCGATACGATTTTGACCACTTTCTTCTTCCCTGGTTTGTGGGTCCCACCGTTCGTGTTCGTTGGCTTACTTGGTTGGGCGGCCTGACCACCAGAAGTCACGTTGTTGGGTGTATTGGTCCCGTCATTTTGATTGGTACCACTGTTATCGTTTTGGTGGTTATCATTCGTCACGTTACCCGCGCCACCATTTCCAGAATTACCCGTGTTGTTTCCAGGTACGACTGGCTTCTGAGCTGCCGGATACGGGGTATTTTTACCATCCGTGGAGACCAGGAGTTTGGCCCGCAACTGTTCCTGCTGAGCCGGACTGAATTCTAAACATTCCGTGATGTAGGCTTCCATCGAACCGTAATTTTGCAGAACTTCCTTATAGTATTCCATCAGCCAGGCCCGTTCAACCTTCTTACCGACCTGGTTTGATTGCATGTAATCGGCAATAATCGTGTTGCGGCTAACACCCATGATGGAAAGCAACAGGACAGTCGCAATCCCCGTGCGGTCTTTACCAGACGTACAGTGATAGAGTGTGGCCTGCGGGTTCGCCAAGACCATGTTCAAGAATTTATGGTAACCAACAACGGCTGGGTGACCAAACGCTAATCGTTGATTGTAAAATTCGCCATCACTACCTGAATCTGTGTAGGCGTGCGGCCCGAGCACTGAAATATTCGTGTTCTTGGCCCCAGGCAAGGCTTTGTCTGGCTTCCCCTTCACTTGGCCGGGTGTCCGTAAATCAATGACCGAAGTAATTTTAAAATCTGTCGTTAATTTTTGAATATCTTCCGCGGTCAATCCAACGAGTTGATCCGAACGCAACAAGCTGTGAGAGCGAACCTGCCATTTGCCATCTGCCGTTGTATACCCACCTAAGTCTCGGGTATTCACCGTCCCTGCTAAAGGAACTAACGTCTTGTGAATATCGCCGTAGTTGGCTGGGGGCGTTGTCGGTTTAACTGGCACCGTTGAAGCCGTTTGGTTGACCGCTGGTGTGGTCGTTGCGGCTAACGCGCTAGGCGCCCCAACTCCCATAAGTGACAGGACCACCGAAGCGAGACTCAAAGATTTAACGATAGCTGAACGTTGCATGTAATCCTCCTGATTGGACCGTTTTATTTTGTTTTTGATAACAGATATAAGAATATCAATCTAATGTAGATTGTTCGTAAAGGTAATGTACAGACTAGGTAAAGACTGGTTAAAAACTAGTCTTTCGTACCGATAGGTTAAAGGAGTCACTATCTCGGTCTTCATTGGGATCCATCAATTATCAAGTAACTAAAGGTTGAAAGTTCGCAAACTGTTATCAAACCAAGAATAGTAAAACATTATCGACTTAAAATTAGTCTTACCAGCCACCTGCGGCGGTCAGAGATTCCGCCTGCTGTGGGGAACGCCTCCGGCCTGAAAAGCGGTCCTTCGGCTCGGTTTGAAGCCTGGAAAACCACCAGTCTCCAAACACGTCCCACGCTGTAAGCCGAAAATCGGCTAACACCGTCGACACAGCTGGCTCCACCTCTGACCACCTCCGGTTAAACGTGTTCTTGGAAACTAAGCTTGCTTACATGCCTGAATGACAGCACTTACTCAGTAGTATTGGCGTTCCACTAGATAGCCGAGAGTGAGTCAAATTTGGACTCAGCCGTGGAATTTTCAAGTGCTCTTCTTGAAAATGGCGACTTGAAGAAGTGTTTTTCGGCTTCAATCGAGGGGCAAGACCGCTCTTTGGCTTGTCCCGTCCTTTCCACCGCGTTCCAGTCCAAATTTGGCGAACGGTAAGGCGACAATTTCCCGCTATATCTGACTAAACCCCAACACCCAATCCTTGTTGTATCAAGCATAGTGGGTGTTTCAGTACTTTCAGCCTTTAGTCAAGTAACTAAATAAGGCCTTATTCCTGAGAAATCCTCTCAAAAACAAGACCAATCGTTTAACGAATTCAGTTCACAATTACCAATATCTTCGCTTGCCAGTTCACCCGTTGATTCCCAATTAAGCCGTTTCTTCCGCGACCGCTTTAGGCTTAGGCATCCGCTTCAGGGTCTGCTTCAATAACAATGGGGCCACGATAGTTGCCAAAATAATTACCAGAATCATTGCGGAGTAGTCACTCTCACTCATCAACCCAGCTTGGTGGCCAATCTGCGCGGTGATCAAGCCCATTTCGCCACGGGCAATCATCCCCGTGCCGATCACAGCGCTACTCGTGCCGTCAAACCCGCTGAGACGCGCACCTAGACCGCAGCCTAGCAATTTGGCCAGACAAGCTAATACCGTTAAAATTACAATGATTCCCAAATTATGTAGGAAGTGGTCAAAGGTCATGTTTAGCCCCACGCTCACGAAGAACACCGGAATAAAAATGGCATTTCCGAGTGGTTCAACGTGATCTGCCAAAACAGCTCGGTAAGGTGTGTGTGCGACGGCAATGCCGGCAAAGAAGGCGCCAATAGCCCCGCTCAAGCCCACAATGTCGGCGAGCCAGGCCATTGCCATACAGATGACCATCGACATGATGGTCACACTCGAAGCCATGACTAACCGCTCGCTCAAGTGCATCAGGTAAGGTGCAATCCACTTGACCAACACGTAAGTCCCCCCGAAGAAGGCCACCTGTTCAATCAAAACCAAGGCCAACGCCGGTTGACTCCCCGCTGTCTGAATTCCCTGACTAGCCAGTAGACTGATCATCAGAGACAGTAGCACGACTCCAATAATGTCATCCGCGACCGCCGCTCCCAGAATGGTGGCACCTTCACGCGTGGACAGGGCGTGGTACTCCTTAAGCACAGCTACCGAGATAGAAACGGACGTGGCTGAGAAAATGACACCGATAAACAATGATTCCAGTACCGTAAATCCCCACCACCAGGAAGCCAGCCCCATTAAAACGATGGGGAAAATTACCCCAGAGGTTGCCACAACGATGGCCGGGCGCAGATATTTCATCAGTAACTGCAGATTACTCTCCAGCCCCCCGAGAAACATCAAAATAACCACACCAATGTCAGCGAATATACTGACCAGGTTGTTTAATTGAACCCAGTTCAACACTGCTGGGCCAATTAAAATACCGACCAACAACTCACCGATCACAGCTGGAACACCCAGCCGGTTCGACAAGTTACCCGCTAACGTCGTCAATACCAGGATCAAACACAAAGTTCCTAGAAATGCCACGCGGACCCCTCCTTCAAAAATTTTATAATAAAACTATCATACGCCAAAACGCCGCCACACAAAACCCGTCAGCCGGAATTTTCTGACACGACCGACTACTGGTTCCTGGTGACGACGCTTAATCTAAGCAAATTTAAGTCAAATGGAGTAGCAGTGAATATTTGAAAAACTGGCCGGATGACTGCTGCAGAAGAAAGCTGAAACGCGTCTCCTGTAGCCGTGCCCGATAACTCTCATTAGGTACCGTAAATTCCAAAAATCCGGACTTGAGCCCTGAACTATGGAGCTCCTGATCAGTAAACAACTGACCTGAAGGATGCGTTAAGCCGCGTGCCTGATTACTGATTGCATAGGGAATATTTAACCACATATTCTCGGCGAGATTAGCATTCCCCGACTTCAGCCCATAGTGATACGCTCCCAGTTGTTGAATCTGTAGGTGAACCTTAACCCGCTTCTCGGCGGTTGCCGACTGGTGTTCAACGTGTTTAACCTTGAAACGGACATTTTGATCGGTCACCCACTCACCCTGATGAAAAATCTTTTCGACCACCAGCGGTTGCTTCACTTTCTGATTGACCCGTCGATACTGCCAAGCACTCCCAATACTCAAAAATAATAGCGCGAGGATAATCAGCAACGTTTTAAATTTCATAGGCCGTCCCCGCCTCCACTAGAATTCGTTTATCCGAGATGGCAGACACAAACTCGTGGTCGTGAGAAGCCACCACCAATGTGCTGCCAGCTGCCTTCAAAGATTGCAGATAGGTAATCAGTGCTGCAATGCTTTCAGTATCAAGCGCGTTGGTCGGTTCATCCAACACAATCAATTCACTTTGGCCTAAAGTCGCCTGGGCAATCCCCAACTTCTGCTTCATCCCTAGTGAAAAGTGCTTGACCTTGGCCCCATTCTCTCGAGGCAACTGAAACTGATGGAGCAACTGCACGATGTCTTGGTTGGTGACCCCTGGCATCAGGTTTGCGAGCAACTTCAGATTTTTATAGGCTGAGAACTCTTCAATAAGGCTCGGCGCTTCAATCAGGATGCCCGCTTGAACCGGATAACGCTGACCGATTCGAAGAGGAATCTCATTCACTGTTACACGTCCTCGAGTCTTGATCAACCCCAACATGGCCTTCAGAATCAACGTTTTTCCGGAACCATTAATACCCTCCAAAGTAGTAATCGTTTGCTGCTCCACGGTAAAGGACACATCCCGCAACACGGGTTGTCGCCGAATTGTTTTAGAAATCGTACTCAACTGAATCAACGTCATTGCTAATTCCCCTATCTCATCATAAGTCTCGACGATTGATGATCAACACCATCAGTCCCCACAGTAACCCCATCCCACCAATCAGCAGGCCCGTTGCGACCCCGGTCATCTCGGGAGTTGCCGGTGACTGAAAACGTAAGAATGGTGACTGTGGCCCAGATAATAGATCTGCAAGCAGCATCTCACTCAGCCAGGCGCCTACAATGGCAATTAGCTTCTGCTGGGTCGCGACGTACACTGTCAGCGCCACGCTGACAAAAAAAGCTTGATTGAGACCGACCTGTACACAACCCCATAGTCCGATCCAGCTAGCCGGCCACCCTACCAGTTCAGCAAAACGTGCAACCATAATTCCAGTCCATACTAACCATAGCGATCCTTGCAACAAAAGGCTTTGCACGCCTAACTGATGAATCCAAATCAACCGAGACCCGGTTACGCCATAGTCATTTAGTCGGGGTGAAATCACACTTAACCCAACAATTAAACCAATCGGTAAGTAACCCCAGCTAAAGCCGTTAATCTCAAATAAGGTTTTATAGACCGCTAAAGGTGCTAAGTTAGGTGATTGGGCCCAGTGCCACCACCGCAACCCAGAAATGACTGTGGCGAAGAGGCCCATAAGTAAAAGCCACCGATAACGGGTCAATTGGCTGCACTGTTGCCACCATAGTCTACGCGCGAACAAGTCGTCGCCACCCCCTAATTACTAAATACAAGGTGACCCCGCTAAACACGGCCGTTACTCCCAGTGCTGCCGCCCAGCTAACGTTGGCATTGGCCGTCTCACGGAAAAAGTCCGCCGGCGCCAAACTTTGAGGTGTCACCCCCAACGGTTGTACTAAAATTAGTCCTAGCTGCATCAGGACAACCAGTCCGATGCCCATAAAACGCTGACGCGTGTGCAGCCCCACCCCCGTCACAAATAAAGAAAGGAGCCCACCCCAAACAAATGTCCGGCCAATAGCTAAAGCAGCGTGTAGGAGGGGTTGGGAATAATACATCCCCACACTCAGAGTATTAAAGCTGATTGCCAGTATGTTGCTATGTAAGAGGTTGTCCGGTTGATAGCTGGGAAGCACCAATAAATGGCCCCACAGGTTGACCAGTAACGGTAACGCTGTGACCAAGCCGCCCAGTAAGAACGACCACCCGAAATAGCCTCGGAACAAGACTGTTGTAGGAACTTTCATCCGCAACTGCGTTAAAAAGCCGGTTACGCGATCCTGGTTTAGCACGCTACCCATGGGCAACGCCGCTAACAATGGTAGGACTAAGTAATAAACCTGACTAATTGATTGAAAGTTATCAACGGCCAACCATCTGGTGTAGGCTGAGTCAAAATAATTAGACTGGCCGCCAACAAGCCGCAAGGTTGGATAAAGCTGACTCATGGCTAAAACCAAAGATATACTGAATGCTAAAATTAGCGGTCGTTTGTTGAGCCGCTGCCAAACTACCCCCATCGTTTTCTCCCCTCCGCTCCCGTTTTCGCCACTATACAGGACTTTATCAGGGATGCCAATAGCTCGTCACAACCAGCCACTAGCTGATATTAAGCCATTAATTTTCCCTGTCGCTTCTGCCTGCAATTTCGAGCCCGCTCCCATGGGAAACCGCACTAAAATGGCGCTTAAATCGCAAATTTCACTCCCACTCGATATTTATTTAATCATACTCAGTGAAACCGATTACACCGTCAAAAAAGGAGCCACGGCTACTGCCTTGGCTCCTGCATTTCTATATTTTAATTTTCAAACAGACCAACCGCTAATTAAAGTATGTCAGGTCAGACGCTAGGGTTGGATAGGCCGTAATCGTTTGACTGATGTCCGCTGGGCCCATATGATTCTGAATCACAAAGTCCAGGTAATTGATGACCTGTTCCGCCTCGCTACTCAGTACCGCAGCTCCCACAATGTGAGCAGTCGTTTTATCAATCACAACCTTGATTCGCGCCCGGGGGTCCTGAATCCGCTGGTAACTGTACCAGTGTGTCAAGTCCAGATCACTGACCCGATACTTTGCTGGTTCAGCCGCCGCCTGCGTCGTAGTGACCCCTAATTGAGCCAACTGTGTCTTACCATACACGACAGAAGGGATAACCGGATACTTGATAGCTGGTGCGTCGCAAGTCGTTAGTGTTTCCGTCAAATAGCGACCCTCGAAGCCCGCAACCGGAGTCAATTTAGGCTGTGGTCGATCAACGACGTCCCCTAATGCAAAAATGTGGGGATTGGTCGTCCGCAGCGTACCGTCAACTTTGATCCCATGAGCCGTCGTAGCAACGTCCACTCGGTCCAAATGTAGACCAGCAATTACCGGCATCCGGCCAGCCGTGGCAAAGACCATCCCAGTCGTCCAACTCTGACCATCCGCCGTAGCCACACGATACTGATCATCGGCCGGTGCTACCTGGGTGATTTCCGTGTTAAGTTGCACATCGATGCCGTTGGCTTTCAAACGGTCCAGTAAGTCGCTGACAAGGTCACCATCAAAGGCGCGTAATGGACGGTCACTGTGATGGACCAAGTGAACCTGAGTACCCGCCGCATTAGCAATGGCGGCCAGTTCAACGCCTACGTATCCGGCGCCCATCAGCGTAATGTCTTCGGGTAGGTTGTCTAAATCCAAGAACTCATTACTGGTGCGTAGCCATTCCTGCCCGTCAATCTGTGGCAGACGGGGTTCCTGCCCAGTTGCAATGATCCAGTTGGCTGCGTTCAACTGATTATCCCCAACGGTCAAGGTGCCATCAGCATTGAAGCTGGCTTCGCCGTGAAAGGTGGCGATTCCCGCCGCTTGCAGCCCATTGTGCGTACCATCTGGAATTTTCTCCGTATACGCCCGCTTAGCTGCCATTAGAGCCGGCCAATCCAGCTGTGGAACACCACTTAACCCGTGCCCACGCAAGGCCTCACTACGACCCTGCGTCTCCACAGCGGCCATCAGAATTTTTTTAGGATCACACCCGCGATTAGGACAAGTACCGCCCCATAGATCCTTTTCTACGACCGCCACATTCATCCCCCGGGCATGTAAACCATAGGCTGCAGCTAAACCACCAGGGCCGCCACCAATCACCACGATATCAAATTCTTGCATCTGCTTGAACCTTCCCTTCCTGAACCCTTAACTCTGATTCTAGCACGCTGCTCCTTATTCACCAGTATTTTGGCCTAGGCGTAAACTAGGGCTCCCATTCGCCCTTTCTAAAATTATCGTGATAAACTATATGGTAGAAATTATTTTAGGGGGAACACGATGACTTTTTATACTTATGGCTATCTTACAACCCATCATAATACTTGGCAGTATGCACGCATCGCCTTGCTGATTGCCCTACTTGCTATCTTCATTAGTTTATTCATTCACTACCTCCGTAACCGCTGGAATGTGAAATATAAAGACCTGACCATCATCACAGGGACGCTGCTCTTACTCGTGCTGGGATTCCAGATCAATAGTCTGGTTTCACTACAATCCGCCTCGAAACAAACGGGTGAAATCACCGCCACGGTTCAGCAAGTCGCCAAACAACTCAAGGTTCGGCCGACTCAGCTGAGTATCAATACGACCTCTACGGGGAGCGACCTTCTAGTCAAGGCACCGAAGGGCTACTACCGCCTCGACTACAATTCAGACGGGTCCGCCTTCGTCTTAGAAAAAATTACGCTAGAAAATCCGAAAATCACACTGGTAAAGGAGTAGCCTATGTTCGTTTATTCAGACGTTTTTATCAAATTAGTCGTCGGTTTTATCTTTATGACATTGCTCATTAATTTTTCCGGTAAGGGAAACCTAGCACCAACCTCCGCCATTGACCAGGTTCAGAACTACGTCTTGGGGGGGATCGTCGGTGGCGTTATTTACAATAACGCTGTCACCCTATTACAATTTATCATCGTTTTGTTGATCTGGTCCCTCTTGATTTTAGTGACCCGCTACCTGAAGATTCACGTCCGAACTATCGGCAAATTCATCGATGGTGGTCCCATCACCGTCATTCGAAATGGCCAATTGCTCGTCCACAACTGCCTGAAAGCCAACCTCTCCGCCAAAGAAATCGACTTCAAGCTCCGCACAGCTGGTGTCTATCAAATTAACGAGGTGAAACGGGCTATCGTTGAACAAAACGGTAGCTTAACCGTTCTGCGCCAGGGCGACGGTTCCATTCGGTATCCGATTATTGTGGACGGTCAAATTGATCAAGACGTACTTGAACTCATGAATCACGACGAGACTTGGCTACTCGCACAGTTGAAAGAACTCGGCGTGACCAACGTTCGGGACGTCTACATGGCTAAATATGAAAATCACCAATTTGAAATTACCCGTTACGATGAGGCTTGAATTAGGAGGTAATTAGCATGGCCGCAGACCATCTGAATGAGTACTGGGATATCTACAACCGCGACTTACAAATCACCGGTCGACGTCAACGACGGGAAACTCTCCAACCTGGGGAATATCACCTAGTGGTCGACGCGTTCATTTTCAATGCCCACGGACAAGTGTTGCTCCAGCAACGCGCCCCCGATAAGATTCACTTTCCCAGTTACTGGGATTGTTCCGTCGGTGGGTCAGCCGTGGCGGGCGAAAGTATCGAAGCGGCCATGCACCGTGAAATGGCTGAGGAACTGGGGCTGATCATCCCAGTCACAGCAGCTGACAACTTTTTGATAGCGCCGCACAGTCGCTGGATCGAAGCGTGGTTTGCGTTTCAAACGACTGAACCCGCTGCCCACCTGGCCATCCAACACGAGTAGCTTCAGCGTGTCGCCTTCTTTGACCAAGCTTCGGCGCAGCGCCACCTCCATCAAGTCGGCTTCAACCCGTACACCATGGAAATGCAGCGGGCTTGGGCCCATCTTTTTTTAGAACACGCTCAGTAGTATAAAAAGACTTTTGAGATTACTAATTTATAAATATTAGCGACATTACACGACGTTATTGACAAAGGACCTTCCACTGGCTGGAGGGCCCTTCTTTTTGTGACTTATTTTTTCTTTCGCCCTAACAACCAACTCAAGAGAATCGCGCCTACCAAAGTCACACTTAGCCAAACGACCGCATGCGCTTTTCTCTGTTTTTGCTGGGGCGTTGCCACGTGATCTGCAGCAGTCGCTTTGACCGTTCGTTTTGGCGTACGCAATGATTTGACCGGCTGAGGTCCCTCACCGCCCGCATACCCCGTAAACCTATCCTGAACCACCGAGGACGGTGTCGCGGCAGATTTTTGTACAGCCACCTCACGTTGCTGAACTTTCCGCGCCGGTGAAACTGATGGGCAATAGCGATAGGTCACAGTCTGTTGCTTCACCCGGAACTTTCCCCGCTGATTTTTCGGCATCTTGGTAATCACATAGCCAGCCATTTTAATTGGTGCTGTCACATAGTTGCGGCCCCATTTTCCCGTTACCAGCTGATCTGCCGTGACCCGATTCCCTTCTTGGTCTAAATGGCGGACCATCACTTGAGCCGTCGCTTCTAGTCGATAAACGTACGTCATCTCTTGCGGAAAAATCGTGAACTCACCAGTGGTGGCGCCAATCACCCGCTCAAGCCGGTACCCCGTAATGGTAGCCAATCGTGCCTTATAGTGCGTTCTCACCTTCCCTAACAGCACCTCATCGGCCGCTAAAGCGGCTCCGTTCATATCCTGATAGTGAACAGTCACCTCCGCTGAGCAGTCCGAATTATCCGCAACCGGCAATTGAGATGAAGTACCAGCAACCTCCGTCGGAACTACTGCCGTTGCTGGCGCCGTCGTTTCCCCGATACTCACTTCGGCTGCATTAGCAACAACCCTTCCACCAGACGTGCCTAATAGAATTATCAATGTTATGAACCAAGCCCACTTTTTCAAATGCAATGACATGCCACTCTCCCCCACAGATTGTGTCTTTTTGAACAGATAAGATATGCCATATCATAGCAGGTTCAGCACCTGAATAAAATTGAATTCCACCTTCTCAATCAAAAAAGGAATCATAGTAATCTAACTATGATTTCCCTTTCATAATTGACTTAATCATCACACCAGAACTTGGAAAAAATACTACGTTCGTGATTGAAGCTGTGTCGTTTGCTCAGCTAAGCGGGCCTTCTGTTGCCGTCGCTCCCGACTAATCTGCCACCCACTGACTGTGAAAAGGGCTAAGAGAACACCAAAACAGCTAAGCTTTAAAATTGGCTGGATACCACTTTTATTGGTGTGACGACTTTCATCGGCAGAATGGTGTAATTCTTGTGGCTGCTCAAAGTCCTCGTCGATTGGTGTGGTCCGTACTGACGTTGAACCTTTCTGAACGACAAAATCAACTGATTCTTGTTCTGGTTGAATTACCGCCGCCTTGGCAGTCACAGTATTCCCCAAAAAAATCATCCCCAATAGCAGCATCATCACCATTAGTCCAATGCCAATGAATCGGTCCTGTTTTCCTCGCATAATAACTATCTCTCCCCGTTAATTCTCCCACTAATAGCAGGGCTTATCTCTTCAATTCATTAATAATTGCAAAACTCACTAACTCGTAACACCCATCTACTCCACTGTTCAAAACCTACTAATCCTTAAAACCAATCATTAATTCTTTAACGCTGCAACCTCAGCTAATAGCGATTGACCCCGTTGGCTGGATCTGAATTCACTAAATAGTTTCCCCTGAAGTTTACGACTGTGAAGCTCCCCTTTCCGCTTATTCCTTGATCTCATACCGATAATCACATGCTAACAGTTGCCCAACCTAAAGAAAATACCAAGTCTGCATCCGCGTCAAAAATGGAACCGTTTTCTTCTGCCAGTGATTTTTACCTTGTGAATTTTTAGATATCACTAATTTAGAATACTGGCGTGACAAGGATTGATCATGTATATTTGTTCACCTAAGGGAAATTCATTGAACCAGTCGGCAATTCATTGCGGGCCATCAGCGCTGACCACCACCATGTCTGCCCGTTAACCAACTTTGTTATTCGACATTTGGGTGAATAAATGACATAAGGAAATGCCTACGCTATACACACCAACGTAGGCATTTCCTTATGTCATTTTAATTAAGTTCAAAATCTCTAGCTAGGCTTGCTTACGACGGAAAATTCGACTAAGGCCGAACGTCATGATTCCCAGTAAAACCCCTATCCAGCCGAGCTTACTGTCAGCTTCATTTGTCTGAGGTAACTGACCGTCAACCTGTGTTGCATTCCCTAATTGATTGCTATCAGTGGCCGTTGCCAATGATAGCGGTGTCGTTGCAATCACATCGGCGGCACCACCAACATCATCAAAGGATCCCTCGAGGATCTGATCATTATTGGTTTCACTCCCCACTGAATCAGTTTGAGAATTAGAACCGGCAGGCGTTTGGTCGCCAGCACTAACCGATTCCCCCTCATTATCAGCAACGTTACTACCATCACTTTCCGGGCCAGTAACCCCGGTATCGCCAGCTTGCCCTTCATCATTTTCATGATTGTCAGTATCAGTTCCGTTACCAGTATTGTTCCCACTGCCCGAACCAACGTTATTGCCAGCATCCGAACCACTACCGGTATCATTTTCAGAATCGGAATCATGGTCGGAACATGAGTTGCTATCGGAGTCATGACTGGATTCAGAATCACTTTCAGACTCAGAATCACTGCCTGAGTCCGAGTCGTTGTTAGAGTCTGAATCGCCATTGGAATCTGAGTCACTGTCGGAATCTGAATCACTATCGGAATCTGAGTCACTGTCGGAGTCCGAGTCACTATCCGAATCTGAATCACTGTCGGAGTCCGAGTCGCTGTCGGAATCTGAATCACTATCTGAGTCCGAGTCGCTATCTGAGTCTGAATCACTATCTGAGTCCGAGTCGCTATCTGAGTCTGAATCACTATCTGAGTCTGAATCACTATCTGAATCAGAGTCACTGTCGGAATCTGAATCACTATCTGAGTCTGAATCACTATCTGAGTCTGAGTCGCTATCGGAATCTGAGTCACTATCTGAGTCTGAATCACTGTCGGAATCCGAATCACTATCTGAGTCGCTGTCCGAGTCCGAGTCGCTATCTGAGTCCGAATCACTGTCGGAATCCGAATCACTATCTGAGTCTGAGTCACTGTCGGAAGCTGAATCACTGTCGGAATCTGAGTCACTGTCCGAGTCCGTATCACTATCTGAATTTGAGTCACTATCTGAGTCCGAATCGCTATCGGAATCTGAGTCGCTGTCCAAGTCCGAATCACTGTCGGAATCCGAATCACTGTCGGAATCTGAATCGCTATCGGAATCTGAGTCACTATCTGAGTCTGAGTCGCTGTCCGAGTCCGAATCGCTATCGGAATCCGAATCACTATCTGAGTCTGAGTCGCTGTCCGAGTCCGAATCACTATCTGAATCTGAGTCACTATCGGAATCGCTATCGGAATCAGAGTCACTATCTGAGTCTGAGTCACTGTCGGAATCCGAATCACTATCTGAGTCTGAGTTGCTGTCCGAGTCCGAATCGCTATCGGAATCAGAGTCACTGTCGGAATCTGAATCACTATCTGAGTCTGAGTCACTGTCGGAATCTGAATCACTAT
Organism: Levilactobacillus tongjiangensis; assembly: GCF_003946345.1. GTDB lineage: Bacteria > Bacillota > Bacilli > Lactobacillales > Lactobacillaceae > Levilactobacillus > Levilactobacillus tongjiangensis. The sequence continues at coordinate 64,764 of NZ_RHNY01000015.1, forward strand.
CCGAGTCTGAGTCACTGTCCGAGTCCGAGTCACTGTCGGAATCTGAATCACTATCTGAGTCTGAATCACTGTCCGAGTCTGAATCACTGTCCGAGTCCGAGTCACTATCCGAGTCTGAATCACTATCGGAGTCCGAATCTGAATCTAACCCGTTACCGGGCTTCGCATCACTCTCCGAATCAGAGTTACTGTCAGAATCTGAGTCACTACCCGGTTGCGAATCACCTTCTGAATCTGAATCACTGTCTTGACCCGAATTACTAGTAGAATCCGAATCGTTTCCTTCTACACCAGAATCTGAATCTGCCTCATTTCCCTGACCAGTGTCTTCATCCCCAGTGTTACCTTCAGAATTGTCGCTAGTGTCTGACCCATTTCCAGTACCCGCTTCATTACCTGAGTCCTGATTATCTCCTGGCTCAGATGAGCCATTTGTATCTGTATCCGAGGTGTCCCCCGCATTCAAATTTCCGCTTGTATCATCATTATCTTCATCTGTGTCTGCACCTGCATTGACGTCAGTACTAGTACCGCCATCAGAGCTGTTTCCATTACCGTCTGCCGTTTCATTCCCAGCGTCTTGGTCACTGGCGTCACCGTCTGCTCCATGAGTTGAACCGTCAGAATTATCTGCAGTATTCTCAGCGTCTGACCCAGGATCCGTCACACCAGTCGTGGCATCACCGTTGTCACTATCACTCGGTGCAGTTACCTCAGTACTATCCGGATTTTCATTGTTTGTATCAATCTCATTCCCATTATTACCAGCATTAGAATCACCCGACTCATCGCCACTAACACTAGGTTCTTCGCCCTGGCTTGTACTCACATCAGGCGTTCCAGTTTGGCCAGTATCTGTGGCACTAGCCGTTCCCTCAGTCGGATCAGTCGTTGTGGCACTTCCAGTTGAATTCCCTGTATCATTCCCCTCTGCCGTCCCATTGCTATTATTAGTTGATGGCGTTGTCGGCGTTGGTGTCTGAACTGCCTCCACAGAATTTTCCGTTTGACTAAGGCCAGCTTGACTAGCCCCTTCAGCAGGGGTGGCATTCGACTGAAGTGCCTGCTGGGAAATCGTCACCGTCGCCGCACGGGCCTTACGCTGGTCATCAGTAGCCATCATTCCCGTACCAACCAATGCGGCCGCTGCTGTGAGCCATAAACTCGTTCTTAAATTTTGTGACATGTATTTTCTCCTTCTCAATTGACCTTAGTCTGTTTCTCAGTAAACAACATGTTATCAGGTTCACAACGAGAAGAAAACAAGAACCACTACCCACAATCAAAAATGGAACCACAGCCTTCTGGCCATGATTCCATTTTTAACAATCAGCGAATCACAACTGCCCGTGAATGACGGCTGTGATAGACTTTCATGAAGTTATTAGTACTGGTCCAAAATACCTTGTTGGGCCAACCCTTTTGCATGTATGGATCTGCGACTAAAAATTTACCGTGCTTATATCCAACTAAGGCTAACACGTGATATGGTCGTGACTTTTCCATGTGCCAACCACCTGAAAAGACAATTGCATTTCCTCGTTTGACCTCACGCATCAGCTGCGTCTTAGAGGCCCCGGAAATGTTAGCCGCTTGCTTGTCATAAGTCTGGGCGTAGGCAGTCAGTGGGGCTGGATAGATTGTCCGCGTTTCACCAGGACGACTCTCCGTGTAAGGATTTCCAGTGAACCCTTTATTCGGCGTCTTGGCTTTAGGCATTCGATTAATGACCGTCTTCAGACTGGTCTTGGTCGCTACCCCTTTAACAGACAGGGCCATTTTAAGACTCGCGGCTTCACAAGCATTAGGCGCATACAGTGGGTAAAGCTGACTGGTATACGTATATGGCAAACGGTAAGTCGTGGTCGTCTTTAGTGCCTGAGCGTTAAGCCAACCGTAGTTGTGTCCCCGCCGACTGATTCGGAAATAGGTTGTTTTCCCCGTCTTAGCGACGCGGTCTAGTTGAACCAATTTACCACTCAAACTTCCGGTCTTTCTGAGTGCTTTCGTGGTGGCTGGACTGCTCCAGAGCCGCCACCCCTTACTCTTCACTACCCGTGAATTGTAGGTTCGCGCTGACTTAGTTGGCACCGAACTGGCACGGGCAACCGAATTTACGCTAAATATTCCTAAAGCAACTGCAACCCCAATAACTAACTTTGTCCATTTTCTCACAGAAAATCCTCCTCTACTGAATTGCCACGGCAAAATGCTTGTATTGATAGCTCCGGGAAAACTTCTTCGCACTGACCCAATACTTTCCCTGGTTTGGATCAGCTACGTGGTACGCACCCTTCTTATATCCGTCTAGCAGCATGACGTGGCTGTTATTGATACCTGTGCCCCAGAAATAATGACCATACTGAGCCTTGGCAAAGTGTAACGTCACATATACTACTACCGGATTATGCAGGCGCAACTGCGACCGCAGCTTACTCAGATTAGCACCGCTAATGTTCTTAACTTTGTGATATCGATTTCCCCATTTAGCCAGTGGCTTAGGGAAAATCGACTGGAAGACCCCTGGTGTGACCTTATAAGGACTGCCAGCAAAACCAGTGTTCGGATTATTGGTCTTGCTACGGGGTAATTTTTTCATGAAAGCCACCAAACCAGTCGACTTTAAAACACCTTTATAGTGAAGGCCTTCTAGTAAACTAGCGGATTCACACCCCATCCAGGCCTTAACCGCCTGTTGACTCACGTAGGGGGCACCCAAATTCACCGTTGCCGGTGTCTTCAAATCACCACGCCAAACCCAACCAGAATAGGTTTTCTTGGACTTAGGGCTGGTAGAGGTCACATAATAATATCGATAATTCTTACCATTTGCCTTTTGAATCAAGGCCGACTTGCTGATGATCCAAGCTGTTTTGGGAAAACTCTTCAGCTGATGGGTAGTCGCCAAGATGAGGCCAGTACCATCATTTTCAAACGTCACCAGTTTTCCCTTAGGATTACCAGTAACCTTACCAAACGGCGTGACGTTTTTCTGTGACAAAATTTGTGAGGTCTTTGCGGCCTGTACAGTGGTCACGCCCAACCAGGTCATTAACAGGACGATCCCTGCCACTAATAATCTTTTCATATACGCGACTCTTTTCTAATATTGGAAGAGTTGGGCCATCATACCAGATCCATCAGCAGCAAAACTAAACCCAACTTCACTGTAGTGCGCCCAAGTATTCAGCTCGGTATCACGGTGTAACTTATCACAAGTCATTAACTCATTGACCGCGGTCTTCGCCGTTCCCTTGTAAGTGATATTACCGTTTGCATTATAGACCAACGTGGCACCCAGGCCGCCCGACATGTAACCGGCTGGCAAGTAGTAAGCGGGTAGTTCCGCCATTGTTTCGGCATACCCACTCATCTTAGCATTGTAGGATTTGCCATTTGGCCGAATATGATCGTCACGAATCCACAATTCATGTGCCCGGACATTGACCTTTTTCAGCAAGCTCTTCCGATGCTTCAAGGCACTGAGCCCCTGGTGTTTCCGGTAGGCATTAAATTGTTTCAGATAACTCTTCCCAACTTTTTTATTCAAGACCGATTCCTTAACGTATTTAACAGTAACCTTAGCCGGTAACTTACTATAGCTGTACGTTTTTTTGAGGGAAAATGGCACGTATCCCTTAATTTTTGTAACATACCCTTTGCTGGTATTCCAAGGATCACCAGTTCCTTGCGGGCCAAATTGGCTCCCATAGCTCTTAACACTGGCACCTGTGCTAGTAAAGGTTTTGTTCGCTTTCAATTTTTTACCAGTGGTCGATTGATAGTGGACAACCATCTGCTTGGCCGGTTGTTGCGTTGTCGCTGCATTTGCACCGACTGGAAAGGCTAACCCCACTAAGGGCAATAGTAATAGTGTCCATTTAGATGATATTTTCATAATTAGATTCCTTTCAAATTTAAAATGGTTGGCTCATCACATTCATAACGTTGTAGACTGTGCCGTTTGACGTAACCTTAGTGGCAATCCCATAATAAATGAACTGAGATTCCATCAACATTTGCCAATGAGCCCCCTGATCATTGCCATGTTGATAATCGTAGGCAATGCTCTTAGCAGTGGCGGCGTTTGTCTTCCCCACGCCATTCATATCAAGCACCTCACCGTGAGAAGCGTGCTCTAACCCGACATTCTTAAACAACCCCTGTTGAATCACGTGGCCTGCCCGGTCATAGTGACTGAAATTGGTCGTAATTTGCGTAATCCGGACATTTGAAACTTGCGTTTGAATCAGCTGATTCGCTTGTAAAGCAGTAAGTCCCTTAGCAGCCCGAGCACGATTTAACTGGGTGATAAAGTCTCGGTTAACGGTCGCTGCATTAAATGATTGCTTGGCGTTGGCTTGGAATCTGGCTGACTTGGTACGCTTAGCCGATCCCTGCTTCAAGTAACGGCGTGAAACCCACCCCGTGTATTTGCCATTAGCACTTGTCACTTGGTAGTAGATCCGCGTCTTATGCGTTTGCTTGATGAGTAATTTTTCATGCTTGGTGGTGTACCAGGTCGTGTGAGGAAAAGTCTTGAGTGCTTGATAACGGTCGCCAAGATGCTGACTATACAAGTAACCGGTAGTGCCATGAAAGGCGTGTCGCTTCATCGACTTACGCCAAACTACCTTAACACTTCGACTACGTTTGGCGCTGTATGTACTAGCCTGTGCTGAAGTTAAACTGCTTAGACCAATCACGCCACCGCTAAGAACCGCGATGATCGTCATAAGCTCATGAAACTGATTCATCAATTGTCCCCTGCTTTCCTGATATAGGGCGTCATACCACCCACTTCAACAGAGTCGATACCGTCCAATTTGAATCCAGCATATGTTCTATTAAGTCGATAACTTAAGTATACCGCTAGTCATGGTGGTGGGACAATGGCACTTTAAGTACTGGTGATAATCAAAAAGCATTTAGTTGACGGCTAGCTTTACCGAAAACTAAATGCTTGGTATTTCATCTTTAATAGATACTTGATGGTTTAACCTTGATGGTCTTACGAACGTGAGTCTTGTGATGACTGTAAACCAAAGCCGTCTTACTACTAGTTGGTACCTTCGTGTATTGCAGGAGCACCTTTTGTTTCTTACCATTAAATTTCATGGTTTTAACCTTGTAGTCGGATGCAGTCAAGTATCTTGCTGTGACAAATGACGTCCAACCATTCTTCATCTTAGACATGCTGAAAGTTTTTTCGTAGTTGCCCTTGATCTTAAAGACTTGCGTCTGCTTGAATCCTTTATGTAAGTATGGGAAACCATAATATTCTAATTTACCGACCTTGTCGGCGGAAAATTGATAAGTTGATTTTGAAATTTTAACGTGTTGATACTTCTTAGCCTTTTTATTATACGCGTACCAGTTACCTTTCAAAGCACTCGGAACCTTATGAACCTTAGGCCAAGTTGGAAAACCCGAAGACGCTGATGCAGTTGTACTGGTTGAAACTGTGACACCGCCGACGGTCAAACCAACCAACAAGGCGGCAGACATGATCATTTTTTGTTTTGCCTTCATTAAGAACAACTTCTTTCAATTAGTTAAGGTACATCTTGATTTTAACCTCAAATAATTTATTTATCAATATAAAACATTGGTGACTTTTCCGCAATACAGTTAACCCCTTGCTGTACCTGCTGATTTTAAAACCGTTTTTAGGCAAAAGGCTCTCCGTTGTTGACCACTAATTATTTCCAGCTTTGAACGATCATCTAGTATGTTTACGCAAATAAAGACCCGTAAGATGGACAAATCAGTCCAACCTTACGGGTCCACTTCCAGCACTGTAAAAATCAGTGGCCTAGAAATATTGTGAATTTCAAGCAACCTATTTGATATATATTTGTCGCTGGGAAGGCGGATATAACAACGGTTCTTCACCCGACCGCTGACGATTTTTCATCAATTCGCCACCTCTGCTTTTTACAATCAGGGTTAGCCAGAGTTGAAAATTCTTTCTGTAAATAAGTACTAAAAAGAACCTAATCTAAGCAAGACAATCAATTGCTTGACTAATTTCATTCTCCAACTCTTTATAGTTGAATCTTTGAACTTTATCACGAACTAACGATTCCTGTACCTTCATATTTTCTAAAAATTGTTCCGCATACTCAAGCTCATGAGCATGAAAATCTTTCGCATTACTAATGCTAACAATTTCATCATGAACATATGACTCTAACCCTCGAATTGCATCATTATGGCCAACTTTAGAAAAAACATTGTCAATAACATTCTCATCTATTAACATCTTGAACAAGCTTCTCTTTTTGAAGAAACTCTTATCTTTATTTTTGTCATACCAGTTACCGTTTAAAATGAGCTCCAACATGTTAATGTCATCATTTTCATTTAATTTCTCCTGTCGAGATTTGTAGGCTTTCCTCAATGAATTCTCCTTCTCATCAGCGGGATCACCGCTCGTACGCAAAAATGTCCACTCATTCAATCCAACTTCAGCTTCATCCATCTTTGATAGTCTACTCAGCAACTCTATGTATATTTCCTCAATATTCCAATCTACCAAAAGTAAACTATTAGTCTTAAGATACTGCATCACCCTAAACACACGTAACAGATACTTAAAGTTGTCTTGTTTCAAGTTTACGTGTTCTTTCATATCCAACTGTGCTCTAGATAATTCGACAGCACTTAACGCTCTAAAATCTTCTAGCTTATCAAGCCGTTGCTTTTGTTCGGGAACTTGAGGAAATAATATATTCTGAATTTCATTGTAGAATTCCTTAAAGTCAAAAGAATCATGAACTACTAAATTTAGAATCTGCCGAGTATAGACAATATTTTCATCAAACTCCGGTAAATTTCCATGAAATACCCTTAGAATACGTTCAGAGATGCTTTCAACATTGCTTTCCTTCTGTGTATTATGTTTTGCCGGTAGCCTCATACGTGTGACATCAAAAACATCCAAAATTCCCTTACTTTTTTCAGTATATCCTCGTTTAAAACAATCAGTTAATACAAAGATTGATAAAAAACCGGTTTTTGCTATCTGTTTTCTTTTATCATTTGTAAGTTCCCTCTGCTTTAAAACATACGAGTTAAACTCGGAATATGAACTCATAATACTCTTAACCGTTCGCAAATTTATTTCTTTAGAAGTAACCATAGCAAGCATTTTATGTGCCATCGCAACTTCCCAATCCTTAATGTCCTGATCTATTGAAATTTTTTCAAGAGAATAATCAATAATATTCTCAGCAATTCCAAAAACATCTTCATTAAATTCTAGACTCTTGTTGATAACCTTTTCTTTAATCAAAGCTATATCTGCAGAATCATAGCTTTTTTCTTCATTTGAAATGATAATTATTTTGCATTTCCATTGTTCCTGCAACGTCGCTATATAACCAAATACTTCTTTTGTTTGCAGTGGTTCAGCAATCCTTTCTAAATCATCAATAATCAATACAAAATTAGCAAAATCAACTTTTTCTAACAAGCTATCCTGTACTTTTTCCTTAATTGGAAATATTACTGAATTCATAATCGTATTTGCTATCGAATTGCCTAAATCTGCGCCACTTGCTAAGTCTAATATATTATCGAGTTTACCGGTAAGATTGTATTTATCTCCTTTATCTTTAACAAAATTAAGCAAAACCTTTCTGTTTACTGACTTTTTTACTACCTCAATATCTTTGAGACCGTTTAATGAAAAGTAAACCGGTACTCTACTCTGTTCTTGAAGTTCTGGAATAATCGTATTTACTACGTAGTGGGTTTTTCCACTCCCCCATGGGCCATTAACCTGAAATGCCAATTCATCTTCAGAATTGACATAGTTCATGATAGCGTCACTGGCCGAACTGCTTACTAAATCGCTCATCTCAATTGTTTCCCCCTTAAGATTCATACTTTGCATCATCAATTAACAAATGTACCTTCTGTTTATTATTGTGTCCAATTAATAAAATCAATTTCCAGTGTACACTACTCGTGCTGATTCTTAACTTCATACCCAATATTGACGTTAATCATCATAGTAGGTACTCTCTCTTGATTGACTAGTAATATTGTCTTATAAAGTTCAAGAAAAGGCCAGTGTTGACAGTTTCCATCAACATTGACCTTCTTTAATTTAAGCCGCTTATTGGATTTGAACCAACGACCTCTTCCTTACCATGGAAACGCTCTACCTACTGAGCTAAAGCGGCATAACATCCTCTATTATGGACGAGATTTGGCATAATAGCAATAAAAAAAAGGAACCCATCTCTGGATTCCTTACTCTTCGCGTAGCGACGTCCTATCCTCGCAGGGGGCGATCCCCCAACTACTATCAGCGTGCTGAAGCTTAACTTCCGTGT
>NZ_RHNY01000016.1 GCF_003946345.1 Levilactobacillus tongjiangensis
GAATACCGGAATGAGGCCGCTTAGAGACAACATAAAATTATATTATTTCGTATGACAACTTGACAGGGACTAGTACAGAAGGATGTCTGGCTGCGGCTAGGCATCTTTTTTTGTTTAGGTAAAGCCCGGCCAACCACTCTTTACGGTGGGTCCGTTGGAAAAGTTCCGGGGAATCAATCCTGTGGTGCCAAGTTCTGTGTTAGAATGGTGAAAGATATTTTTTTGGAGAGGATGGCACTACCTAATGCAAGTTAATCATGTGGAATTAGTCATGAGTGCGGTTGACCCCGTACAGTATCCCACCACGGGCTACCCAGAAATCGCGCTGGTGGGACGTTCAAACGTGGGGAAATCCTCACTGACGAACGTGTTGATCAACCGAAATTCTTATGCCCGGACGTCCAGTCAACCTGGGAAGACGCAGACCCTGAACTTTTACAACGTGGAGGATCAACTCTACTTCGTGGACGTTCCCGGTTACGGTTACGCCAAGGTTTCGAAGTCTGAACGGGAAAAATGGGGACAAATGATTGAAACTTACCTGACGCAACGAGATCAGTTGCGGGGAGTTGTTTCATTAATCGATGCCCGGCACGCGCCAACGGAGGCTGATGTGACCATGTACCAGTGGTTAGCTTACTACGAAATTCCAACGCTGATTGTTGCCACTAAGGCTGACAAGATTGCGCGGGGGAAGTGGAACCAAACGGTCAGCCAGATCAAAAAGACATTGAATTTGCCTAACACCGACAACATTGTGATGTTCTCAGCACCTAAGAAGTCGGGTAAGGATGACGTCTGGAACTGGATCGAGCAACAAGCCTTTGGGGAGGAATAGTAGTGGAATTTAATGAATATCAAAAAGCCGCTAACCGGACGTTGTACGGCAACGAACAGGTTCTGACGAATTGCGCGTTGGGCTTAGCTGGTGAGACGGGACAGGTCGTTGACTTGGTTAAGAAATACACGTTTCACGGTCAAGACTTGGATCACGATGCTATTGTAAAAGAAATGGGTGACGTTCTCTGGTATTTAAGCCAGATTGCCCAGTGGGCGGACATCGATTTTGACGAGGTCGCACAGGATAACATCAAGCGGTTAAACGCACGGTACCCTGACGGCTATCAACCGAAACGCTAAAACACAAAAAGGACTCACAGCTGTTCGCCGTGAGTCCTTTCTTTACCTTTAATCCTGTTCGTGTTTTTGCTCGTGCTTAACTTTGTCATCCTTAATCAAGCCCTTGCCCCGCTTATCATTCTTGTGAAAATCGTTACTCTTCAAGAATTTATCGCGCTTTACGTCCGTGGGGTCCATCTGGGCAAATTTACCGAACATGGAGTCTAGGTCGTCTTGCCGTTTAACCTTTAAGGCCAATTCAGCCACCTCCTTGTCTTTTGCAGTTATTCTAGCAGAATTCTGCGGGTTTGTCATTTAATGTCAGTTTTGGGAGCGGAGGGTGGATTGCTTGCACCAAACAGGCATTCGGCTTATACTTTATTAGCTAATTATTCATAAAAACGGGAGGGATCATCCTTGGCATCAGAATACCTTGAACATAAGTTGGCACTTCTGCCGGGCCTTCCCGGCTGTTACCTCATGAAAAATATCAATAGTCAGATTATTTACGTGGGTAAGGCGAAAAACTTAAAGAACCGGGTCCGCTCCTATTTTAAGAGTAGTCATACCGGTAAGACGGCCCAATTGGTAAGTGAAATTGTTGATTTTGAGACGATCATCACGTCCACTGATAAGGAAGCTTTTTTGCTGGAAATTACCCTGATCCAAAAGCACCAACCCTATTTCAACATTAAATTAAAGCGGGGGACTGGTTACCCCTACATTAAAATTACCAATGAACGTGATCCACAGTTACTGCTGGTCAGTGACATTCGCAAGGACGGGGCCTACTATTTTGGTCCGTATCCGAATGTTTACGCGGCTGAGGAAACGATTCACTTCTTGCAGAAGGTCTATCCCTTGCGACGGTGTACCGGTTATCAAGGGCGTCCATGCTTGTACTACCATATGGGGCAGTGCTTGGGGGCTTGTTTCAAAGAGGTGCCCGAGGCCGAGTATGACAAACAGATTCGCAAGATTAAATCGTTCTTGAATGGTAACGTGGCCCATGCGGAAAAGGATTTGAATCAACGGATGAGCAAGGCAGCAGCCGACATGGAATATGAACGGGCGGCCGATTTACGTGATCAAATTCGTTATATTGAGGCCACTGTCGAAAAGCAAAAGATCATTTCCAACGATAGTACTCCCCGAGATATTTTTAACTTTTACATGGATAAAGGGTGGCTGTCGATTCAGGTCTTCTTCATTCGCCAGGCACGGCTGATGAAGCGGGAAAAGCGACTCTTTCCCATCGTCAACACGCCTGAGGAAGAATTAGCCAGCTTCATTGTGCAATTTTATCAGCGGAAGAATACCGTGTTACCTCGCGAAATCTTGTTACCGGCAAGTGTGGACCACGAGGTTATCGAGGAGCTGCTCCACGTGCCCGTTAGAACGCCTCAGCGGGGAACCAAGCGGGACTTGCTGGACATGGCAGGTAAGAACGCTAGACTGGTCTTAGAAGAGAAGTTTCGGCTTCTGGAGCTGGATGAAAGCAAAACAACCGGTGCGATGAAAGAAATTACCGACGCATTAGGTATTGCACCCGGTCATAAGATTGAAGCGTTTGACCACTCCCATATTCAAGGGGCGGACTTAGTTTCGGCAATGGTCGTGTTCGTTGATGGTCAACCCAATAAGAAGTTATATCGTAAATACAAATTGAAGACGGTGGATCACGCGGATGAAACGGCCAGCACACTGGAAGTTATTCGCCGACGTTACGGACGGTTACTAAAGGAAAATAAACCGATGCCCGATCTCATTCTCATGGATGGGGGCGACATTCAAATGAATGCCGTCAAGGAAGTTTTGGAGGATGAGTTTGACTTGCACATTCCAGTTGCCGGCATGGTCAAGAATGATCACCATAAGACCGCCGACCTGTTATTTGGTGGGGATGATCACCACATCCATTTGGACCCGAAGAGCCAGGGCTTCTACTTGGTTCAACGAATTCAAGATGAAGTTCACCGTTTTGCAATTACGTTCCACCGTCAGGTTCACAGTAAGAACTCACTGAGTTCTCGGCTGGACTTGATTCCTGGTGTGGGACCCAAGACACGGACGAAGCTGTTGAAGAAGTTTGGCTCAACCAAGAAGATTGGCGAGGCTAGTGTGGAAGATTTGCAAGGTCTGGGCATCAGTAAGACGGTCGCACAGATAATTCACGTCACGCTGGCGACGGAGACCGCGGAGATCAAGAATCCGCGGACACCAACCAAACTTTGACGTCACGGTCGTTTGCCGGTATACTAGCTAGCAGGAATCTTACAGAGAAAGCAGCGCAGGCTGGTTTAGAAAACGAGGAAAATAAATTATGTTTGTAGATCAAGTTAAAATTAATGTGAAGGCCGGAAACGGTGGGAATGGTATGGTGGCCTTCCGCCGGGAAAAATTCGTGCCCAATGGTGGTCCCGCTGGGGGCGATGGTGGTCGCGGTGGGAACATCGTGTTCATGGTCGACGAGGGTTTGCGGACCCTGATGGATTTCCGCTATTCCCGTAAATTCAAGGCAAAAAATGGTGGCAACGGTGCTATCAAGTCAATGACTGGTCGGGGTGCGGATGATACCTTGATCAAGGTGCCGCAAGGAACGACCATCATCAATGATGAAACGGGCCAGGTCATTGCCGACCTCGTGGCCAGTGATGATTCAGCTGTCATCGCCCGTGGTGGCCGTGGTGGCCGTGGTAACATCCACTTTGCATCACCTAAGAACCCCGCACCAGAAATTGCCGAAAACGGTGAACCTGGTGAAGAGTTCGAAGTTCGTTTGGAATTGAAGGTGTTAGCCGACGTCGGACTGGTTGGATTCCCATCTGTTGGGAAGTCGACCTTACTGTCAACGGTCACGAGTGCCAAGCCTAAGATTGCGGAGTACCACTTTACGACCTTAGTCCCTAACCTGGGGATGGTGCGGTTACCTGACGGCCAAGACTTTGTGATGGCTGATTTACCTGGTCTGATCGAAGGGGCCGCTACGGGTATCGGACTGGGCTTCCAATTCTTACGGCACGTTGAACGGACGCGGGTCATTCTGCATCTGATCGATATGAGTGGTTTGGAAGGACGTAATCCTTACGATGACTTTGAAAAAATTAATGAAGAGTTGAAGACGTATGATCCAGATATCTTGAAACGACCACAAATTGTGGTTGCTAACAAGATGGATATGCCGGATTCAGCGGACAACTTAGCGCAATTCAAGGAAGACTTGAAGCAAGATAAGTTGTTGGCTGACACGCCAGAGATTTTTGCCGTTTCTGCGTTGACTCACGATGGCTTAACGCCACTGTTGCAACGGACGGCTGTTCTGTTGGCTGAGACACCGAAGTTCCCAGTTAAGCAGCCGGAAGCCCCAACGACCGCAGAGTACACGTTCAAACCCGAGGAGAAGTTTACCATCGACCGGGATGAAGATGGTACTTGGGTTCTGGGTGGTGCTGAACTTGAAAAGCTATTCAAGATGACGGACATCAACCATGACGAAAGTCTGTTGCGGTTCACCCGTCAAATGCGTGGTTTGGGCGTGGACAATGGTCTGCGTGACCATGGTGCTCAGAACGGTGACTCTGTTCGAATCGATGATTTTACATTTGAATATATGGCCTAACGAAGAGACGCTACCGTTGTGCTTAACCGCGCAACGGAGCGCCTTTTTTTTGTGGCAAAATGATTACTCGGATTGGGTGTTGGGGTTTTGTCAAATATAGCGGGAAATTGTCGCCTTACCGTTCGCCAAATTTGGACTGGAACGCGGTGGAAAGGACGGGACAAGCCAAAAAGCGGTCTTGCCCCTCGCTTGAAGCCGAAAAACACGTCTTCAAGTCGCCATTTTCAAGAAGAGCACTTGAAAATTCCACGGCTGAGTCCAAATTTGACTCACTCTCGGCTACCTAGTGGCGCATCAATAATACTGAGTAAGTTTTGTCATTCAGGCATCTAAGTTGGCCTATTCTCCAAGCACCCGTTTAACCGGAGGCGGTCAGAGGTGAAGCCAGCTGTGGCTACGGTGTTAGCCGATTTTCGGCTTACAGCGTGGGACGTGTTTGGAGACTGGTGGTTTTCCTAGGCTTCAAACCGAGCCGAAGGACCGCTTTTCAGGCCGGAGGCGTTCCCCACAGCAGGCGGAATCTCTGACCGCCACAGGTGGCTGGTAAGACTAATTTTAAGTCGATAACGCTTTACTATTCTTGGTTTGATAACAGTTTTCGAACTTTCAACCTTTAGACTTAGGCACCAAAAAAGGACCGTGATTTCACATCACAGTCCTGGGAAGTAATCTCGGGGATGCCCAAGATTACGCGGTTATAGGGTTAATTTTAACCAGCCGGTAGGGCTGACGAGTTGCTTTTGGTCACCATTGTAGGCACCAGCGAAGGCGATTTTAACCGACTTGAACGTTGGTTTGGTCTTTTGGCCGGCTAATCCGGTCGCCCAAGTGTCTAAGCTTTGACCCGCTGGGATGGTTTTGCCAGCACTGGCATCGCTCAGCTGGTTGGCGGCGTTTAGCTGGAGGCCCTTGCGGAGGAGCAAACTCTTGATACCGTCGGTGATGAGGTCCTGCTTGCCACGGTTGGTGATGGTAAATTTGACCTGAATCGTGTAGTAGGGGCTCTGAATCTCTGGCAAATTGAGCGCTTGCGCGGCCATGCGTTTAGCGGCTGCAGTTTTCGCGGTGTTTTTAATCAATCGGACGGTAGTGACCTTGTAGGTTAACTTACCACTCTTGATGGTGGCCGCTCGGTGAGCAACTTCACTTAACTGAACCTTGGTACCGACCTTGTCGTAGGTGAATTGGCCAGCCTTCTTGAGGTTGCCGGATTTTACGTAACTAGGACTGGTGAGTTGATTTTTCTTGGGCTTGTACGTCTGGGCTTCTTTAGAAGACGAAGAGGTGGAGACGGCTGCATCTGGTTTCGGGGCGCTATAGTGACTGGATTTTGAAGAACTATCCTTAAAACTAGCCGTGCTCTTTGATGCATTTGACTGACAGCCTGCCAATCCGAGGGCGAGAACACTCAGCGCTGCAAATAGCGTGATTTTGAAATAACGCATGGTAAAACTCCTTTCATCCAAGTAGAATTTGATGTGGCACCAAGCGGTACCCGTAGAGGCGCTGTGGTGGGGTTTGTTCAATGAAGAGGCTGGCCTGTTGGTTGACCTGTTGGCTCCGGGTACGGAACTGATCAAGCGTTAGGGGGTGGCCGCTACCGGTCACTAAGCGAAGTTGATTGGCACTAGTTTGCAGATCGACAATGGGGACACGGTTACCAGCATGCTCCCAGTAGAGCCCGAGCCCCGGATGTAGGTCGATCGTTGAGAGATTAAAATCAATGAGACGCATAGGACCACCTCCACAATCGTTAGCTTAACCTTAGTATACCGAACTTTGCGAGGGAACCCTAATGAATTATTTGCTAAAATCAGGTCGGGTTCGCGCCGGAAAAGTTGCGGTTTAGGCAAAAATCCCCTAAAATAGTGGACGGACTTTAATTATAGAATAGGAACGAAAAAATATGGAAATTGAATTTTTAGGAACGGGCGCCGGTTCACCGGGAAAGTTTCGCAATGTGTCTAGCACAGCATTACGCTTGCTGGACGAACGAAACTCGGTGTGGTTGTTCGACGTGGGTGAAGCCACCCAGCACCAAATTTTGCGGACGACTTTAAAGCCGCGTAAAATTGATAAAATTTTTATTACCCACTTGCATGGTGACCACATTTTTGGACTGCCGGGCTTGTTGAGTAGTCGGTCGTTTCAGGGCGGAAATTCTGCGCTGACAATCTACGGACCTAAGGGTATTCGGGACTTCGTAGAGGTTAGTATGCGGGTCTCTGAGACCAAGTTGTCCTACAAGATTCATTACCAAGAAATCGCTGCGGATGGGTTAGTCTTTGAAGACGATAAGTTTCAAGTCTACGCGCAGCACCTGGATCATAAGATTGAATGTTTCGGGTACCGCGTGGTTGAGAAAGACCACCCGGGTGAACTGCAGGTTGATAAGTTGCGGGAAGCTAAGATTCCGTCAGGACCAGTGTACGGTAAGTTGAAGTTGGGCGAAACGGTAACCTTACCAGATGGGCGGACCATTAACGGTCAGGACTTCCTCGGGCCAGCCCAACCAGGCCGAATCGTGGCATTATTGGGAGATACGCGTCAGACCAAGAATGCAGAACGGTTGGCGAAGGATGCCGACGTGTTAGTTCATGAAAGTACGTTTGCCAAGGGTGAAAGTAAGTTAGCGCGGTCGTATTACCACTCCACCAACATCCAAGCGGCTGAACTGGCTAAGCGGATGCACGTGAAGATGCTCCTGTTGAACCATATTTCGGCGCGCTACACCGGGAAGATGGCGCAAGACCTACAACACCAGGCACGAGAAATTTTCCATAACACACGGGTCGTTAAGGACTTTGATGAAGTGGATGTGCCGTTTCAAAAATTGACCACAAAGGGTGATGAGCAATGAAAAATCAATGGCGAATTGTACTCACAATTTTATTGGTGATTGTAGTCGCGGTATTTGCAATTCTAAACTTGGATAGCGTGCCGGTTTCCTTTGGTTTTACGACGGTTCACTGGCCACTGATTCTGGTTTTATTGGTATCGATTCTAATCGGTGCGGTGCTGATGATCCTCTTTTCGAGCATCAACGCCTTTCAACACAATCGGGCTTATAAGGAACTGGCGAAGACCAGTGATGACCGTATTGCGGCATTGAACGCCGATAATGAACGTTTGACGAAGCGCCTGCAAAATTCAAAGAGTAAGCAGGTCGCTGGTCAACAAGAAAAACAGATTCAGGACCTGAAAGCCCAGATTACCGACTTACAGGAAAAATTAGCAACTAAATAGCTTACGAACGAAAGAGTGGTGCCGTTGACACCGCTCTTTACCGTTTTTTTAAGGAAAGGATGGTTTGCTGGTGATTGCCGCACAGTACAAATGGAACATTAAAGACGTCGATCAACCGTCGTCGGAGGCGCAAGCCCTAGCGGAAACGGAAAAGATTTCACCAATCGTAGCGCAGATTTTGTGGAATCGTGGCTACCAGACTCCGGTAGCGGCGCACGAATTTCTGAATCCTGGTCCAGAACAGCTACATGACCCGAGCCTATTACACGATATGGACAAGGGGACTGCCCGCATCGAAGAGGCGATTGGTACAGGCCAGCAGATCACTATTTACGGCGATTACGATGCCGATGGGGTCACGAGTACGTCGATCCTTTACGAAACGCTCAACGAGATGGGTGCTAACGTGAACTACTATATTCCTAACCGGTTCACGGACGGATATGGTCCGAACGTGGCGGCCTTCAAAAAGCTGATTGCAGCGGGGACCCAGTTATTTGTTACGGTCGATAATGGGGTGGCGGGTAACGAAGCGATTGACGTGGCTAATGCAGCTGGCGTGGATGTAGTCGTGACCGATCATCATGAGCTACCAGCAGAACTACCAGCAGCCTATGCCATCATTCACCCGCGTTATCCCGGAGCTGAATATCCATTTGGCGGTTTGTCCGGTGCGGGGGTGGCTTTCAAGGTGGCTCAGGCGTTGCGGGAGGAGATTCCGCAAGACATGCTTGATTTGGCGGCCATTGGGACCGTCGCGGATTTAGTACCGTTAATCGATGAAAACCGGGTCCTAGTGTACTTTGGCCTACAGTTGCTCCAACAGGATGAGCGCCCGGGCCTACAGGCACTGATGAAGGGTGCTGGCATTAAACCTGAGGAATTGACCGAACAGTCGATTGGTTTTGGGATTGCGCCCCGCTTAAACGCCTTAGGACGCCTCGACGATGCGACCCCAGCGGTTAAATTATTAACGACACTGGATGAAACGGTGGCGAATGATTTGGCTCAGGAGACTGAGCAAAAGAATCGTCACCGCCAAGAGTTAGTTCAACAAATCAGTGAGACCGCATTGGCGCAAGCCACGGATGCCAATCACGCGAAGCGACCAACATTGATCATTAGTGGTCACGACTGGCACGAAGGTGTGTTGGGAATCGTGGCTAGTAAGGTGGTCGAACAAACGGGCAAGCCCACTTTAGTCGTGAACATTCAGGATGGTCGGGCCAAGGGGTCGGGCCGGAGTGTGGAGGCATTCAATCTGTTTACAGCGTTAGATGGTCATAGAGACCTGATGACAGCATTTGGGGGCCATCACATGGCTGTGGGGTTAACGGTCCCTGAGGCACAGTTAACGGCCTTAGCCGATGCCTTAGATGTGGAAGCTGGTAAGCAAAAATTAACCGAGAGTGGCCCTAGTGAATTGCCAGTGGCGGCTTCGGTGAGTGTAGCGGCGATTACGCCGGCACTCTTCCAAGAGTTAGCTAAAATGGCACCGTTTGGGACGGATAATAGTCAGCCGCTGTTTGCCTTTGAGTCGGCCAGTCTGACTCAGTTGAAGGCGATTGGTAAAGATCACAGCCATCTGAAATTTCAGCTCCAAGAGGGAACTCATCAGCTCAATGCCATTCAATTTGGTGCTGGGGCCCACGTTCCTGAACTAACGGCGGCGCCGGATCAGGCAGCTGTGCTGGGGGCGATTGAAGATAACGTCTGGCAGGGCCGGCATTCATTGCAGCTCATGGTCAAAGACCTGAAGCTTTCTGCGGAGACCGTCGTGGATGCTAGAACCAACCGGGTCCACCAAGCGATGTTCAAGGATGCGGGGACCTATATTTTCTTCCACCGGAATATTTTCCAGCAGTTGCGTGATCAGGTACCAACTGGTAGTCAGGCAATCCTGTATGATGGGACGGTCCAAACGCCGCTCCCCGCTGATACAGCGGTGTTTGTGATTGATTGCCCCGATGCAACGAGTGATCTGGAGACCGCTTTACAGCAATTGCAACCGGCAAAAGTTACCGCTTATTTGTACAAGAAGGAAAGTCTTTCGCAATTAGGGATGCCAACTCGCGCGCAATATGCTAAACTATTTAAGTTCATTGCTACGCATCAACAAGTCGATGTTGGGCATCAGCTAGCGGAATTGACGAAGTTTCTACAGATTCCGCGAACTCAGTTAGTCTTCATGATTCAGGTCTTCTTCGAATGTGGCTTCATCACAATCGAGCATGGCATGATGAATGGTGTGGCGCATCCAGAGCATAAAGAATTGACGACGGCGCCAAGCTACCAACTAAGACAACAGCAGGTACAGACGGAAACGGACCTTTTACTTTGTCCGTCCGCTGTACTCAAGCAGCGTCTTCATGCCCCATTGAACTAAAATTAAAGGAGCTACTTAAACTTATGGCAACTGATTTTACGAAATATATTGCAAGCGTTCCGGATTACCCAGAAAAGGGCATCATGTTCCGGGATATCTCGCCATTAATGGCTGATGGAGAGGCCTTTCACGCCGCAACCAACGAAATTGTGGCTTACGCTAAAGACAAGGGTGTTGAAATGGTCGTGGGTCCAGAAGCCCGCGGATTTATCGTGGGTTGCCCAGTGGCCTACGAAATGAACATCGGATTCGCTCCAGCTCGTAAGCAAGGCAAGTTGCCTCGCGAAACGGTCAAGGCAACCTATGATCTGGAATACGGTCAATCAGCCCTGTACATGCACAAGGACGCCATCAAGCCTGGTCAACGGGTGTTGGTGACTGATGACTTGTTAGCTACTGGTGGGACTATTGGTGCCACGATTCAATTGGTCGAGGACCTGGGTGGTATTGTGGTTGGTACGGCATTCTTAATTGAATTAAAGGACCTTCACGGTCGTGACAAGCTGAAGGGTTACGATATCTTCAGTTTAATGGATTATTAAAAATATGAAATGGTGGATCGCTTCTATGTTTAGAGGCGGTCCACCATTTTTTTGACAATATTCAAAGGGTTGAAAGTTCGAAAAACGTTATTAATCCAAGAATAGTAAGGCGGTACAGGCTTAAAATTAGTCTCACCCAGCACCTGTGGCTGTCAAAGATTCCGCCTGCTGTGGGGAACGCCTACAGCCTGAAAAGCGGTCCTTCGGTTCGGTTTGAAGCCTGGAAAAACCACCAGTCTTCAAACGCGGCCCAGGTGTAAGCTGAAAATCGGCTAACTTTTCGGGGAGTGAAAAGTTATTCAGCGATCATGCCATGATGTTGAATTAGGTTTCCCGTGAGACTCAGGAGGGCTGCAAATAGTGCTAAGAGGCCGATAACGGGCGACCAGTTTCCTAATAGGCTCTGGAGATAGCCGAAGAGCAGCGGCCCGACTGCGGCTAGTAGATAGCCTGCAGACTGGGCCATCCCGGAGACGGCCGCCGTTTGGATGGGATTAGTCGTTTTCTCCGTGAAGAAAAGCACGGCTAAATTGAAAGCGACCCCGGCACCAACGCCAATAGTCAGGGAACAAAGCGCTAGCCAGCTGAGGGCGTGGAGTGGCAGAAGAAAGCCCAGCGGTGCGATAACGTATCCCAGAGTCATGAGAGCAATCAACCAGCGGACACCGTGGCGCTTATTGAAGAGAAAGGGAACCAAGAATGAGAGTGGCAGACCGCTGATTTGCAGAACGGTGAGGAGGTTGCTGGCCGTTAAAGCAGGGATGCCGTGCGCACTGAGCATACCGGGTAGCCAAGTGACAAAGGAGTAGTAAACCAGTGCTTGGAGTCCAAAGAATAGGGTAATCAGCCAGCCTAGTGGTTGATGCCAGACGCTTTGATAGTGGGGCTGAGGTTGATTATGCTTAGTCGTCGTTGTCGTTGTCGTTGTCGTGACGGGTCGACGGAGGTTGGGAATCCAGGCGAGTGCGGCCACGATACTTAAGACGGATAACCAACCTAACGTGGCCCGAAGGCTAATTTGGCCTATTAGAAAACCGGCTGCGGCGGTGCCTAAAGCACCAATTAGCAGCATTGCAAGGGTGTAGAGCCCGGTTCCCACATTGACGCGATCGGGCATGTTTTCTTTGATTAAGGCGGGAATCAGGACGTTGCCACTGTCGGCACCGATACCGATTAAAAAGGTCCCAAAGAAAACGGCTGCCACGGTGGGAATCAACCGAAGGTAGCTACCGATGATCAGCAGAAGAAACAGGCTGAAGACGGTCAAGGAATTCCCCCATCGTTGTGCTAATTTCACAATAATGGGCGAGAAGACGGCGAAGGTGACCAACGGAATCGAAGTCAGTAGGCCACCCATGGCACTGGGCAGCGCCAACGCGTGCTCAATCTTGGGTAGGAGCGGTGGAATGATGGTGATGGGGAGTCGTAAATTGGCTGCTATCAGCATCATGCTGACTAGGAACCAGGGTTGTTTGGAACGCGACAAAAGAATCCCTCCTAAAATAAATCATGAACCAATTATAAGCTGAATCGCGCTGGAAAGGAAAGACTGAAAAGATTGGGGAGGTAATAGTTGAATGAAAGAACGGTATTAAAAAAAGAGCCAGTCAATGGCTCCCCAGCAAGACTATGATTTGGCAGGTTCACTATCGTTGACAACGAAGACGTTCGGCCGAGCGTGTTGGACGACATAGTTGGTGGTTGAACCAACGACCATCCGAGAAAAGGCGTTGGTTCCGGACTTACCAATGACGATAAGGTCGATGGCGTCGGCGGGACTATTGGCGATTTCGACAATATGTTGCTTCGGTGAACCGTCACTTTGGAGAATTGTCGTTGGGATATCACTGTTGGCGGCCATGGCTTGGGCGTCCGTGAGAATCTGGTGACTGGCTTCACGCATTGCAGAAACGACTTCGTTGTAGCTAGCGCCTAGACCACCGGAGCTGACCTGGGTGATGTCATCGATGTGGAGCAGAACCAGTGAAGCATGCCAATCTTGGGCTAACCGAATGGCTGTCTTCAGGGCCTCAATCGAGTTACTGGATCCATCAAGTGGGACTAATAATCGTGAGTACATGCTGAAAACCTCCTTTAGGAAAAATATGTGAACAACGCTACTGTTGATGAAAGTAGCGTAATTGACGTTCATCTAAGCAGAAAAATATGCTGGGGTCAAATTGACAGCCCTTTCAAGGCCAGTATAACAAACAAAAGATACCGACCCAAGTTGTGTTGGGATGGTGTCTTTACGGTGATGTCAATAAAATTAAGCGTGGGAGACAGGATCGTTTGAAGGGGGTGCGTCGGTTTTGGAAGTGGGACGTCTCAGGTTCAGCTGGTTGTGCTGCTTGAGCGGGTTCCTGAGCTGGATATGGCTGTAAGGATGAGGGAGTATGAGCCAATCAGTTAATGGGGTGAATTGGCTGAACGGTTGCTGAGTAAGAGGTTGATAGGTGTAGAAGATTTGAATAAATGTAAACTGTAAGTAACGAGCGAAGGTCAGCTAATTGGCAATTTCAGTCTACAAGTATAGTATTCATAAGAAATAAACATTACTGTAATGGTTTTGACTCACATGGGGCATACAATAGACCTAGTTCAGCGAGAGGAGACGAAAGTGATGAGTGATTTGTTTGTGAGTTATCAATCGGCAGATCCGTTGGCACATTCTGTACAGGTGCGGTTTCACCAGTGGGCTAGTCATAGTTGGGATTTTCCGACAGTGAGTTTTCATGAACAGGAACCACCCGTGAAGTTTACGGGACGGGGAGCAGGTCGAATCAAGCGGGAATTATTGCGGGAAATTAAGCGGTCCCAACAATTGTTGGTCATGATTAGTCGGACCACTTGGCAGTCGGAATGGACGGATTGG
The DNA here is from genome assembly GCF_003946345.1 of Levilactobacillus tongjiangensis. Classification (GTDB taxonomy): domain Bacteria; phylum Bacillota; class Bacilli; order Lactobacillales; family Lactobacillaceae; genus Levilactobacillus; species Levilactobacillus tongjiangensis. Next base: position 13,788 of record NZ_RHNY01000016.1, read on the forward strand.
GAAATTTCTATGGCGTTGGCTCACGATAAGCAATTGTTGGCGGCTAAACTAGATAGTACGAGTATTGTGCCACTGGGATTGTTGAGTACGAAGCCGGTGTGGATTGATCCATTTGACCCAGTTATGCTAACGCAACGGAGATTTTAGCAAACGGGGCTTGCATTTATATTCATAATTGGTAGAATAAATAAGTAATCACTTGGAGAGTTGGCAGAGTGGTAATGCAACGGACTCGAAATCCGTCGAACCGGCTAATACCGGCGCGCAGGTTCAAATCCTGTACTCTCCTTATTAGAACTCGTTAGAAAAATATTAAAAAACAAGAATCCCGTTAAATCAACGTTTAGCGAGGTTCTTGTTTTTTTAAAAACGTTAAAAAGTAGGAGAAAATTGAAAGAGTTTGCGCATAATTTTCGCATAGATTTAATCTTACGAAGATAATATTGGACCAACTGTCAATTTATAATGCGGGATTCTTATGACATCGTTGTTGCTATTCCACTTTGCATAATATTTTTTTATAGATACTCTTTACCGTTATATAGGCCCGAACTTACTATTTGTACTGCTGACTGATGTGTATAGTTTCTGACGGCCTTCATCTGCTTATAACTAAGACGGCGTATATTTATCGTAATAGTATTCGTTGAATTTTGAAGTTTTTGTACTTCACAGAAGGGTGCTTGGCGATTGCCCTTGTCTTGTACCAGTAGTCAACGTGGGCTCCTGTGTCAGGAAGATCGTGCCAAACTTGCTTAATGGCAGCATGTCCTTTGTGAGTAACCTTCTTAAAAGTGCCTACATCATCGATTCCGTACTTTCCAATGTTGTAATAACCCTTGGGAGTCCGATGAACAAACAAGTCAGCATGACCAAAAGCATATTTTGGGAACTTAACTCCAGAAAATGAGCTAGACCCATTTGAGCCAGAAGTTTTAAAGTGATACTTTGTTGCACGAATCTTGTTATAAGATCCATCGTAGTGATACCAAGTTCCTCTAAGCGATGCAGGAACCTTAACGGCCCGCGAGTGTGCACTTACGTCTGTTCCGGTAGTTGTTAAAATAATCCCTGTGGTAAATAATGCGATACTAACGAAAACCAATCTATGTTTTTTCATATTTCCCTCCTGGAGTATGTACAGCTTTTAATGTCGTCAGTTTTGGACGAAATTTCAAAAATAGCAAGGCATCATTAAGGATGTCAGTAATATCTGTTTGTGAATTCTCCAATGGATGAGCAAGGTAGCTTTCGGACTAAAGGTCACCTTAAGTTACCTTGCTTAAGAATAGTCAGTGTCGTAAGTAGTTGTACCATCAATTTAATAATTTGACCGGTCATAGTGATCATCGTCTGGATCTGGGGTGACGGCTAATACTTGCTGAATTGTCTTGGCAGATGAACGTTTTGAAGTGAGGGTCACCGTTTCACCAATAGCCAATAGGCCCTGGGGGTTTATTTTTAACGTAAATGTTCCGTCTTTATAAGCGTGAGTGTCTTCGCCACTGCTAAGTGAAAGTGTTGCTCCAGGCAAAGTTTTCCCGGTTATTTCGTAATAATCAAAAGGTAATCCTAGTTGATAAATTGGATCCAGTTTGATGAAATTAGTATCTTTGAGGGGGTACTTGAGCAAGTTTCCCTTATAAAATAAGCCATCGTACCCAGGAGTAGAGGTGTTAACCTTTATACTCAGCGTTTTAACACTCTTTCGATTACCGACGATACGACTGCTATAGAAGATTTTGACCGGCTTATGCGTGTTTAGATAAAAGGTGTAGTGCTTGGAGGAGGTCTTTTTAGCGTAACGTAATTTATATGAATGGCTGCCTAAATTAATTTTTTTAGAATAGACATGAATCTTGCTATCGGGAAGTTTCCCGGTGGTGACCCATTTGGGATTCCAAGTTCCTCTGGTAACTGAAGGGGTGGTTTTATAGGTTGTTGATGCAATGGCTGTCATACTTGTGAAAGTGCTAAGTGAGGAAACAGTGAATAGCGTAAGCAGTAATGAGGTTTACCTGTTCATAGTAGTGTTTCTCCGAAATCTCTAAAATTTTTTTGAGTGTGATCAAGTAGCGTAAGGACTCATTCAACTTATCGTGCCAAGGGGACTGCATACATAATGTTCGCTGGATTGATTACAATCGGTTTGTCATTCCAAGTTGTAGCAACCAGTACGTCGGTTCGTTCGTTAGAAACCGATTTAATCGTCAAATGTTTTTCGGTACTCAGTAGATGTAGGGCAATTTGGTCATAGTTGGCAGCAAGTTTAATAATTTCAACGACTAGTGGATTTTCAGTCATAAGATTCCTCCAAATAATTGTGCTGCTCAACAACTGAGTAGCAAGATAAGTAAATGATACCATACGTGCTGGTATTTGAGGTGGGCCCTTTATGATGAGTCAGTTTTCTGTGAATAGGAAGTGAAACCAATGGGTAATCCGGTTATGGCATGACATGGTTTAGATTGCACTGCATAGGGCTAGAAACCTTATCGATAGTTACGATACCGCTTTCATAGCTAAATAAATGATGCAGATTCTATGTGCCAGTTTGGTGCTACATGCTAGACTCAAAAGGCAGGAGGGGATGTAGATGAAAAAATACAGTCAATGGATTGTTGGATTTGCCATTATTTTGGGTATCTTCAATGTAACCGATACGAATGCTCATGCTAGTCACAATTATTCAGCACGCCGGTCAAATTCAGTAAAACTTGTGTGGCGTAAAACAATGGGCAAACATACCCTGATGACTAAGAGCGGTACCCTCTATTCAAAACATCTTGGTAGCAAGCGTTCTTATGGTCATGCTTTGATCAATCAGGCAGTCGTTACCACTGGTCATGAAAAGTTATATCGCAAAGCCAAGAAAAATTTTGCGGTCTATTATCGTGTGGTTAGTGTAGACGGCCGATATTCTGGATGGATTTGGCGGGGGTACCTGACCAAGAAATCAGGAAACGTTCCTTCAAGCGCACAACCTGTCACGTCTAAACCAATCTCAACGAATTTCATTGTACCTAAAAAATCAAAAGATCATAATTATCAGGATAGTCAGAAATTTACGAAGTTAGTTTCAGAACAAATGCACCGAGACGGGTATCGTCAAAGTCAGAACTTATCAGCAATTTACACGGCTGCCTTGTCGGATCTTGACGATTGGACCGGTACTTTGACGAAATCAATTTTGACTAGTGGATTTGGGGAAGAGGCAGGACCGCTTAAGTTACAGCCCAAAGATTTACACTTTACTTATTCAGCGACTGGCGGAAAGGTTGGTAGTGATACAGCCACACCAATGCTTGATAGCTGGAACCAACCAGTAATTGAACGTGTATTACATACCTCTGGTTTCAACTCGAATACGGGGGAGACCGGCACTTTAGTCAATGATTTAGCTAAGTATTTGGAAAAAGAACTCAATACGCATCGTGCCAAGAATTTCTATTTGGTTGCCGCAATTGGTTATCCGGGAAGTCTAATGGACGCCGGTTGGCCCGACACTTCAGGATTTGGAATCAGTTTTCATTTTCTATACAGCAGGGTAGCAGATGGTAAGTGATAGGTATTGCACAAAAAAAGCCTTCAAGCTAGGGTGATTCCTAACCTGAAGGCAGTGGTAGTCATGAAATTTTAAACGCTTAACTTATTTATAGAGGCTGATACTGGTGCTCTTTTTGACATGCTTGAAGTTAGAAACTTCAATATGATGCTTTGAGACGCGCTTGATGTACAGGTTGCCACGCTTCTTGGAATAGACTGGCTCATAACCATTGATTTTGTAGACGTGATGGCCTAGATACTTAAATTTAGTGTTATTCAAATACGTGGGGTCATTGGCCTGGAAATGGTAATAGTTTTTGCCAATTTTAGCCTGGCTATGGAAAATTTTATCGTGATGAGCGCGCCAAGTACCTCTGAGTTTCTTGGCCATGCCCCAATGCCAAGCTGATGCATTAGCTTGAGTCAGGGGTAATGCAGGTAATGCTAGTGATAAGCCGACAATTGCCAATGCGATTGGTTTCGTAATGCTTTTCATTATGTAATTCCTCCTCCGGAAATGACAGCTTTTTGAGACATCAGTCTTTGGTCCAGTTGCGTTTATGAAAATTCCAATAAAAATAGCCTGCCTACGCAGGCTATTACCGATCATTTATTTCTTGTTACCACTTTGTTTGTGAGCGGCTACTGCCAGTTCTGGGAACCAAATAGCAATTTCGTGGTGAGCATTTTCACGACTGTCTGAAGTATGGATGATATTCCGCAGAATGCCATCGGGATATTCGTGGGCAAAGTCACCCCGAATTGTGCCTGGCTGGGCATCGTTGGTCCGGGTCTTACCAGCCAAATTATGGACCGCCTTTACAACGTCGGTCCCAGTTACAATGATAGCAACGAGTGGGCCTTCCTTCATGTAGGTTTCAATTTCATGGAAGTAGGGCTTCTCAACCTGCTCTCGATAGTGTTGTCTTAATTGTTCGTCAGTTGCGTTGACAACCTTTAATGCAGAAATCTGGAATCGCTTACGTTCGAACCGAGAAATAATTTCACCAATATGACCTTCGGCAACGCCGTCGGGTTTAACTAATACTAAAGTCTTTTCAGAATTTGCCATGGTAGAAACCTCCTTGATTTTAGAACAACTCACAATTGCTCAGTGTCTAACAAGTTGTTACCCTAAATTGTAGAAGAAGCACGGTCTGCCGTCAACTAAGTTCTGATAAAAAAAGCGCTAATCATTAAAAAATAATCAGCGCAATAATATTTAAGCGGGATCACCCATGATCATCCAGAGAATTAAATAGACAATTAGACCCGGAAACATTGGTGTGATGGTTAAAACGACGAAGAGTAACCGAGCAACGCCGACGTTCCAGTCGAAGTGCTCCGCTAGACCGCCAATTACTCCAGCAAATACTTGGTTTGAACGGGAACGATGAATATTCTTCATGCAAATACCTCCCTAGATTAAGATTGGAAATCAATCCGATTGAAGAAGTCAACGTGGACATCATCATCTGTGATTTCGAGTTTAGTAATACTGCCATTGATGGTTGGAATACCTTCGTCCAATTTTGGCGCATATCGATCAACAATGGATCGAATCGTCATTCCATGGGAGACCACTAGGACTGATTCGCCATCCTTGGTGTTGGCTCGGAGCTTATCAAAGCCACGGTCGAGTCGTTTCCAGAACATGGCGTCGTCTTCAGCATCTTCGTACAGGTCAGCCTTCCGAATCAGGTCACGGGCCCGTTCAAGTCCATATTTGCCCAAAATATCGGATTCAGAGGTCAAATTGACCTGGGCACCGACAAATTGCCACATTTGGTTGCCGTCATTGCCTTCGAAGTAACCAAAGCATTGTTCCCGAAATTCAGGATACTGGTAGGAAACGATGTTGACGTTGTCTTGGTTTTGCCGTAAGGCTAATCGAGACGTTTCAATGGTGCGACCTGAATCACTGCTGTAGGCAGCTGCGAGTTTGACGTTACTGAGTTGTTTCCCCGCACGAACCGCATCCGCGCGGCCCTTTTCAGTCAGTGGTGAGTCAACCCAACCCTGAACCTTATTGTAGTGATTCAGCATGGTCTGACCGTGACGAACAAAATAAGCGGTAAACTTTTTCATAAATGAATGCCCCTTTTCGTTGACTCCATTATTGTTACGTCCTTAGTATAGCAAGCTCTATGAAAGAACGCGACGGTTTTACTCGATAAATTAAGGCCGGAAACTATTTCAGGTGATTTCAACAGTTATTTTTCCGGATGCGTGCTAAAGTAAAGGGCAATAGGAGATGATGCGTATGAGTACTGAAAGTAGTTATCGGTATACGGGAGAGCGGTCAGTTGACCTCTCTCAGCTAGCAACTAAAGCTAGTCGCGTTCCTGAGGCAAGTGTCATCAACAATGCCATAGAGGCTAACGTAGCCGCGTTGAGTGACCTGCAAAGTCGACTTTACTCGCAACAACAGGCGGGGGTCATCATTATTTTACAGGGGATGGATACAGCTGGTAAGGATGGTTTGATTCGACACGTATTTAGCGGATTAAATCCAGCTGGAACAAGTGTGGTGAGTTTTAAGCAACCGACCCATCTTCAATTAGATCATGATTTCCTATGGCGAATTAATCAGGAATTGCCCAGACGAGGGGAGATTCGCGTATTTAACCGCTCACAGTACGAGGACGTTCTGATTAGCCGCGTTCATCCGGAAATCGTTTTGAGTCAGAATCTTCCCGGAATTACGAAATTAGCAGATGTTGATGATCGGTTCTTTGCAAAACGCTATAGTGATTTACGAAATTACGAAAAGTATTTACGTCACCAAGGTTTTGTGACGATTAAATTCTTCCTTCACCTATCTAAGGAGGAACAGACCAAACGGTTTGAACGACGAATCGAAATTCCCAACAAGAATTGGAAGTTCTCGCCCAGTGATATGACCGAACGGGCTTTCTGGCAAGACTATCAAATTGCCTATACCAAGATGCTGGAACATACGGCTACTAAAAAGCAACCATGGTACCTGATTCCGGCCGATGATAAGGCAGTAGCCCGGTTGATTGTTTCCAATATTCTGGTTGAACGATTGCAGGAATTAAATCCAAGTTATCCAGTTGTGAGTGCATCCGAACAAGAAAAGCTTAAAACTATCTTGAGACAACTAAAAGAAGGAGAATTGTAATAGACAATTTGCTATGTGTCAGGAAATTATCAACTTTTTTTATCCAACGCAATTGTATATAGCAATCGTCTCAAATTTGCCCTCACCAGTCACAAAATGGTACAGTAGTTTCATTAATTAGTGAGGGCTTAGCCTCAAGGAGGAAATACAACATGACGGTGACGGTTGGTATTGATAAGATGGGGTTTTATACGCCAGGAATGTACCTAGACATGACAGATTTAGCCCATGCACGGCATGACGATCCTAATAAATACTTGATTGGGATTGGCCAGTCCAAGCAGGCAGTAATTCCGCCAACCCAGGACGTTGTGACCATGGCTGCAAACGCTGCAAGTCAGTTTATGACCCCAGAAATTAAACAAAGCATTGCGATGGTGTTGTTTGGAACCGAATCGGGTATCGACAATTCAAAGGCGACGGCCGTTTATTTGGCGCATCTTTTGGATTTGCCACAAACGACCCGAGCGGTGGAAATCAAACAGGCCTGTTATGGCGCAACTGCGGGACTACAACTTGCGGCAGATTATGTTCGCGTTCATCCCGAAGCCAAGGTATTGGTCGTTGGTGCTGATATTGCCCGATATGGGTTACGAACGGCCGGTGAGGTCACGCAAGGTGGCGGTGCAGTGGCATTCTTAGTGACAGCTAATCCGCAAATTTTAGCACTTGATGAAGTCAGCAGTTACCACACTGAAGACGTTATGGACTTCTGGCGGCCGGTTTATCGGACGGAAGCTCTAGTCGATGGTAAGTATTCAACGAACGTTTACTTAGACTTCTTTAAGACGGTGTGGACAGAGTATCAACGACAAACGTCCCGTAAAATTGCTGATTTTGATGCGTTTGTTTTCCATATTCCGTTTACCAAGATGGGGCGCAAAGGGTTGCGGCAGATTTTGCCAGAAGCCACGCCAACTCATCAAGCTGAGCTGACCGCAGCTTTTGAAGCCAGTCAGGAAGATAATCGTAACGTTGGGAATTTGTATACTGGGTCTTTGTACTTAAGTTTTCTATCACTTCTCCGGCACGGGGATTTAAGTGCAGGCAAGCAAATTGGTTTCTTTAGTTATGGTTCTGGTGCGGAGGGTGAATTCTTCAGTGGCAAGATTCAACCTGATTATCAGCAGGGCTACGACGAATCAGCAATCAGTCAACTGTTGACTAAACGGCGGCGGGTTTCCGTAGCCGAATATGAAGAGATTTTTAATCAGCGCCTCGATACAATTGGTAGTGATCAGCGGTTGCCGGTCGATGAAGAGTCAGCCCAATACTATTTAGCCGGTCGGTTGAATGAGCAGCGTCAATATAGAATTCAAAAATAAAAGGACGCCCACAAGGCGTCCTTTTGCAATTATTCAAATTCATTCTTGGTAACGTAGCCATCTTTGAAGACGAGCACGGGTGATTGTCCTTTTAGACCAAGGGTCAATGAGTAACCCTTACCTAATGCCTTTTCTAAGGATTGACTGGTTTGCGTAAAATTGCTGACAAACTTAGGCCATTTGGCTTGTTTGGCCTGACTGGGGTCCTTTTCCAAGGCCTTGATGGTCTTCACCAGGTCCGAGTTTGTAATGGTCAAGACGTACGTTTTAGTTTTTGGATTAAACGTAACTGGTCCTAGCTTGTGTAATGATTTATTGAGTTGCTTCCGCACAGTCTCTTCATTTTGAGACTGACTGGTTGTGCTACTGGATGAAGTGAAGGGGTGACTAGAGGCTAGGCTAGCGCTCTTACTTGAACTTTCAGCGCTCGAAGACTGGTGATTGTTTGACCAGTAAGGAAGCTTCCAAATTGAGACACCCGTTAAGACCAACGCAATTGCTAAAACAATGGCTGACCCGATAGGTGAATCATGGTGCTGGATGGCAGTAGCCATTGAAAAAATGGCAATGACTGCCAAAAAAATACCAAAAATAACAAAACCAAGAATCATAGGTGAATCCCCCCAAGTTACGTGTCTTAAGCTAAGTATAGCATGAAATAATTATTGTTTGAATGGTTGGTCAACCATTTGTAAAAAGTCGAATAATAAAGCAAGTAATCTTTTAATTTTTGAATAATGTGAATTATAACCGAATATTAATTTTAAATAGGTCGCCAACCGTTAGCTTTTACAGTATAATAGGGCTATTCGAGAGAGAAATGAGGAGATTAGTGTGACTAGTGTATATTTAGCAGGACCATTCTTTGATGACGAACAAATTGCCCGCATCGAACGGGTGGAAAAAGCCTTAGCAGCTAACCCACGCGTAGCGAATGTCTTTAGTCCCCGGTTGAGTGAAATCCCTGGGCTAACTATGGGAACCCCTGAATGGGCCACACAGACCTTTGAAATGGATGTGCATCAAATTGATCAGGCCGACGTTGTTGTGGCTTTGGTAGATTTCGTAGGGGACCAGGTAGACTCTGGGACGGCCTTTGAAATTGGATACGCCTTCCACAGTAAGAAACCAGTCGTCATTCTGCATGAAAAGGACACCATTCTGAATTTGATGATTGCCGAAGGTTTGCATGCCTACTTACGAGAAGCGGAATCCCTAGCCGCATACGATTTCTCTACGCTGCCCGAGAGTCACTATTCAGGAAAAGTTATCTAAGAACGTCGTTTAAGTATCAGAACTGAAAAATAAAAAAGAGGCCGAGATATCATATCTCGACCTCTTTTATTTTACAAAAGATTAGTGAACGTCATCGCGGAAGAGACCCACGACTCGGCCCAAGATGCTAACGTGATTTAAGATGATTGGCGCCATTGTGTCATTTTCAGGTTGGAGCCGGAAATGGTCGGCCTCTTTGAAGAAACGCTTGCAGGTTGCTTCGTTATCCTCAGTCATCGCAATGACGATATCCCCATTGTCAGCCGACTGTTGTCGACGAACAATCACTTGATCACCATTTAAAATACCAATGTTGATCATACTTTCGCCACGAATCGTCAACATAAACAGTTGATCATCATCGTTTTCAAATTCTGGGGGAACCGGGAAGTAATCAGTTGCTTCCTGGACAGCCAAGATTGGTTCACCAGCCGTAACCGTTCCTAGAACAGGAATCTTAGTCTGCTGTTCGTGAACACCCAGTTCTTCCAAACCCGCCGCTGTGACTTCCAAAGCCCGGGGCTTCGTTGGATCCTTAGTCAAGAGACCCTTCTTTTCCAGACGGGCGATGTGACCATGGACCGTAGAGGTTGAAGAGAGAGCTACGGCTTCACCAATTTCGCGGACAGTTGGTGGATATCCTTTTTCATTGACTCGTTCCCAGATGAAACGAAGAACGGCCATTTGTTTGCTTTCTGATGCTTTACTCATCGTTACTGCCACCTCGTTCGTCGTTCGATTTATAGTTTAGTTAGAGTGTAGCATAGGTGGCGAACATTTTCAAACAGATGTTCGGTTAAATCGGTTGAAATCTGAAAATAACCCTGATATGATAGGTCATGGCTTGAAAACAAGCGGTACGACCCGCTACAATGGGTCAAGTAAATAAAGGAGGTTTGTTCATGGCAGAACCAACGATGGACACCTTATTAGTCCGAATCAATGAACTCGCCCACAAAGCGAAGGGCGAAGGACTCACACCTGCTGAAACAGCAGAACGGGCCAAGTTACGTAAACAGTATCTTAAACTGTTTAGAGCAAGCTTTAAGAGCCAGGTTGAAATGATGCAAGTCTACAACGACCAAGGCGAAGAAGTGACCCCTGAAAAAGTTCGAGAAGTTCAGCGGAAAAAGGGTTTACGGGACGATTAATTAGGAAAGCGACTCCCAATTAGGGATTCGCTCTTTTAATTTGCGTTAAATTTGTGTAAAATTGTGTATTGAATGACGTTTCGAAGAAGGAGGGGAATCGATTTGCACACTTGGATATGGATCTTAATCCTCATCGTGGTCGCTTTGGCCAGTGCTGCCGCAGGTTTCTACGGTGCCCGTAAGTACATGGAAAACTACTTGAAGAAGAATCCACCGATCAACGAAGATCAATTACGAGCAATGATGTTACAGATGGGGCAAAAGCCTTCACAGCGTAAGTTACATCAAATGATGAACGCGATGCAACAAAACGCGAACAAAAAGTAGGGGTCACCTTACTTCCGAGACTCACCACCGTTTTCAGCGGAGGTGAGTCTTTTTTGTTGTATTTTATGAAAATATCTGTAAACTATATTAGTCTGTGCTATATTTTAATCATATTCTAATTTTTGAGGAGGGATGTTCGTGAGTATTTTTAAGAAACTTGCCTGGTACTTTCGCCTAGAATGGCGGCGTTACCTGATGGGCGTGCTCGGCCTATTATTGACGGCCATCATTGCAATTGTACCCCCCAGAATCATCGGGAACATGGTGGACGGCATTCACGGGCAGACCATGACGGGACGGCTGCTCATGATCGATCTACTATGGGTCACGCTAGCAGCGCTCGCCCAGTACGGGACCCGTTATATTTGGCGGAACGCCATTTGGGGCGGTGCCGCACGACTTGAACAGTTACTGCGGGACCGGTTATTTGGCCATTTCATGAAGATGGACCGAGTCTTCTACCAAAAGTATCGGACTGGAGATCTCATGGCGCACGCAACCAACGACTTGGAAGCCATTCAACGGGTTGCTGGTGGGGGAATTCTCCAGTTTGCCGACGCCATCATCACTGGTGGGACCACGTTGATTGCCATGATGACATTGATCGACTGGCGGTTGACACTGCTGGCCATCGTTCCATTCCCGTTTTTAGCCCTGATCTCGTGGTACCTGGGTCAGAAGATCCACCGGGCCTTTGGTGCCTCTCAAGCGGCTTTTTCCCGGTTGAACAACAAGGCACAAGAAAGTATCAGTGGCATCAAGGTTATCAAAGCCCTGGGCCAGGAAGATGCTGACGTGGCGGACTTTGACTCTCAGGTCGACCGCACCATTCAAATCAATCGCCGCGTCAACCGGCTGGATTCACTATTTGATCCCGCCATTACGCTGGTGATCTCATTGTCCTACGTGGCAACCATTGTTTTAGGCGGTCTCTTTGTGAACCATCAAATCATCACGATTGGGAACCTGGTGTCGTTCATCAGTTACCTGGCCATGATGGTTTGGCCAATGTTTGCCGTCGGGATGTTGTTTAACACGATGGAACGGGGTAACGCCAGTTATGACCGGGTCATGGAGCTGTTGAATCAGCGGACTCACATCATTGATAAGTCGAATGGCTTACAACAACGGCCTACGGGGGCCCTCAGCTATCACGTAAATCGGTTTGACTACCCCGATGACGCAGGTGCCAGCTTGAAACAGATCGATTTCGAGTTACCCGCTGGCCACACGTTAGGAATCGTTGGTCGGGTTGGTGCTGGGAAGTCAACGATCATGAAGTTGATTCTACGGGAGTTTGATACGTACGCCGGTGAAATTGACTTTGGGGGTCACCCCATTAAGGATTACGCGCTGGATAGTTATCTGCCAGCCATCGGGTACGTGCCACAAGAAAGCTTCCTATTTTCATCGAACATTTTCGAGAATATTCGTTTTGCCCAACCAGATGCCACGCAGGAACAGGTGGAAGCCGCGGCTGCCAAGAGCGATTTGGCTGGCCAAATTAGTAAGTTACCCGCTGGCTACGATACAGAGGTCGGTGAAGAGGGGATTTCGCTTTCCGGTGGTCAACGACAACGGTTAGCCATCGCCCGGGCCTTGTTGATCAATCCCGAGTTATTGATTTTGGATGACGCGTTGTCGGCCGTCGATGCTGAAACGGAAGCCGAAATTCTGGCCAACCTGAAGGCAGAACGGGCCAACAAGACGACGATTATTTCTGCTCACCGGTTGAGTTCCGTCATGAATGCCGATGAGATTCTGGTCTTAGACCACGGTGCCGTCGTTGAACGGGGGACTCACGCTGAGTTGATGGCCACCCACGGTTGGTATCAACGGATGTTCGTCCAGCAACAATTAGAGACGCAAGTGAAGGGAGGCGTTAGCGATGGCAGATAATCAACATCAATCCGCGTGGGCGCACAGTATGTCCACCAAGGAACAGTTGACGGTCATCAAACGGTTGTTTAAGTTTGCCGCCCCATACAAGTGGTTCTTCATTGGTTCAGTTGTTCTGTCGGCAGTGATCAGTGCCGTTAACGTCTTCCTGCCGTGGCTCCTCCAGGTCTACATGGACCGGTACCTGCGGACGGATAATGCCACGGTGGCCATCATGTGGATGTTTGCTGGTCTTTACCTGATGGGGATGGTTTTCAAAGCTCTCTTCCAATTCTGGCAAAATTACACCAGTACGATGGGGGCCGAGTACATGCTGGAAAATGTCCGGCGGAAGCTTTTTAAGGACCTTCATGGTAAGGGCATGCGCTACTTTGATCAGACCCCGGGGGGCTCGATTCTATCTCGGTTGATGAACGATACCATGACCTTTTCTAACTTCTGGGCACTGTTTAACACCCTGGTGCTGGCGTTGTTTGCGGTGATTTCTTCTTTCATCGCGATGTACGCCACGGACGTAAAGGTAGCCTTGTGGACGCTGGTACTGGTCCCGTTCTTAGCGTTGACCATCTGGTACTACCAACGGTTCAGTTCAAAGGTTTACCGGCGAATGCGGGAACGGTTGAGTGAGCTGAACACTAAGCTGGCAGAAGCGATTACGGGAATCAGTGTCATTCAAGAGTTCCGTCAAGAAAAGCGGACGGCTGGTAATTTCAAAAAGACCAACCAGGCCTATTACGGGACGCGACGTGACATGATTCGAACTAACTCGTTATTGTTGAGTCCCATCATTAATTTGTTCTACGCGCTCGGCACGGTAATTGTGCTGGGGATGTTCGGGATTCGGGGGCTACACGAAGTCGTGGCTGCCGGGGTGATTTACGCATTTATTACGTACCTGAACAACTTTTACAGTCCCATGAGCAATATGATGGATAACTTGAGTGATTTTCAAAATGGAATGGTCGCTGGTTCCCGAGTCTTGCGGATCTTAGACGACCAAACGCTTGCGCCACAACAACACCCCGTGGCGGATGCTAAAATTACCGAGGGGAAAGTGGAATTTCGTCACGTGACCTTTGCTTATGATAAAGAACATCCAGTTCTGCGTGACGTTTCTTTCGTGGCGGAACCCGGCCAGACCGTGGCCCTGGTTGGGCAAACGGGTTCTGGGAAGACTTCCACGATTAACGTGTTAATGCGGTTCTATGAATTTCAAGCTGGTGAAGTCTTGATCGATGATCGAGATATTCGCGACTATCCTGCGGAAGAATTGCGGTCAAAATTAGGACTGGTTCTACAGGAACCCCAACTTTTTTACGGGGACATTCAAACCAATATCCGCATGTTTAATCCAAACATTTCGGACGAACAGGTTGAACGGGCAGCGCACTTTGTTCAGGCGGATGATTTTATTGATCAATTACCGAAAGGCTACGAAACGCCCGTTTTGGAACGGGGAACTGAATACTCTGCTGGTCAACGGCAATTGATTACCTTTGCCCGGACGGTGGTCACTGATCCTAAAATTCTAATCCTGGACGAAGCCACCGCCAACGTGGATACCGAAACCGAAACGATGATTCAAAATGGGTTAGATCGGATTCAAGAAAACCGGACCACTATTGCGATTGCCCACCGACTATCCACGATTCAGAACGCTGATTTGATTTTAGTTCTGAACCAAGGGAAAATTGTTGAACGAGGCAATAACGATGAGCTGATGGCCAAGCACGGTTACTACTATGATATGATTCAACTGCAGAATTCAGCGCACGTTGAATAGTAGTTAACTGATTAGTGAACGGTAGCAGCACAATGAGGGGATTAGGGCGACACAAGCCGGCTGTAATCCATTAAAATTTCAACCAAAAAACCGCGACACCTTCCAATCGGAAAGTGTCGCGGTTTTTAAATGCTTAGTGTTCTTTGTTTGCTTTTTCAGCCTTTTTCTCACCAGTCACATCGACGTAGTGAAAGTTAGGATTGATCTGTTGGTCGAGTTGGTTGAAGGCGTCTTGCATCTGCCGTTCAACCGATGCCTGGCCATCGTCATCCAGCTTAAGTTTACGGTCAATCGTGATGGGGTCGCCGAAAGCTACCGTGACCCGTTTTCTGGAGAATAACCGCTTAAAGGTCAGCGGTCCCTGGTAAACGGCCGGGACTAAGGGCACCTTGGCCATCTTGGCAATTACCGCTGCCCCAGCTTTGAGCTCCTGAGAGTGTCGTGAACCGGAAGGGAAGATGATCAACGAAATATCTCCCTGGCGAAGCATTCGGACCGGTGTCTTAATGGCTGAAGGCCCCGGATGCTCACGATTTACTGGAAAACCATTGACATGGTGGAGCAGCCATCGGAAAATGGAACCTTGAAAGAGTTCTTCCTTTGCCATGAAACCGAACTTACGGGGACTGGCCGCCAACGCAAAGTAGACGGGATCGAACCAGGTTCGGTGGGGACCCACCAAGATGTAGGGACCCTCTGGTAACTTTTCGCGGTTGAGGTATTTGGCCTTGCCGTTCACAATGAACAGAATGACGCGAATAACGTTCCGCAGAAACGAATAAAACATGTGTCTTGCTCCTCTCGCAGTGACTCTATTGCATCTAGTATGCAAAAAAATGGCCTGGGTTGCAAGCAATCTCTGTAAAAATTGAAAGAAGGTAGCGTTCCGTGTCCACCCCTGAATTACGAGCTGATGAACGAATTGACCAGCTATATAGTCAAGATATCCAAATTATTCAAAGTCCTGAAGTTTTTGCTTTCTCTCTCGATGCCGTTTTATTGGCGGACTTTGCTAAGCTACCGGTCCGTGCGACTAGTCAGACCGTTGACCTGTGTGCTGGTAACGGGGCCGTCGGTTTATTTATGAGCCATCAAACCCGCGGACAGATTGCTGAGGTGGAAATTCAACCACGATTAGCTGACATGGCCCGGCGAAGTATTGCCTTGAACCAGTTAGCCCAACAAATGACTGTCTTCGAGGGTGATTTAGCCGACGTTAACCAGTGGATTCCCAAGGATTCGGTGGACGTCGTGACCTGTAACCCACCGTATTTTGAAGATTTGCCGGATAGTCAGAAGAATCCAAACCAATACTTGGCCATTGCGCGACATGAAATTACGACCAACCTGGCGACTATCGTTCAGACTGCCAGTGGGCTCCTCAAGATGAATGGGAAGGCTTATTTCGTTCATCGGCCGGACCGGTTACTGCAATTGTTGCAGCTGATGAGTGCGAATCGTCTGGCGCCTAAACGAATTCGACTCGTTCATCCGAAGCCAGGCAAGGAGGCCAACATGGTCTTAGTCGAGGCAATCAAGGATGGTAAGCCAGGGGGCGTCCGCTTTCCAGCACCTATTACGGTTTATGATGCCCAGGGCCATTACACGCCGGAAGTGGGGGCGCTGCTCTATGGTAACCGATAAATTTTACTACTTTTATGTCCTGCTCTGTGAGGACAACTCACTCTATGGTGGGTTTACCACGGACGTGGCCAAGCGGTTTGCCACGCACGTTGCTGGCAAGGGGGCTAAATACACCCGCGTTCATCACCCCTTAAAGGTCCTCTACAGTGAACAATTTACGACTAAACACGATGCCTTACACGCTGAGTGGGCTTTCAAACATCAGAGTCGGCAAAAGAAGTTGGCTTACTTAGCCGCGCATGGCGTGAGCGTTTGACTAGGCAATTATTTAACCATCATGGTATCCTGAGCGAGTGCAACAGAAAAGGGTCATAGACTCAGCTATCTAAGGAGGAACTTACTGTGAAAATTATTGCTTATGGCATCCGTGACGATGAACGACCTTACTTGGACGAATGGTCCGAAGAACAGGGCATTGCGGTCAAGGCAGTCGGAGATTTATTGGATGAAACGACTGTCGGTCTTGCTAAGGGCTATGACGGGGCAGTGGTTTATCAACAAAAGCCGTACACTGCAGCAGTTCTGGATCAATTGGCAGCTAACGGCGTCACCAACTTATCTCTGCGGAACGTGGGGGTCGATAACGTTGACGCTAACGCGGTGAAACGCAATGGGTTCAAGGTCACCAACGTGCCCGCGTATTCACCGGCAGCCATTGCCGAATTGACGGTGACCCAGTTGATGCGCTTATTACGACGGACACCAACTTTTGACCGCAAGCAGGCGCAGGGCGATTTGACCTGGGCACCGGATATTGCCGACGAGTTGAACACCATGACAGTTGGTATTGTGGCCACAGGGCGAATCGGTCGGGCAGCCATGCAAATCTATCGGGGGTTTGGTGCCAAGGTGATTGCGTACGACGTCTTCCATAATCCTGAGCTAGAAAAGCAGGGAATTTACGTGGATACACTGGACGATTTATACGCGCAAGCCGATGTGATTTCTCTACACGCACCCGCCACCAAAGAAAATGATAAGATGTTGAATGACGAAGCCTTCAGCAAGATGAAGGATGGTGTCTGGATCTTGAACCCTGCGCGGGGAGCATTGATCGATACTGATGCGTTGATTCGGGCACTAGACAGTGGCAAAGTGGCCGGGGCTGCTTTGGACGTCTACGAGGATGAAGTCGGTATTTTTAACACCGATTTCGGCAGTTTTGATGCGATTCCTGATGAACGGTTGAAAAACCTGCTGAAGCGGGAAAATGTGTTGGTAACACCGCATGTGGCGTTCTACACCCGAACTGCTGTGAAGAACATGGTGCAGTTTGCTCTAAATAACAACAAACAGTTGATTGAAACGGGCCAAGCTGAGAATGAAGTGGCGTTTTAAGGTTTCGAGGAGTTGCTGGTAGCCGCTTTTTACCTTACCGCCGCCATCACTGATAATTAGATTTGAGAAATAGAAACAGGCCTGAGATTTTTCTCAGGCCTGTTTGGGTTAGTCAGGTGTGAGGCAATTGTCAATAAAACCGACCGGCCGATATGGTCTGAGCCAGTTCGAGATAATGTGTATTTCTAAAGATAATGAGCGTCGAATAGCACTTCTAAGGTTAGGTGGATTGCTCGCAAACTAGCGTAATTATGTTGTAGTTGTTCTTAAACGTTCAACTTGATGAATGGGTTAACAAGCCATCGGTGAAGTCGATGAGCCAGTTTCAATTTATGTAGGAAACCGACATTTGTCGCAGTAATGTGCCATTTAAGCGGAGGTGGCCAGGGGCGGGGCCGGCCGTGAAAATATCGTTAGCTGGCGTACTTTGCTAGCTTACGATATGGGCGTCTTTGCAGACAGGTGGGTTTCGTGGCTTCAAAGCGAGCGGGAAGCCCGGTCTTTGGCTGAAGCGTCCCCACGGCAGGCCCCGTCCCTGGCCGCCGGAGCGCGACCAAGTTAGTGCATTTGATAGCAAACAAAAAACGACCTCCTCAATAAATTGAGAAAGTCGCGTTAATTAAGTTTCCTAAAATTCAGAAACGGCACTCAATGCCAGTAATAGATCTTGTAACTCAGAGGCGTTGCCAACAGTTTGGTCAGGAATCCACTCGCCATCTGGAATTTCCAGGTTGCGGTGATTGAACCAAAAGGCATGCCAGCCAGCTTTTTTGGCGGCCTTGACATCCATGCTGTAGCAATCACCGACGTAGGCCACTTCGCTAGCCCGCAGGCCTAAACGCCGGTTCATCATGGTAAAAATTTGAGGGTCGGGTTTTTCCACGCCAGCATCCTCTGAAGTGAGGATGGCTTCGCGGTCGATCCAGCGGTGCATCTGTAACCGCATGACTTTTGCCAATTGGTGTTGCGTTTTACCGTTGGTAATGATGCCCAATTGGAATTGGGCGTGAAGACGGTCAAGGGCCGTCTTTAAGCCGGGGAAGAGTTCAATGTGATTCAGGCCATGGGTGTAGGCTTGCTCAAAATCTAACGCTTGAGCCGTGGTCACACCCGGCAAGTTTTGTTGTTGGAGCGCGATATTTAACCGGTTAACGGCCATTTCTTCACGCGACCAGCGACCACTGGAGACCTCGGCGTAGGCTTGCATACTTTGTTGCCGATAGGACTGAAAAATTGGGTCTAGATCATAGTCAGCTGGTAACTGTAGCTGTGTCCGCAAAGCCGCTACAAACGGGGCTTTTTGGTCATAGAGCGTGTCATCGACATCGAAGACGACCGCTTTTATCATGTTCGTTCCTCCTCATGTAAGTCCTAAGCAGTTTACCACAACCAGCTTTTTTTTCCAATTTAATGCAAAACTTTCACGATTTTCCTTGTGTTAGGGCCCGCGATTTTGTATAATAACTCTCGGTGCGTATGCGCCAATTCACACCTTGCGTGATGACTGGAGGGGTGCTCGCTTGCGAGTTCTCTGGTCAAATGAGCGTGGGGGAGGAAATCAAAAACTATTTGGAGGCATTTTATCATGGCTGTTATTTCAATGAAACAACTGCTCGAAGCCGGTGTCCACTTTGGTCACCAAACCCGTCGTTGGAACCCTAAGATGAAGCAATACATCTTCACGGAACGTAACGGTATCTACATCATCGACTTGCAAAAGACGGTGAAGTTGATTGACGCTGCTTACAACTACATGAAGGACGAAGCTGCTAAAGGCGCCGTTGTTCTGTTCGTTGGTACGAAGAAGCAAGCTCAAGATTCTATCGAAGAAGAAGCTACCCGTTCTGGTCAATACTACGTTAACCACCGTTGGTTAGGTGGGACTTTGACTAACTGGGAAACCATTCAAACTCGGATCAAGCGTCTTAAGTCCTTGAAGAAGATGGCTACC
The DNA here is from genome assembly GCF_003946345.1 of Levilactobacillus tongjiangensis. GTDB lineage: Bacteria > Bacillota > Bacilli > Lactobacillales > Lactobacillaceae > Levilactobacillus > Levilactobacillus tongjiangensis. Next base: position 33,172 of record NZ_RHNY01000016.1, read on the forward strand.
GACGGTACTTTTGATGTTCTTCCTAAGAAGGAAGTTTCCTTACTTAAGAAGTCTCAAGACAAGTTGGAACGTTTCTTAGGTGGTATCGAAGACATGCCTAAGCTGCCTGACGTTATGTTTATCGTTGACCCTCGCAAGGAACAAATCGCTGTTCACGAAGCACAAAAGTTGAACATTCCGATCGTTGCCATGGTTGATACGAACACTGACCCAGACGAAATTGACGTGGTTATCCCATCTAACGATGATGCTATCCGTGCCGTTCGTCTGATCACTTCTAAGATGGCTGACGCTATCGTTGAAGGCCGTCAGGGTGAAGACCAAGTTAACGAAAAGACCTTTGAAGGCCAAAAGTCTGATGCCGCTAAGGGCGACAAGAAGACCGCTGACAACTCAATGGAAAGCATCGTTAACGCTGTCGAAGGCGACAACAAGTAATTAAATGCAAGGTAGCGGGTTAACTGCTACTTTCCAAATATAGATTTAAAGCACCTTAGGCTGGCTTAATGTTTAGGACCGATAATGGCCTGAGATTGAGTCAGTCTTTTTTGGTGAATTAGATGAAATGATAAAAGGAGGCCATTACACATGGCAAGCAAAATCACTGCGGCACAAGTAAAAGAATTACGGGACAAGACCCAAGTTGGGATGATGGATGCTAAGAAGGCTCTGGTTGCTTCTGAAGGCGACATGGACAAAGCCATCGACTTCTTACGTGAAAAGGGTATCGCTAAGGCTAAGAAGAAGAGCGGCAACGTTGCTGCTAACGGTTTAGCTCGGGTGAAGGTTGACGGTAATACCGCCGCTATCATCGAAGTGAACTCAGAAACTGACTTCGTTGCAACCAACGACACCTTCAATGGTTTAGTTGATTTAGTTGCTGACACGATTGCTGCCAAGCAACCAGCTGACTTAGACGCTGCTTTGGCTTTACCAACTGCCGATGGGTCAACTATCAACGAAGAAATCGTTAAGACGACCCAAGTTACGAGTGAAAACGTGCAATTACGTCGTTTCGCTATTGAAAAGAAGACGGACAGCCAAGTATTTGGTTCATATTTACACCAAGGTGGCCAAATTGCTGCATTAGTTGTCTTAGAAGGTGCTGATGAAGCAACTGCTAAGGATGTTGCTATGCACGTTGCTGCTATCAACCCTGAGTTCGTTTCTCGCGATGACATTCCTGCTGATCGTTTAGCACACGAACGTGAAGTTCTGAAGCAAGAAGCCTTGAACGAAGGCAAGCCTGAAAAGATCGTTGAAAAGATGGTCGAAGGTCGTTTACACAAGTTCTTGTCAGAAATCAGCTTAGCTGACCAACCATTTGTTAAAGATGGCGACCAAACTGTTAGCCAATTTGTTGCTAGCAAGGGTGGCAAGTTAGTCAAGTTCGTTCGTTACGAAGTCGGTGAAGGAATCGAAAAGCCAACGGTTGACCTGGCTAAAGAAGTTCAAGACCAAATCAACGGTTAATTTTTTGAAAGAAAGCGTAGATTCCACTTGGAAACTACGCTTTTTTTTTAGCTTCACGGGTGGTGTACCGGTCAGTGATTGGCTAACGGTGACCCACATTTCAGAAATACAGCAAGAATTGTAAGGAAAATGGGTAATTCATCGCCCGTGACTATCACTAGCCCTGGGTTTATGATAGAATTATTGTCAGAATACAATAGGAGGAAACACAATGGCGGACGTAAAGTATAAACGGATTATGCTGAAGCTCAGCGGCGAAGCTTTAGCCGGTGATAAGGGATTTGGCATTAATCCGCCAGTAATTAAAACCGTAGCGGAAGAGGTCAAGGATGTCTATAATTTGGGCATCCAAATCGCTATTGTGGTTGGTGGTGGAAACATGTGGCGTGGCGTGTCTGGTGAACAGATGGGCATGGAACGGGCCCAAGCCGACTACATTGGCATGTTAGCAACCATCATGAACGCGTTAGCACTCCAGGATAATTTGGAATCAATCGGGGTTCCAACGCGGGTTCAAACTTCTATCGAAATGCGTCAGATTGCAGAACCTTACATTCGGCGTAAGGCCATTCGTCACTTGGAAAAGGAACGGGTCGTTATCTTCGCCGGGGGGACCGGTAGCCCATACTTCTCCACGGATACGACGGCAGCACTGCGAGCAGCTGAAATTAACGCCGATGCCATCTTGATGGCTAAGAACGGGGTCGACGGTATCTACTCAGCCGATCCTAACAAGGATCCAGATGCTGTTAAGTTTGACCAACTGACACAACTAGACATTATCAACAAGGGCTTACACGTGATGGACACGACGGCAAGCTCACTTTCTATGGACAATGATATCCCATTCGTCGTTTTCAACCTGAACAAGCAAGGTAATATTCGCAAGGTTGTTGAAGGCGAAAATATCGGGACAACAGTAAGGGGTAAATAATATGGCAGATCAGATAGTTACAACTGCACAGGATAAAATGAAGAAGGCTGAGGAAGCCCTGAAGCGTGAATTGGGAACAATTCGTGCCGGTCGAGCTAACGCCAGCATCTTGAATCGGGTCATGGTCAACTACTACGGCGCCCAAACGCCATTGAATCAAGTGGCAGCCATTACGATTCCAGAACCACGGATCTTAATGGTAACGCCTTACGACAAGTCTGCTTTGGAAGACATCGAGAAGGGTATCATGGAATCCGATGTCGGGATTACACCAGCTAATGACGGAACGGCTATTCGTTTGGTCATTCCACAATTAACCGAAGAACGGCGTAAAGAAATTGCTAAGACGGTTAAGTCTAAGGCTGAAGAAGGCAAAGTCGCTGTCAGAAATGTTCGGCGCGATGCGATGGACGCTGTCAAGAAGGGCCATAAGAATGGTGACTACACTGATGACGACCTGCACAACCTGGAAGACCAAGTTCAGAAGGTTACCGACAAGGCCATCAAGGGCGTTGACGCAATTGCCGCTGACAAGGAAAAAGAAATTTTAACTGACTAAAACCAACTGAGAAGGAGCGCTTAAAAATGGCAGAAGAAAACGAAAACAACCAAGACAACATGGAAATCACCCCGGGTTCTAAGGAATTTGGGAAAATGGTCTTTCGGCTAAACAACGCGGTTAATGCTGAAAATGTTTCAGTATTGAACTACAACGGTGCCGAACTTGAACAGATTCAGGAGGGCGTGTACGCCCAACCTGCCTTTGTAAGTGATGATTTCAACTTGTTCTTTGTCATTACGCAACTGATTGGTGATGACTGGATCATTTCTTTCTCCAAGGCTACCATCGAAAATGGCAACGAAATTACTGACTTAGGCGATCCATTACCAACTGGGGAAGGCCTGAACCTCTTGGGTGAAGTTAGCGCCGAAGACGCCAACAACCTGTTGAGCTACTTTGGGACCTTAGTTGATGCCAAGCGCGGCGAATGGCGGTTAATTGAGTAAGCCGGTCAAAAACTAAATTTTTGCTCAATTTAGGGGCCGGGATAGTTTCCCGGTCCTTTTTTTGTTATGATGAGAGGTTGTAAAGACCAATGGAGGTGCGCCGTGTTTTCTTTTTTAAATAAGGATCAAACCACAGGTGAAGTTGAAGAACGGCAACTGGATGATGCCAATATTCCCGCTCACGTTGCTATTATTATGGATGGTAATGGTCGTTGGGCTCAACAACGCCATTTGCCGCGAATTGCGGGTCACAAACAAGGAATGAACACTGTCAAAACGGTTGCAAAGGCTGCTAGTGATCTTGGGGTAAAAGTCTTGACCCTGTACGCGTTTTCTACTGAAAATTGGAAACGGCCGTCAGCAGAGGTTAATTATCTGATGAAGCTGCCTGTCGACTTCTTTGGGACGTTTGTGCCCGATTTGGTGAAGAATAATATTCGGGTCAAGGTCATGGGGTACACGGACCAGTTACCGGCTGCAACGCAAAAAGCTGTCAACGATGCGATTGCGGACACTAAGGACTGCACCGGGATGGTGTTGAATTTTGCCTTGAATTATGGGGGTCGAGCAGAGATTGTCACGGCTGTTCAAAAGCTGGCCGAAGAGGTGCAAGCAGGTCAGTTGACTGCCACTGATATTGATGATGAAGCCATCGGTCGAGAATTGATGACGGCTGATTTGGATGGGTTAAGAGACCCCGACCTTTTGATTCGGACGAGTGGTGAAGAACGACTTTCTAATTTTATGCTCTGGCAGGTGGCCTACAGTGAATTTGTCTTCACTCAACAACACTGGCCAGACTTTGATCAAACGGCGCTAGAACAAGCAATTTATGAGTATCAGCAGCGTCACCGTCGTTTTGGTGGGTTAGCCACCGACAACACGAAATAAAATTGAATTGAGGAGCTTGTGAAATGAGACAACGGGTTATTACAGCAGTTGTTGCGTTGATTATCTTTATTCCCATTATCATTGCTGGGGGTATCTGGGTAGATATTGCAGCCGTTGCATTAGGATTAGTGGCGCTTTCTGAAGTGCTGATCATGCGGAAGAAACTTCTGATCAGTCCAGAGGCTTGGATTTCTGGAATTGGGATCATTGCGGTGATTGCCCCCTCAAGTTGGTGGGATTGGTTACCCAGCTATTTAAATCCTTGGTACATCGTTTACCTATTTGTCCTGCTATTATTGTTGCGGACGGTGGTTTCCAAGAACCGGTTCTCGTTCGACGATGCCGGGGTGATTACCTTAAGCATGTTATACATCGGAATTGGGTTCCACTTCTTTATTGAAGCTAGAGGCGTTGGCTTGGTCGCCTTGTTGTACGCGCTCTTCATTGTGTGGACGACGGACTCTGGTGCCTATATGATTGGGCGTAAGATTGGGAAGCATAAATTAGCCCCACATATCAGCCCTAACAAGACCTGGGAAGGTTCGATTGGGGGGACGCTGGTCGCCACCATCGTCGGGACCGTTTTCTGGTACTTTTACCCAATTGGGAACTTTAACTTGGGAATCATGATTTTACTGACGCTGATTTTCTCCGTTACCGGTCAGTTTGGCGACTTGGTTGAGTCTGCCTTGAAGCGGTATTACGGTGTTAAGGATTCTGGTAAGATCTTACCTGGCCACGGTGGTATTTTGGACCGGTTCGATAGTTTATTGTTAGTTCTTCCCGTCATTCACCTCTTTGGGTTGATCTAAGTCTAGCTGTTCGCTTGCGTCTCAGCGGGTCGTTAAGGTATGCTAGGGAGCAGGTAAAAAACAACGAACAGTACTTGAAGAAGGGACGACATCTGTGATTACGACGATTATTACCTTTATCATTGTTTTTGGGATCCTGGTAATCGTGCATGAATTTGGGCACTTTTACTTTGCCAAGCGAGGCGGTATCCTAGTTCGGGAGTTCTCTATCGGGATGGGTCCCAAATTGGTCTATCACCGGGGGAAGGACGGCACGACGTATACGTTGCGCCTCTTACCAGTTGGTGGGTACGTCCGCATGGCGGGTGCTGAAGACGACGAAGAAGAATTGAAACCTGGGACGCCTGTGAGCCTCTACGTTGGGGATGACGAGAAAGTCCAACGCATTAACACCAGTAAAAAATCGACGTTGTTCAACGGGATTCCGTTGGAAGTAACCGGGACCGATTTGGAGGAGGAACTCTGGATCGAGGGTTATGAAAACGGCGATGAGTCCGAAGTCAAACGCTATCCAGTGGCTCACGATGCCACGATTATTGAAAGTGATGGAACGGAACTACAAATTGCGCCGAAAGACGTTCAATTTCAATCCGCTTCTTTGGGCCGGCGACTGATGACCAACTTCGCTGGACCGATGAACAACATCTTTCTGGCCATCGTTGCCTACATGTTGATGGCCTTTGTGCAGGGTGGTGTGCCAATGGGCACTAACCAGGTCACAGTGGCGAGTTCACCGGTTTCGGTGGCTCAAAAGGCTGGCATTAAGACCAATGATAAAATCATGGCCGTTGATGGTAAGAAGACCAGTAGCTGGACGGATCTAAGTACCGCTATTCAGCCGCGGGCTAACAAGAAGACGACATTAACGATCAAACGGGGATCAGCGACGAAACAAATCGTGTTGAAACCGGCTGGTCAAAAGTCCAACGGGAAGACCGTCGGAATGATTGGTATTACACAGGCGCAGAATAAGCACGTTGGGGCGATTCTGGCTTCCGGCTTTACGCAGACTTGGACGATGACTAAGACGTTACTAGGAGCGCTCTGGAGCATGGTTTCCGGTCACTTTAGTTTGAACGACTTGGGTGGTCCTGTGGCCATCTTTGCGACAACCTCTCAGGCCACTAAGTTTGGGATGGTCGGCGTGCTGAACTTCTTGGCCTTCCTGTCGATCAACCTGGCAATTGTTAATTTAATCCCAATTCCAGCCCTAGATGGTGGTAAAATATTATTAAACATAATTGAGGCCATTCGGCGCAAACCTCTTTCAGAAAACGTGGAAGCAGGGATTACGCTGGTTGGGGTGGGGTTCTTAGTTCTACTGATGTTGTTAGTCACGTGGAACGATATTGAACGCTTCTTCATTCATTAACAGAATTAAGACGTCACTAGAAGGGAATATTTGCTATGAAACAATCACAACTACTCATTCCGACACTGAAAGAAGTGCCCAATGATGCAGAAGCTCTCAGCCATCAAATGATGCTGCGGGCTGGGTACGTTCGTCAGGTTACGGCCGGAATGTACGCTTACTTGCCACTCGCTTACCGCGTGTTGACGAATATTGAAACGATCATCCGTGAGGAAATGGAAAAGGTTGGGGCCGTTGAAATGTTGATGCCCGCCGTTTTACCAGCTTCACTCTGGAAGGAATCCGGTCGTTACGACACTTACGGTGACAACTTATTCAAGTTTAAGAACCGACACGACAGCGACTTTATCCTCGCACCAACGCATGAAGAAACCTTCACGATGTTGGTTCGTGACTCAATTAAGTCATACAAGAAGCTGCCCCTAGTGATGTACCAGATTCAACCGAAGTACCGGGATGAAGATCGTCCTCGTTACGGGTTACTCCGTGGCCGCGAATTCATCATGAAGGATGCCTACTCCTTCTCAATCAACAACGAAGACTTGGATCGAATTTACAGTCAAATGGAACAAGCCTACCAAAACATTTTCGATCGGATCGGTTTAAACTACCGTGGTATCGTGGGTGATGGTGGTGCCATGGGTGGATCAGATTCCAAGGAATTCTCCGCCATTGCCCCAATTGGGGAAGACACCATTGTCTACTCCGATTCCTCGGACTATGCGGCTAACTTGGAAATGGCCAAGAGCCTCTTCATCAGTAAGAAGTCTCATGCACCATTGGGCGATTTGAAAAAAATCGAAACACCGGGTGCCCACACGATTGATGAAGTTGCCGAATTCTTGGACGTTAAACCATCAACATTGGTTAAAAGTATGTTGTACGTAGCCGATGAACAACCAGTCATGGTACTGGTTCGGGGCGATCACCAGGTCAATGAAACTAAGCTCAAGAACTTCTTGGACGCTGATTTCTTAGACCCAGCAACGCCAGAACAGGCCCAACAGTTTTTGGGCGCCAACTTTGGTTCCTTGGGCCCCGTTGGTGTTAGCGAAGACGTGAAGATTTTAGCCGACCAATACGTGGGTGATATGGTCAACATCGTTGTTGGTGCTGATGAAGACGAACATCATTACATCAACGCCAACGTCGACCGGGACTTCCGGGTCGATGCCTACGGTGATTTCCGTGACGTGCAGCCGGGTGACTTGTCGCCAGATGGGTCCGGTGTCCTGAAGTTTACTAAGGGAATTGAAATCGGGCACATCTTCAAGTTGGGGACGCGTTACTCTGATTCCTTAGGCGCAACGGTTCTTGACGAAGGTGGCCGCCAGAAGCCAGTCATCATGGGCTGTTACGGAATCGGTGTGAGTCGTTTGCTCTCCGCTGTTGCTGAACAACAAGCCGATGAGAATGGGCTGGTTTGGCCTCGTAACATTGCGCCATTCGACATTCACCTGGTTCCAGTCAACCTGAAGAAGGAAGACCAAGCCAGTCTGACTGAAGAATTGGAAACGCAGTTAACGGCCAAAGGGTACCGGGTCTTGACTGATGACCGGAAAGAACGGCCAGGTGTTAAGTTCGCTGATTCCGATTTAATGGGGATTCCTGTCCGCATTACCATCGGTAAGAAGGCCGGCGAAGGTATCGTTGAAATTAAGATTCGTAAGACCGGTGAAACGGTCGAAGTCATTAAAGACGAAGTTGCCAGTACCGTTGAGATTCTTTTCAAAGATATTGACTAAGTTTACCGTAAAGACCAGCATTCACGGCTGGTCTTTTTCTAACGACACACGCGATGGTGTCCGGTTAGCCGGCCATCGTTTAATGAGACGAAAGGAGTTTCCTCGTGGACGAAGATCGCCATGCTTTATTTGAAAAATTATTACAACAACTAGATCTCACAGAAATGGCCGATCAGCCATACTATCAAACGGCGACCATTGACCGTTTGACGGTACATGAACAGTCTCGCCGTTGGCATTTTTTCTTGAAGATGCCCACTATTTTGCCATTTACCGCTTTTGTTGATTTCCACAATCACCTGCAGGTGGCTTTCAGAGAAATCGCCACGGTTGAGGCCACCATTGAAGTGGCTGAACCCGAGTTAACGAGCCGTTTATTGGGGGATTACTGGCAGTGGATCGTTAAAAATAGTGGCCTGACGGGCAACCTGGTTCAAGAGCTGTGTCAGTCTCAAGTGCCAGAGCTGGATAGTGATGGTCGGGTTTTGTTGTACGCCCAGAATGAAGTGGTTAAAGACTTCTTGACTAATCAGGCCTTGGGACCGATTGAGGACAGCTATGTGGATGCTGGCTTTCCTAAGTTCAACATTCACGTGATGGTGGATGAATCCCGGTCGCAGGCTAAGATCGATGAGTTTAAAGCTCGTCAGGAGAAGACGGACGCCCAGTTGGCTCAACAGGCGGCTGTTGCCATTGAGAAAGCTAACCAGAAGCGGCAGGAGGATGTCCCAGCTGCCAGTGGGCCCACCCAGATTGGTCGTCAAATCAAGGGCGATCAGCCAACGCTACGGATGGTGGATATTACCCAAGAGGAACGGTCCGTCATTGTCGAGGGGTACATCTTTGACAAGGAAGTCCGGAAACTGCGGTCCGGTCGTCAGTTGTTGACGATCAAGATTACCGATTACACGTCCTCCATTTCCGTCAAGAAATTCTCGAAGGGTGCTGAAGACGAAGCTCAATTTGCGGGTATCGAAGAGGGTAGCTGGGTCAAGGTTCGCGGGAGCGTCCAAGAAGACAGCTACGTTCGGGACCTGGTTTTGACAGCGTATGACATTAACCAAGTTAAGCACGCCACGCGTCAGGACACCGCACCAGAAGGCGAGAAGCGGGTGGAACTCCACCTGCACACAACTATGAGTCAGATGGACGCCACCAATCCGATTGGCGATTACGTCAGTCAGGCAAAAAAATGGGGGATGCCTGCGCTAGCTATTACGGACCACGCTGACCTTCAAGGGTTCCCGGCGGCATTTAACGCAGGGGCTAAGGCCGGTGTTAAGATGCTCTACGGGGTTGAAGCTAACCTAGTGGACGATGGGGTACCGATTGGCTACAACAGCGCTCACGAGCCATTAGACGGCGCAACGTACGTGGTCTTTGACGTGGAAACGACGGGACTATCCGCCATCTATGACAAAGTTATTGAATTGTCAGCCGTCAAGATGCAACACAAAAACGTGGTTGACCAATTTGAGGAATTCATTGATCCCGGCTTCCCGCTGTCTGAACAGACGACCAACTTGACCAGTATCACGGATGATATGGTGGCTGGGTCGAAGTCTGAAGAAGAGGTCTTCAAACTCTTCCGCGAGTTCTGTGGCGACGCAATCATCGTTGGCCATAACGTCACGTTTGACGTGGGGTTCATGAACACCGGGTATAAGCGTCACGGGATTCCAGAAATTCCCAACCCCATCATTGATACGTTGACGCTGGCCCGTTTCCTGTACCCAACCTTGAAAAGTTACCGGTTGAACACACTAGCTAAGCGGTTCCACGTCAGTTTGGAGCACCATCACCGGGCCGTCTACGATGCGGAATCGACCGGCCACTTGAACTACTTGTTCCTAAAGGATGCGGAAGAACGTTACAATATTCAGTACCACGATCAGTTGAATGATCACATGACCGATAACGATGCGTATAAGCACGCGCGGCCGAGTCATGCGATTCTGATTGCGAAGACGCAGGATGGCTTGAAGAACATGTTCAAGCTAGTCTCAGCGTCTAACGTAGATTACTACTACCGGGTACCCCGGGTGCCTCGTAGTGTGCTCGACCACTACCGCGATGGTATCATCGTTGGCTCTGCTTGTTCATCGGGTGAAGTCTTTACGGCCATGATGCAAAAGGGTCAAGTCGAGGCCGCTGCAAAGGCGAAGTACTACGACTATTTAGAAGTTCAACCCAAGGCGGCTTACCAACCGTTGATTGATTCTGGATTGATAGCCGACGAGGCAAACCTGGAGGAAATCGTGGGGAACATGGTCAAACTGGGACACGACCTGAACAAGCCGGTGGTTGCCACCGGGGATGTTCACTACCTGAATCCAGAGGATTACATTTACCGAAAAATCCTGATTCACTCCCAGGGGGGCGCCAACCCGCTCAACCGGCAGGAATTGCCAGATGCGCACTTCATGACGACGGATGAAATGCTGAAGGACTTTGCCTACTTAGGTGAAGAAACGGCCAAGCAAATCGTGGTCACTAACACCCAGCAGATTGCTAATGACGTGGATGACGTTCATCCGTTGAAGGATAAGCTCTACACGCCACGGATGGAAGGTGCCGAGGATGAAATCCGGCAACGGACCATGGATACCGCCCACGCGTGGTATGGGGATCCGTTGCCCGAACTGGTACAACATCGAGTTGACCGGGAATTGAAGTCGATTATTGGGAACGGGTTCTCCGTGATCTACCTGATTGCTCAACGACTGGTAGCCAAGTCCAACAAGGATGGTTACTTGGTTGGGTCCCGGGGGTCCGTTGGATCTAGTGTGGTCGCAACGTTTACGGGAATCACTGAAGTGAACCCCTTGCCACCACACTACCGTTGTCCCAAGTGTCAGTATTCTCACTTCTATACCAAGGGGGAATACAGCTCTGGGTACGATTTACCGGAAAAGAATTGTCCGAACTGTGGGACGCTCATGATTGGCGACGGTCATAACATTCCTTTCGAAACTTTCTTGGGATTCAAAGGGAACAAGGTCCCCGATATTGATTTGAACTTCTCTGGGGACTATCAACCAATCGCCCATAACTATACTAAGGTGTTGTTCGGTGAGAAGAACGTGTACCGGGCCGGAACGATCGGTACCGTGGCGGATAAGACGGCTTACGGGTACGTAAAAGCTTACGAGCGTGATACGGAGCAGACGTTCCGGGGCGCTGAAATTGATCGGTTAGCCAAAGGGGCGACTGGGGTCAAACGGACGACCGGACAACATCCCGCGGGGATCATTGTTGTGCCGGACTACATGGATATTTACGACTTTACGCCGATCCAGTATCCAGCGGATGATCAAAATGCCGCTTGGCAAACGACCCACTTTGATTTCCATTCGATTCATGACAACATTTTAAAGATTGATATTCTGGGACACGATGATCCCACGATGATTCGGACACTGCAAGATTTGTCCGGGGTCGATCCTCAGACCATTCCAATGGATGATCCGGGTGTCATGGCGTTGTTCTCCGGGACGGATTCATTGGGTGTGACACCAGAACAGATTCAGTCCAAGACTGGGACACTGGGTGTGCCAGAATTTGGGACACGGTTTGTGCGGGGGATGCTTGAAGAAACCCATCCTAAGAACTACTCGCAATTGCTCCAAATTTCGGGTCTGTCTCACGGGACTGACGTGTGGTTGGGGAATGCCGAAGAGTTAATTAAAAACGGCACGGCCACCATCGCTAACGTGATTGGTTGTCGGGATAACATCATGACCGACTTGATCAACTTTGGTCTCGATTCCGAAACGTCGTTCCAAGTGATGGAACACGTACGGAAGGGCCGAGGAATTCCAGATGAATGGCAGGAAAAGATGAAGGCGACGGACTGTCCGGACTGGTACATTGATTCTTGCTTGAAGATCAAGTACATGTTCCCCCGGGCCCATGCCGCTGCTTACGTGTTAATGGCATTGCGAGTCGCCTACTTCAAGGTTTACTTCCCAATCATCTACTACGCGGCTTACTTCTCCGTGCGAGCGGATGACTTCGACGTCGTTTCCATGTCTCAGGGGAAAACGGCGGTTAAGGCAGCGATGAAGGCCATCACTGACCAGGGGATGGATGCGTCGACTAAGGACAAGAACCTGTTGACGGTTCTAGAACTGGCCAATGAAATGTTGGAACGAGGCTACAAGTTTAAGATGATCGACCTAGAGAAGTCTGATGCGGCCGATTGGATCATTGACGGTGACACGTTGATTGCACCATTCCAAGCAGCTCCAGGGTTAGGTCTGAACGTTGCCAAGCAAATCGTGGCTGCGCGAAATGACCGTGCGTTTATCTCAAAGGAAGACCTAGCCAAGCGAGGCAAGGTCTCCAAGACCATCATTGACTTCATGACGGAAAATGGTGTGCTGAATGGCTTACCAGATGAAAACCAATTGAGTCTATTTGACGATATGATGTAGTGGGTGAGAGCCACCGTGATAACGTTTTAAGAAGGAAAAGACGTTTGTGGTTTTGTCACAGATGCCACAGAAAGGTTCGACTTAGCAAGTTGCTGAGCCGGACTTTTTTTGATGTTTTTAGGCCAAGAATAATAAGGCGTTATAGGCTTAAAATTAGTTTCACCCAGCCACCTGCGGCTGTCAGAGATTCCGCCTGCTGTGGGGAACGCCTCCGGCCTGAAAAGCGGTCCTCCGGCTCGGTTTGAAGCCTGGAAAAATCACCAGTCTCCAAACGCGTCCCACGCTGTAAGCCAAAAATCGGCTAACACCGTCGACACAGCAAGCTCCACCTCTGACTTTCTCCGGGTAAACAGGTTCTTGGAAACTAAGCTAGCTTAAATGCCTGGACAACAGTACTTACGCAATATTACTGGCGCTCAACAAGGTAGCCGAGGGTGAGTCAAATTTGGACTAATCCGTGGAATTTTTAAGTGACTTTCTTGAAAATGGTGACCTGAAGACGTGTTTTGCGGATTCACGCGAGGGGCAAGACCGTCTGATGTTGGCTTGTCTCGGCCTTCCCATCGCGTTCCAGTCCAAATTTGGTGAACGGCAAGGTGGCAATTTTCCACTATGTATGACGAAACCCCAATATCCAATCCTTGTTGCATCAGGCACAGCGGGTGTTTCAGTGTTTTCGGCCTTTAGCACATATGTTACATTGAAGTGGACGATCAACGTTACAAGCAATCTGACGACTAATTTGTTACGACAGTTAACCCCAGTGAGGAATGGATCAACTAACGTAGCCGCAGGAGGCCAGGGATGACGGCCACTGTGTCGACGGTGTTAGCTGGTGGGTTTCCAGGTTACAGCGTGGGACGGTCTTGGAGCCCCGGCGATTTTCCGGGGCTTCAAGCCGAGGGGAAAGACCGCACTATGGCTTTCCCTGGTCCCCACAGTGGTCGTCATTCCTGGCAGCCGGAGGCGGCCGTAAGCGGTTTGAATTTAATTAAACAAACCGTGATAAAATCACCTTGTAAACGCTTACAAAACCGGCAATTCGTGATATACTATGAGTGAGGAATGAAAAGACCATTAATAAACTCTAACGAAAGCGGGTGTTCACCATGTTACGACGTTTCGTAAGATTACCAGATGGGTGGATTTTTCTGGCAGGTTATTGTTTGATTGGTTTAGGTTACATTTTGTTCGGACTTTTGGCCAATGTTGGTGAAGCAACCTTTTTAGCCATGGTGATCGCCTACTTTGTGGTGGCCTTCATCTTGACCCTCATTAAGACGTTTAGTCTAAGGGCAATGAACTCGACGCGACTGAATTTCTTGGTATTTGAATTTATTACAATTGTCGGCTTCGTTTTGCTCCTGCTCACTTGCGAGGCGTAAGTGGTGGAACAGTTGCAATCACGGGGAAACTGTAGTAAAGTTGTGTTTGTAGTTAAACTCGTTTTTAAATGAGTGAGCAGTCAATGCTCACTCTTTTTAATGGAAAAATGTAGGAGGCGGAATTCTTTGAGTACTGTCGTCGAGACCGTGACGGCCTTAGCCCAGCCAATCGTGGCGCAGCATCAGTTTGAGCTAGTTGACGTTGAATTTGTTAAGGAAGGTAAGAGTTGGTACCTGCGGCTCTACATTGATAAGCCCGGTGGTATCAACATCGAGGAATGTGCAATGGTCAGTGACGAGGTGTCCGAAAAGATGGACAGCCTTGATCCAGATCCAATTCCTCAGGCCTACTTTCTGGAGGTATCCTCACCAGGTGCCGAACGACCACTGAAGAAACCAGAAGACTTTGAAAAGGCCGTGGGTGATTACATTCACGTCTCCCTCTACCAAAAGATTGGGCAGAGCAAGGTCTATGAAGGAACACTGTTGACGTTGACGGATGAAAGCATGGATCTTAAGGTTAACCTGAAGGGCCGAATCAAAACCCTGACGATTCCTCGTGATAACATTGCCCAGGCCCGTTTAGCCATCAAGTTCTAACGAATAAGGAGCGAAGCAAAACATGAGTAAAGAATTATTGGGGGCGTTAGACGTCCTGGAAACGGAAAAGGGTATCGATAAGCAAATCGTTATTGACGCTCTGGAAGCCGCGTTAGTTTCTGCTTACAAGCGGAACTACGATCAAGCCCAAAACGTGGAGGTCAATTTTGACCCACGTAAGGGTGACATCCACGTCTTCGCCGTTAAGAAGGTTGTTGATCAAGTCTACGATTCTCGGTTGGAAGTTAGTTTAGATGAAGCACTGACCATCAACAAGGGTTACGAATTAGGCGATGACATCAAGTTTGAAGTTACGCCTAAGAACTTCGGCCGGATTGCTGCACAGACTGCTAAGCAAGTTATCTTGCAACGGGTTCGTGAAGCCGAACGGACAATCATCTACGATCAATACAGCCAATACGAAAATGAAATCGTAACTGGTGAAGTTGAACGTCAAGATTCCCGGTTCGTTTATGTGAGCTTGGGTAAGGTTGAAGCCGTGATGGGTCGTCAGGATCAAATGCCTAACGAAACGTACCGGATTCATGACCGAATCAAAGTTTACGTGACGCGGGTCGAAAACGCCACCAAGGGTCCCCAAGTCTTCGTTAGTCGGACGCACGCTGATTTGTTAAAGCGTTTGTTTGAACAAGAAGTTCCTGAAATTTACGACGGGACGGTTGAAATCATGGCCATCGCACGTGAAGCCGGTGACCGGGCCAAGGTCGCTGTTCGCTCGAACAACCCTGACATTGATCCCGTGGGAACCAGTGTTGGTCCTCGTGGGCAACGGGTCCAAACCATCGTTAACGAACTCGGTGGTGAAAACATGGATATCGTGGAATGGACGGATGACGAAGCGAAGTTTATCGCTAACGCGTTGAACCCAGCTGAAGTTTTGGATGTCATTTTTGACCCCAACAACGAACGCGCTTGTGAAGTCGTCGTACCTGATTATCAATTATCCTTAGCCATTGGTAAGCGGGGACAAAATGCCCGTTTAGCCGCTAAGTTGACTGGATATAAGATTGATATTAAATCAGAATCAGAAGCATCTGCTATAATGGAAGCTGATCAGGCACCTACTGATGACGCTACCACGGAAGATGCTGGCGAAGAGGTAAGCGCAACGCCTGATGACGTAGCGCCTAGCGAAGCCACGACTGACGACGTTACACCAGCTGAAGATGATGCACCAGCAGTGGCAGAGCCAACTAGCGAAGCCACTGATGATGATCAGTCTGCAGAATAGTTTACATCTGAAGGAGGGTTAAGACCCATGAAACAACGGAAGATCCCCATGCGCAAGGACATTGTGACCGGGGAAATGGCACCAAAGAAGCAACTGGTCCGGGTCGTTCGCAACCAGGATCAAGAAGTTAGTGTTGATCCTACCGGGAAACAATCCGGCCGTGGTGCCTACATCTCTTTGGACGTAGACATTGCCAAGCGGGCCAAGAAGGAACGGACTTTCGACCATACTTTTGGTGTTAAGATCGATGATCAGTTTTACGACGATTTAATCGCTTACGTTGATCATCAGCAAGCACGGCGGGAATTATTTAACAATGACTAATGCCGAGCAAGCTTTACAATTATTAGGATTGGTCCGGCGAGCAGGTAAATTGGTTACCGGCGAATCCTTCGTTTTAGCCGCTGTGCGGGATTCTTCTGCCAAGTTGGTCTTATTGGCTAGTGATACTGGTAAGAGCAGTCAGAAGCAATTTCGTGACAAGACAACGAGCTATAACGTCCCGTTGAATGAATCATTTACCAAAGACCAGTTGAGCACGGCCATTGGGTCCGCGCGCACGGTCATAGCAATCACCGATCCGGGATTCGTCCGGAAAATGCAACAACTACTTCAGTAGCCACCTGACGTTCTCGTGATCGGCCGAAAATTAAGGAGTGTGAAGATATGGGGAAGAAGCGAATCTATGAACTCGCAAAAGAAATTAACGTCTCCAGTAAACAGATCATCGCGAAAGCCGAAGAAAAAGGCTTTCCGGTGAAAAACCACATGTCAACGCTCGGCGATAACGAAGAACGTCAACTGCGGGCAGCCTTTCAACCAAAGGCTGCGGGGTCTAAGCCAGCTGCCAAGCCACAGGCTAAGCAACCGGTCAAGACCGAGGCAGCGCGCCCTGCAAACCAGGGTGGTCACACGAAGGGTAACGCCACGACTCATCAGAGTAATCATGGGTCACAGGCGTCAACTAATCGGCAGAATAGCCACACCAATGGGAACCAGAGCCAAAACAAAGGTAACGGTAACCAGCAGAACCACAGTACTGGGAACCGGAACCAAAGTCAGGGAACTGGGAACCAAAATCATCGTAACAATAATAAAAATAATGGCCAGGCCGGAAGTAATCATTCTGAACAACATAATTCCGGCACCGGCAGATTTGGTGGAAGTTTGAATAATAATACAAATAATAGCAATGGCCGGCGGAGTAGCAACAGTACCAACAGTCGCGGGGGCCGGAATAACCGGAACAACCGCAATAACCGTCGCCGTAATAACAATAATAATAACCGTTACAAGAAGAACCAACGGATCAAAGACACGAACCAACACAAGGGCGCACCAGAACGTAAAAACAAGGCTTTACCAGAAACCTTACTCTATACTGATGGCATGAACGCCCAAGATCTGGCAAAGATCTTACACCGTTCATCAGCTGAAATCGTGAAGAAACTCTTCATGCTGGGTGTGATGGTCAACCAAAACCAATCCCTGGATAAGGATACGATTGAAATTTTGGCTGACGACTACGGCATCAAGGCGGAAGAAAAGGTTCAAGTCGATGTTTCTGATATCGATAAGGCCTTTGACGCTGAAATGGCTAACACTGATCACTTAGAATCCCGGGCACCAGTTGTCACGATCATGGGTCACGTTGACCATGGTAAGACGACGCTGTTGGACCACTTACGTCATTCTCACATCACTGAAGGCGAAGCTGGTGGGATCACGCAGGCCATTGGTGCCTACCAAGTTCACTACAACGACAAGCTGATCACGTTCTTGGATACGCCAGGACATGCTGCCTTTACTGAAATGCGTGCACGTGGTGCTGAAATCACCGACCTGACTGTGCTGGTAGTTGCCGCTGATGATGGTGTGATGCCACAAACCATCGAAGCCATTCACCATGCGAAGGCTGCCGGAACCCCAATCATCGTGGCGGTCAACAAGATCGATAAGCCGGGTGCTAACCCGAACCACGTCATGGAACAATTAACGGAATACGAATTGATCCCTGAAGACTGGGGTGGCGACACCATCTTTGTTGAAATCTCAGCGAAGTTTGGGAAGAACATCGACGAATTGCTCGATATGATCCTCTTACAAGCCGAAGTGCTTGAATTGAAGGCCAACCCAGACCAAAATGGTGCTGGGAACGTTATCGAAGCTCGGTTGGATCAAGGTCAAGGTTCCGTTGCCACATTGCTGGTTCAACAAGGGACCTTACACGTTGGGGATCCTATCGTTGTAGGGAACACCTTTGGGCGTGTCCGGACGATGGTTAACGAACGTGGTCGGCGGATCAAGGATGCCGGCCCATCGACGCCAGTGGAAATCACTGGGTTGAACGATGTGCCAGAAGCCGGGGACCGTTTCGTGGTCTTTGACGATGAAAAGACGGCACGGGCTGCTGGTGAAGAACGGGCTAAGGAAGCCTTAGTCAAGGAGCGGGGCAATACCAACCACGTGACCTTGGACAATCTCTTTGATTCCCTTAAGGAAGGCGAAATGAAGGAAGTTGACGTCATCATTAAGGCTGACGTTCAAGGTTCCGTTGAAGCTTTAGCAGGTAGTTTGAAGAAGATCGACGTTTCTGGCGTGCGGGTCAACATCATTCACTCTGCCGTTGGGGCCATCAATGAAAGTGATGTCACATTGGCAGAAGCCTCTGACGCCATCATCATTGGGTTCAACGTTCGTCCAACACCGCAAGCACGGGCTCAAGCCGACAGCGACAAGGTCGACATTCGCCTGCACAACGTCATCTACAACGCTATCGATGAAATCGAAACGGCGATGAAGGGGATGCTGGAACCTACCTACGAAGAAGAAGTTACCGGCCAAATTGAAGTTAAGAACATTTTCCACGCTTCTAAGGTCGGCACCATCGTCGGTGGGATGGTTACTGAAGGTTACGTGACGGCTGACGCCGACGTTCGTTTGATTCGGGACGGCGTGGTCATCTACGAAGGAAAGCTTGGTAGCTTGAAGCGCTTCAAGGACGACGTCAAGCAAGTTAAGATGGGCTATGAACTAGGATTAACTATCGAGAACTACAACGACATCAAGGTAGACGACGTTATCGAAGCCTACGTGATGAAGGAAGTTCCCGTTAAATAAAAATCGGAGGCAAACGTAAATGGCACAATATCGAGTTGGCCGGTTGGAACAAGAAATCCAACGGGAAGTTACGGATATTCTACTAAAGCGTGTTCGCGATCCTCGGGTCGAGGGTGTCACCGTTACCGGCGTGGAAGTCACTGGTGACTTGCAACAGGCAACGATTTACTACAGCATTTTGTCTGATAAGGCCTCATCTGCAGAAAAAACGCAGCAGGGGTTAAACAAGGCTACTGGCCTGATTCGTTCAGAATTAGGTTCTCGTTTAAGCATCTACAAGACGCCTGAACTGAATTTCGAGCAGGATTCGTCTGTTCGTTACGGTAGTCATATCGATGAACTGTTAAGCGAACTCCACCACAAGGACTAAACGGTGCAGTTTCACCAGAAAAGGCGTTGATCTCAGCTGATCGGCGCCTTTTTGGTTGCTCGGCTATTGTGTCAATTGCCCACACTCCGGTGGCCAGGGATGGGGCCGGCTCTGATTGCGGTTAAGCATGTGCGTGGTTGAAGGCGCTACTTGCATGAATTATGGTAGTTTTTCGGTAGTTGACCGCAAAGTACTGTGTGAGCTGAGAGATAGGCTAATTTAATCGTTGTTATGATGAGATTAATGGGATTAAAAAGCTTTCAATTTTCAATTACTCAGATTGGCGGTCAGAACCACCCACCGGCGTCGTGAGTCTGGCCTAATTTCACAAAGAGTGATAGGCTAATAGAACTGACATTTAGCGTCGATCTGGTGGGCGGTGGTTTTAAAGCCGTTACCCAGGATTGGAAATAGCATCACACTTAACCACAACCAAAAAATTGGAGGAGTCTCAATGGACGGTATCATTCCCCTATATAAGGAACGCGGTCTGACCAGCTTTGACTGCGTGGCAAAGTTACGACACATTTTACACACGAAAAAAGTGGGACATAGTGGCACATTGGATCCAGGCGTGGATGGGGTTTTACCCATCTGTATCGGATCAGCCACGAAGGTGGTTCCTTACCTAATGGCTTCCGGTAAGGTTTACCGGGGAAGCGTCACGCTCGGTTTTGCGACCACGACGGAAGACTTAGACGGCGAAGAAATCAGTCGGCGGCAGTTGACTGAACCTTTTTCTCTGGTAGATCTCAAGGCGGCCGCGGCGACTTTGACGGGGACGATTCAGCAAACACCGCCCATGTTTTCTGCTGTGAAGGTGAATGGGCGCAAGTTGTATGAATATGCGCGAGCTGGAGAGACTGTGGAACGGCCAACGCGGACCATTACGGTTGACCACTTTACGTTGACTGATGCGGGTACCTTTGATGGAACGGCCGGAACCCAAACAATCAAGTTTGAAATTGGCTGTTCTAAGGGGACTTATATCCGGACCCTTGCCGTCGACTTAGGTCGGGCTTTGGGCGTACCAGCTGTCATGTCTGATCTGACCCGGCTAAAGAGTGGTGGTTTTACGCTTGACCAGGCGGTCAGCCTGGATGAAGTGGCGTCAGCAGTAGCTGAGGAACGCCTAGACGACGTTTTACGACCAATTGATTACGCACTCCAAGACTTCCCACATGTGGCCTTAGACGACCATTTATGGGGCCTGGTGAAGAATGGCGTTTTTTTGAGCGCCCATGAGGTGTCCAGTTCGGCGCCAACGATTGCGTTGAGCTATCAGGGCCAGACTAAGTGTCTCTACCAGTGGTCCGATGAAAAAAAACAATATAAGCCGCTTAAAATGTTTGCGGTGAATTAAGCTTTGAGAAGAGGAATTGCAAAATGGAAGTTATCAACATCCACCATCCGTTAGATGAACGGCAGATTCCGAATGAGCCGGTGGTCTTAGCCATGGGATTCTTTGACGGGGTCCATCGTGGGCATCAAGCGGTCATTAACCGGGCGAAGGCGGAAGCACGGGACCGTAACGTTAAACTAGCGGTTCTGACCTACGATCATCATCCGGCCTTGGTTTATCGACCACTGGAACCAGATGACCGGAAGTATTTGAGTACGACTGAGCGCAAGTTGCGTAAGCTAGACCGGTTGGGCGTAGACCGGGTCTTCTTGGTCAATTACACCGGGGAGTTCTCAGCGCAAACGCCCCAGGAGTTTGTCGACAACTACCTCGTGAAGTTTCACACGGTAGCCGCTGTGGCTGGTTTTGACCACACTTACGGAAAAAAGGACGTGGCGACCATGGATAAGCTCGCTGGGTACGCCCAGGGACGGTTTGACGTGATCACTGTGGCCGAAGAGGCTAAGAATCAGGAAAAAATTAGTTCCACGCGCATTCGGCAGGCCTTGAAGGCGGGCGACGTGGACTTAGCCAACCAGTTATTGGGGTACACGTACCGCTCGACTGGTTTGGTCGTTCACGGTGAGGCCAGGGGCCGAACGATTGGGTTCCCTACAGCCAATGTGTTGTCACCAGAAGACGAATGGCTGCCAGGTATTGGTATCTACACGGCTCGGCTAAAAGTAGGCGCAATCTGGTATCCTGGGATGGTTTCAGTAGGTCGCAACGTGACCTTTGGTGACAATCGGCCGATTACCGTTGAGATGAATCTGCTTGATTTTCAAGGCAACCTGTATGGTGAACCGGTCGAGGTCGAGTGGCACCATCGGTTGCGTGGTGAAATCAAGTTTGACGGCGTGGAGGCCCTGGTGGCGCAACTCAAGCAAGACGAAGTGGCGACCAGAGACTACTTTAAGCGAGTAGCTGCTGACTAAGGTGGGGTCGTTACTGGTTTGCTTGAACTTCGGTCTGGTGAAATCCAGCTAGGCAGAGTGTGGCTTATCTAATTTAAAAAATAGCATTTTTCTACATGAAGGAGACCGAGATGAAAATTCTCGGTCTCTTTTTAGCTGACACATCAGAATACGAAGTGAAATTTAGATGTATGTGGGGTCGTTTAAGGGTGCTAGTGGTTGTCTGAAAAATTGCGGATTTAGGATCTGATTACGTCGAATTCCAGGAAAAATTCAAAAAATTAGCACTTAACCGCAGAGTTTGCTAAAAATTCTGCCAGATTTCTTGACTTCAAAACCCGGTTTTGCTACATTATATATGTGTCTTAGCACTTGTATAGTTTGAGTGCTAAAAAAGGGGTGATTGTGATGCTTTCAGAAAGACAAATGATGATTCTGCGAGCCGTTGTCCGCGACTTTACTAACACCGGGGTACCGGTGGGGTCAAAGGCATTAGCCAAGCAGTTACCCATCCACGTAAGCTCAGCGACAATTCGTAACGAGATGGCCGCGCTTGAGGAGCAGGGATTGATCAAGAAGACCCACTCTTCGTCTGGGCGCATTCCTTCGGTGGAAGGCTATCGGTACTACGTTGATCATCTGGTTAAGCCAGATCCACTACAGCCAAACGATATGGACGTGATTCAATCCTCACTTGGTGGGGATTTCCACAAGATCGACGAGATCATTTCACAGTCCGCCACGATTTTATCCAACCTGACGTCGTATACGGCGTTCACGTTGAAGCCAGAACTGAAGGATGCCCGGTTAAGCGGGTTCCGGCTGGTACCATTAGGTCGGCGTCAGGTAATGGCGATTCTCGTGACCGACGGTGGTGACGTGGAAAACCAGACGTTTGATGTGAGTGAAGATGTAAAGGGCGACCAGCTGGAAGCCGTCGTGCGGTTGATCAATGATCAATTGGTAGGGTTGACCTTACCAGAGGTTATTAAGAAATTGCAGCTCGACATTCCGGTCCAAATTGCTAATTATCTCCAGAGTCCCACTGGATTCTTGGATATTTTCGGTGATGTGTTGACCCGCGCAGCTCAGGAGCGTTTCTACGTTGGCGGTCGGTTGAACCTGTTGAACTTCTCACAGGATAGCGACGTCGACTCACTGAAGTCGCTGTACTCACTGATTGATCAGAGCGATGATATCGCCAATGTTTTAGGACAACCAAGTGATAACATTTCCGTTCAAATCGGTAACGAGATGACCAACGACGCGTTGCGTAATTACAGCCTGATCACCGCGACCTATGACGTTGATCAGCACGGGAAGGGCATGATTGCCATTCTCGGGCCGACCCGCATGCCATACTCGCGGATGTTGGGAATTGTCGGTGCGTTTCGTGAAGAGCTCGCGAAAAAACTTTTAGATTATTATCGGTTTTACGACGAGTAAAGAAAGGGAGGTTTTTTATCGTGGCTGACAAGCAACAATCATCCACTGATGATGAAACTGCGGCAAAGGCCGCCACAACCAAGCAAGATTCAGGTAAGACTGAGCAAGGCCAGGACGCGACGGAGAAATCCCAAGCAGCGCCTAAGTCGCAAGAAGTGATTGACTTAGAGAAGAAAGCCAGTGACTTTGAGGACAAGTACCTGCGGGCCGAAGCCGAAGTGCAAAACATGCAGACGCGGTTCCAAAAGGAACAAGCGACGCTCATCAAGTATGATGGCCAACAACTTGCAAAGGACGTGCTCCCCGTGATCGATAACCTGGAGCGGGCCCTCGCAGTTGAAGCAACCGATGATACGGGTGCTCAGCTTAAAAAGGGTGTCCAAATGACCTACGATCACTTGGAAGACGCCTTGAAGCGTAACAACGTCACGGAGATTGAAGCCATGGGCCAAAAGTTTGACCCCACGCGTCATCAGGCCGTGCAATCCGTTCCCGCTGAAGCAGGACAGGATGCAGAGACGGTCGTCAAGGTGCTCCAAAAGGGTTATCTCTTGAAGGACCGCGTACTTCGGCCAGCAATGGTCGTTGTCGCACAATAATTAAACAAACAAAAAAACTATAAAAGAGGGAATTTTTGATGGCAAGTAACAAGATTATCGGGATTGACTTAGGGACGACTAACTCAGCCGTTGCCGTTCTTGAAGGTAGCACCCCAAAGATTATTGCGAACAAAGAAGGCGCCCGGACGACGCCATCCGTCGTTGCATTTAAAGACGGCGAAACTCAAGTTGGTGAAGTTGCCAAGCGGCAAGCAATCACCAACCCTAACACGATCTCATCCATCAAGAGTCATATGGGTGAATCAGGTTTCAAGGAAACGGTTGATGGCAAGGATTACACGCCAGAACAAGTTTCTGCAATGATCTTACAACACCTGAAGTCTTTTGCTGAAGACTACATTGGTGACACGGTCGACAAGGCGGTCATCACGGTCCCAGCTTACTTCAACGATGCCCAACGGCAAGCCACGAAGGATGCCGGTAAGATTGCTGGCTTGAACGTTGAACGGATCATCAACGAACCAACGGCTGCTGCTTTGGCTTATGGTTTGGACAAGCAAGACAAAGATGAAAAAGTCATGGTCTACGACCTTGGTGGTGGGACCTTTGACGTTTCTGTTTTGGACTTAGGTGACGGTGTCTTTGACGTTCTGTCTACCAACGGTGACACGCATTTAGGTGGGGATGACTTCGACCAAAAGATCATGGATTGGTTGATCGATGGCTTCAAGCAAGAAAACGGTGTGGACTTGTCTAAGGACAAGATGGCTGTTCAACGTTTGAAGGATGCTGCTGAAAAAGCTAAGAAGGACCTTTCTGGTGTGACTGAAGCTTCCATCAGCTTGCCATTTATTTCTGCTGGGGATAACGGCCCACTGCATTTGGAAAAGAGCTTGAGCCGTGCTAAGTTCAACGAATTGACTGCTGATCTGGTTGAAAAGACCCGGATTCCAGTTGAAAACGCCTTGAAGGATGCTGACTTACAAGCCAGCGACATCGACGTTGTCATCTTAAACGGTGGGTCCACTCGGATTCCAGCCGTGCAAGAAGCTGTTGAAAAGTGGACGGGTAAGGAATCCAACCACTCAATCAACCCTGACGAAGCCGTTGCTTTAGGTGCTGCTGTTCAAGGTGGGGTCATCACCGGTGATGTGAAGGACGTTGTTCTGTTGGATGTTACGCCATTGTCCTTAGGTATCGAAACGATGGGTGGCGTCTTCACCAAGTTGATCGATCGGAACACGACGATTCCTACCAGCAAGTCCCAAGTCTTCTCAACCGCTGCTGACAACCAACCAGCCGTTGATATCCACGTCTTACAAGGTGAACGGCCAATGGCTGCTGACAACAAGACGTTGGGTAACTTCCAATTAGCTGACATTCCAGCTGCACCTCGTGGGGTTCCTCAAATTCAAGTAACGTTTGATATTGATAAGAACGGTATCGTTAACGTGTCTGCTAAGGACATGGGAACGAACAAGGAACAAAAGATCACCATCAAGAGCTCCGACGGTCTGTCTGACGAAGAAGTTGAAAAGATGATGAACGAAGCCAAGGAAAATGAAGCAGCCGACAAGAAGCGCAAGGAAGAAGTCGACACGAAGAACGAAGTCGACCAACTCTTGTTCCAGACTGACAAGACCTTGAAGGATGTTAAGGGTAAAGTTTCTGACGACGAAATCAAGAAGGCTGAAGATGCTCGTGACGCCCTCAAGAAGGCGCAAGAAGCGAACGACCTTGACGACATGAAGTCCAAGAAGGATGACTTGAACAAGATTATCCAAGACTTATCCGTTAAGTTATACCAACAAGCACAACAAGCTCAACAAGCCGCCGGTAAGGGCGACGGTGCTGATAAAGGTGCTGATGCCAAGGATGCTGGTAAGGACGGCGATACCGTTGATGGTGACTTCCACGAAGTTAACGACGACGATAAGAAGTAATTTCTAGCTCACGGTAGCAAGTAGTAGGCAAAAAGTCAGAGTCCGTGGGGCTTTGGCTTTTTGTTTCGAGTATGCTATTCTTACAAGTAGCGAAAAATATCGGTAAGAATTGGGAGGAAAAAGATGGCGGAAACGGACTTATATGGCGTATTAGGTGTCGCAAAGGATGCCAGCCAGGATGAAATTAAGAAGGCCTATCGAAAATTATCAAAGAAGTATCACCCAGACTTGAACAAGGCACCAGACGCGGCGGATAAATTTAAAGCCGTTCAGGATGCATACGACGTGCTGGGGGATGAACAGAAGCGGGCCAATTATGATCAGTACGGTTCAGCCGATGGCTCCCAAGGGTTCGGTGGCTTCGGTGGCGGTCAACAAGGCGGCTTCGGCGGTTTTGGTGGCGGCGGTGGCTTCGACGACATCTTCAATTCATTCTTTGGTGGTGGCGGTGGTCAACGGAATCCCAACGCACCACGTCCTGGTCGGGACCTTCAGTACCAGATGGACTTGAAGTTTGAGGAGGCCATCTTTGGTAAGAAGACTAAGATCAAATACACCCGTGAATCACAGTGTCATACCTGTGGTGGGAACGGTGCTAAGCCTGGTACCTCACCAGTTACCTGTCATCAATGTGGCGGTTCTGGGTTCGTGACGACTGAGACGAACACACCTCTCGGTCGGATGCGTAGCCAACAACCTTGCCCCGTATGTCACGGAACTGGTAAGGAAATCAAGGAAAAGTGCCCAACCTGTGGTGGTTCTGGTCACGAAGAAGAACGGCATGAAGTTGAAGTCTCCGTTCCAGCTGGTGTGGATGACGGTCAGCAAATGCGGTTACAAGGTCAGGGTGAAGCCGGCCAAAATGGCGGTGGTTACGGTGACCTGTTCATTATCTTCCAAGTTGAACCTAGCAAGGACTTCCGCCGTGATGGCACGGAAATTTACTTTGATCAGGATATTTCCTTCGTTCAAGCTACAATGGGCGACGAAGTCACGGTCAAGACGGTTCATGGTGACGTTAAGCTGAAGATTCCTGCCGGGACACAAGGTGGGACCACGTTCCGTTTGAAGGGTAAAGGCGCACCACGCTTACGTGGTAATGGTAACGGTGACGAACACGTGACTGTGAAAGTCTTAACCCCTAAGAACCTGAACAAGGGTCAGCGAGACGCCTTGCGTGACTTTGCCAAAGCCAGTGGTGAAACGGTCTCCGGGACTGGAAAAGGAAACTTATTTAACAAAATGCGCGATAAATTCAACGAAAATTAGTCGTCGAAAAAAATCGCTATAATGACTAATCTATCAAGGCTGCTGAAGATTTTCGGCAGCCTTTTTTGTGGCCCAAAATGACTTTGACCCGGTCGAAAAGAAAAGAAAGCTTTAAGGTTGAGTAGTGTTGTTTGCAATCCGGTTTTCACAATGATAACCTCAAAATATAAGGAGCGTAGCTGGGGCTACATGACTCCTCAACTGGTCAGAAGGATTCGTCGGGGAAAGTCCCTTCTGAGCAGTGGCGAACGGACATCGGTTTTGGGGACGAATCAACCGACAAAACTTTGGGGGTGAATTTCATGAGAGCAAAGTGGCTGGCATTATGGCATCAGCCGGTAATTGCGTTCATTGGCTGGACGGTATTCTACTTTGTGATTTTGATGGCATTAGTATATTTGTACGGCTACAGCGGACTAAACAACTCGACGTTTATTTACAACGAGTTCTAGTTGAGGGGTCAACGACCGCATGATTAAGCCGGATAGCCTTTGGGGGGGATAGAGAATGATTGAAAACATGATCAAAGCAATTGATCAGATAGCACAAAGTGATCCGGAACGGATCGCGTATGATTATTTAGGACAGACGAACACGTATGGTGATTTAAAACAGCGTTCGGATGCCTTAGCAGCACATCTAGATGAAATGGACTTACCACGAGAATCACCAGTTCTGGTGTATGGTGGGCAGACATTCGATATGATGGCGACCTTCTTGGGAATTGTGAAGAGTGGTCACGCGTACGTGCCAATTGATACGCATTCGCCAGTTGAACGAATCGTCACGATTAATGAGATTGCTAAACCGGTGGCGGCCATTGCGGTCAGTCCACTGCCAACAACGTTAACGGGGACCCCCGTGATTGCCACCGAGGAGTTGGGCGAGATTCTTGACCAGCCAGTGGCTGATTACCAGGTGACTCATGAAGTGACGGGGGATGAGACCTATTACATCATCTTTACGTCAGGGACCACCGGGAAACCTAAAGGGGTTCAAATTTCGCATACCAACTTATTGAGCTATGTGAACTGGATGTTGAGTTCGGACTTCACGTTGCCAGAGACACCTAGAACGCTGTCTCAGGCGCCTTACTCGTTTGACTTATCCGTGATGGATTGGGGGCCAACATTGGCTGCAGGGGGCACGCTAGTTGCCTTACCGAAGACGGTAACGGATAACTTCAGGGATTTATTCACGACCTTGCCTAAGATGGCCCTAAATGTTTGGGTCTCAACGCCATCGTTTGTGGATATTTGTCTGATGGAACCCACGTTTAGTGAGGAACGGTATCCTAACCTGACCCGGTTCCTGTTCTGTGGTGAGGAATTAACGCACGCCACGGCGCAGACACTCCGGCAACGATTCCCACACGCCCGTATCTTTAACACGTATGGCCCAACGGAAACGACCGTGGCGGTCACACAAGTTGAGATTACGGACACGATCTTAGCAGATTATCCACGGTTACCGATTGGCTATGCTAAAGCTGACACTGAGATGCTAGTGGTCGATGAGCAATTACATCCAGTAGCTGCTGGTGTTGAAGGTGAGATTTTGATTTGTGGTCCGTCCATGTCCAAGGGCTACTTAAACAATCCAGAAAAGACTGAAAAGGCGTTCTTGAACGTTGATGGTCGGCGGGTTTACCGTTCTGGTGACTTGGGGGTTCAGTTGGACAATGGCCTGATTATGTATCGAGGTCGAACCGACTTTCAAATTAAGCTTCACGGGTACCGCATCGAACTGGAAGAGGTTAACCATTACCTGTCTCAGGAAGACCATATTCAAGTGGGTGTGGCGGTACCTCGCTATGATCGGAACCATAAAGTTAGCCAGTTGATTGCCTGGGTAGTGCCACAAGCACACGACTTTGCCAGTGAACTGGATCTGACGAAAGCAATTAAAGACAATTTACAAGGCGGAGATATGATGGAATACATGATCCCACAACGCTTCGTTTATAAAGATAGCCTACCGATGACCCCCAACGGCAAGGTCGATATTAAATCTATCATTGCCGAGGTCAATCACTAATGCTGTCATTTGAACCATACGGTAACCCAACGTATTTTGCCCTGTTGGGGGTGGCACTGTTGCCACTAATGATTGGTCTTCTATACGGCAAGCGGTCACGTTTGTACGAAACACTGATTTCAATCTTCTTCCTGGTCCTGACCTTTGGTGGTCCTAAGTGGACACAAGGGGTAGCCTTGATTATCTACATTTTGTACGAAGTGGCGCTCACCTGGGGGTATGCCGTTTACCGAAGACACAAGAATTCGGGGCCGTTCTTCTACGTCATGGTGATTTTGGCCATTCTGCCGTTAACCATTGTTAAGGTGACACCGGCAGTTGAAAATGGTCAGTCGTCCCTGATTGGTTTCTTGGGTGTCAGTTATTTAACGTTTAGAGCCGTGCAGACCATGATGGAAACACGAGATGGAACGTTAAAAGACTACAACATCATGACGTTTTTACAATTTATGCTATTCTTCCCAACCATTTCTTCCGGACCAATTGACCGTTATCGGCGGTTTGAAGCCGACTATCGGTCGGTACCGGACCGGGAGAAGTATCTGGGAATGGTGCAAAAGGGAATCCGTTACATCTTTGTGGGATTTCTGTATAAGTTCATTCTGGCGTACTACTTCGGAACAATGTTGATGCCGAAGTTACAGCTGATGGCGATGAATTCACGAGGTGGGTTCTTGGACATGTCATGGCCGGTAATCGGCTACATGTACTGTTACAGTGCGGACTTGTTCTTCGACTTCGCTGGGTATTCACTGTTTGCGGTGGGGACGTCCTACATTATGGGGATTGAGACACCAATGAACTTTAATCAACCTTGGCGTTCACCAAACATCAAGGATTTCTGGAATCGTTGGCACATCACGTTGTCATTCTGGTTCCGTGACTTTATCTACATGCGACTGGTTTTCTGGTTCATGAAGCATAAGGTCTTCAAGAAACCAACGACCACAGCCAACGTGACTTACATTATCAACATGTTAGTCATGGGGTTCTGGCACGGGGTAACTTGGTACTACATCACCTACGGCCTGTTTCATGGGGTGGCTTTGGTGGTGAATGACACCTGGCTCCGGTACAAAAAGAAGCACCGGGCGAGCGTGCCACACAACCGATTTACGCAGTGGTTTGCTATCTTTTTGACGGCAAATATGGTCTGCTTCAGTTTCCTGATTTTCTCAGGATTACTGGATAAGTTATGGTTCCAATAAAATACGGGTTTAAATTTCATATAGGGGGAAATTAAAATGGATATCAAAGCAACGGTTTTAGCAATTTTAAGTGACTTAACGGGGAACGATGTTAGTGGTGCAATGGATGATAACCTGTTTGACAGTGGGTTAATGGATTCCATGGGTTCAGTTCAATTGTTATTACAATTACAAAGTGAATTAGGGGTCAACGTACCTGTTTCTGAATTTGAGCGGTCAGAGTGGGACACGCCCAACAAAATCGTTGCGAAAGTCGAAAGCCTGGCCTAGCCAATGGCAAAGCGACTTCTACGGATCTTTGGTCCGTTAATTCTCGCGGCTGTTCTAGTTTTTGCGGTACTGGCGATGCCAGTCAAGTTAGGTTTTAGCCACGTTAGCAAGTCGCACGAGCGGCAGGCAGCAGTCTCGCTGTCGCCCAACGTTCTGCGGGGAAAGCACATTAAAGAGGAAGCCTTGAAGGATGGGTTTGTCCCGTTCTTTGGGTCCTCTGAATGGTCCCGGTTTGATCCCATGCATCCTTCGGTCCTAGCACAGAAATACCACCGGGATTACCGGCCATTTCTGTTAGGTGCCCGGGGGTCACAATCTTTGACGCAGTACTTTGTGATGCAAAACATCCAAGGGCAATTGCGGAATAAGAAAGCGGTTTTTGTGATTTCGCCCCAATGGTTTGTAAAGAGCGGAACGCGAAAGGATGCCTTTGGGTTCTACTACTCACAATTGCAGACGGCTGAATGGCTGACGCATTTCCGTAGCGACGCGATTGACCAATACGCGGCCCAGCGGTTGCTGCAGATGCCAGCTGCCCAATCGGACCACTTTATTTACGCGGCGCTGCAACGGGTTGCTAGTGGGAAGAAGTTAACGGATTATCAGCGCTTCTACCTACAGACGCGTAAGAATATGCTGACGCAAGAAGACCAATTCTTCTCTGGCATTGACTTGCCATCGCAAAACTTGAATAAGGTTAACCAGCAGGCCAAGAAGTTACCCACTCATTACTCTTACTCGGCGCTGGATGCCTTGGGAGGCCGGTTAGGGAAAGCGGCAACGAACGATAACCGGTTCGGTATTAGCAACAAGTTTTACCATCAAGGTTTGAAGAAAGAATTAAAACACGGGAAGTTGAAAGACTTTCAAAAGAATCTGTCTTACACGAAGTCACCAGAATTTGCGGACTTCCAGCTGTGTTTGGATCAGTTTGCGCGCCTGAACACCAACGTGCTGTTCATTATTCCGCCAGTTAACGCTAAGTGGCAGAAGTACACGGGGCTTTCGGCAAGCATGCTTAAGCAGTTTGATGAAAAGATTCATTACCAACTTCAGTCACAAGGGTTTAATAACATTGTCGACTTGAGTGACAAGGGGAACGTGCCGTACTTTATGACTGACACGATTCACTTGGGCTGGCGCGGTTGGCTGGCCGTCGATCAACGGGTCAACCCGTTCTTGACGAAGCAGCAGGAACAACCAAAATACAGCATCAACGACAAGTTCTACTCGAAGAAGTGGCAACAGTTGGCACCATCAGATTTAAAGCAGTATGAAAATGAAGCAAAATAAAAAATGGTCTCCAATCAAAAGGTTGGAGACCATTTTTATTGATGGTGATAAAAAGTCGCTATTCCCAAATATAAGGAATAACGACCGTTGTCTTTAAAAATAATAGCTAAAATTAGCGAACGATTAATAGTTGTTTCCGAACAAGCTGGCCAAGACAGTCGCGAAGAAGATCCAGTAAAGGACGACACTGGCTACCGCCACGATGAAGTTGATCAACCCGGCGCGGTTCCAAGTTTTTTGAACAGCCTTGAAGGTTTCCACGTCTTGGTAGTCACCCTTTTGCCAAGCCCATTCGTTCCCTTTGAAGCCGACCACAAAGATCCATACGATGTTGAAGATGGGAATGAGCATGAGGAGGGGCAGATAGGTCTTGTTACCAAGTCCCCAGAAAATGTTGTACATAAAGGCGCCCCAGTTCCAGCCTTTGACCTCTTGTGGGACAGTTTTACCGTTCTCTTGCATAAATGTTTTCCTCCCTGGAAAAAACAGCTTTTAACGTCGGTCAGTTTTGGACGGTTAAGTTGCTGCGAAAAGCCCCGATAATAATTAACGAATAAATATTTAGTCAGTTGCTTCAAACAGACTATGTTTATTTTACTATAAATCAGCTTGGAAGTGGTGTGATAGTTTCAATTTTTTCGGTTGAGCTGAAAGTGTTCAGAAACCGAGTCCATAACAGTGATTGTGGCTGGTCTGCCAGATTGGGAAGAAAGCCTTGATTTTAGCGGATTTAACTGCCTTAAAATTAGGCAAATGCTGGGTCTATGGTATAATTGTTTAGACATGGCGTTTAAGAAAGTAGGAAATCAACATGGATCTTGAAAAATTAAAAGCACATCAAAAATATATTCGCAATTTTTCCATTGTGGCCCATATTGACCACGGGAAATCTACGTTAGCGGACCGCATCTTGGAATTGACTGATACCATCTCCAAGCGCGATATGCAAGATCAGGTGTTGGATAACATGGACCTTGAACGTGAACGGGGAATTACCATCAAGTTGAACGCGGTGGAGCTGACCTATCACGCCAAGGACGGCCACGATTACGAATTTCATTTGATCGATACACCAGGACACGTCGACTTCTCCTATGAGGTCTCACGGAGTCTGGCAGCGTGTGAAGGGGCCGTACTGGTCGTCGACGCTGCGCAGGGTGTCGAAGCTCAGACGTTAGCAAACGTCTATTTAGCCCTGGATGACAACCTGGAAATCGTGCCGGTCGTCAACAAGATTGATTTACCAGCGGCTGATCCAGAGAAGGTCAAGAAAGAGATCGAAGATGTCATCGGGCTCGATGCTTCTGATGCCGTCTTGGCGAGTGCCAAGCAGGGTATCGGGATCGAAGAACTTCTCGAGCAAGTTGTGGCTAAGGTGCCGGCACCAGCTGGTGATTTAGACGCACCATTGAAGGCGTTGGTCTTTGACTCCGTCTACGATGACTATCGAGGCGTTGTGTTGAGCATTCGGGTTTTTGAAGGGACCGTTCAACCGGGCGATAAGATTCGTTTAATGAACAGTGGGAGTGAATACGAGGTTACTGAGGTGGGGGTTAACTCACCGAAGCCAATTTCACGGGACAACTTGATTGCCGGTGACGTGGGTTACATCACGGCCAGCATTAAGGACATCACGGATACCCGAGTGGGTGATACAGTGACGAACGCTGCCATGCCCGCTGACAAGGCGTTGCCAGGTTACCGGGAAATGAGTCCCATGGTTTACGCCGGACTTTACCCAACGGACAACGCTAAGCTGAATGACTTACGGGAAGCTCTGGAAAAATTAAAGCTGAACGATGCTGCGTTGGAATTTGAACCAGAATCCTCACAGGCGTTGGGCTTTGGGTTCCGGTGTGGGTTCTTGGGGATGCTGCACATGGATGTCATCCAGGAACGACTGGAGCGTGAGTTTAACCTTGATTTGATCACCACGGCACCATCCGTTACGTATCACGCATATCTGACGGATGGGACGATGAAGGAAGTCGAAAACCCAGCAGAAATGCCGGAAGCTTCTTCGATTAAGAGTGTCGAGGAACCTATTGTTAAGGCTACAATTATGGCACCTAATGATTATGTTGGGGCAGTCATGGAACTTTGCCAACACCGTCGCGGTCAGTTCCTGACGATGGAGTATTTGGATGATTACCGGGTCAACATTATCTACAACATGCCACTGTCCGAAATCATCTTTGATTTCTTTGATAAGTTGAAGTCCAGCACGCGGGGCTATGCCTCATTGGACTACGAAATGAACGGCTATCAAGCTGCGGACTTGGTGAAGATCGATATTCTGTTGAACGGCGACAAGGTCGATGCGTTGAGTTTTATTGCGCATAGAACCTTCGCCCCACAACGGGGTCGGGAAATTGCGTCTCGCTTGAAGAAAATTATTCCACGGCAAAACTTTGAAATTCCTGTACAGGCGGCCATTGGGGCGAAGATTATTGCCCGGACGACCATCAAGGCCTACCGGAAGGACGTTACTGCTAAACTGTACGGTGGTGACCGAACCCGGCGGATGAAGTTGCTTGAAAAGCAAAAGGTTGGTAAGAAACGGATGAAGGCTGTGGGGAAGGTTGATATTCCTCAGGAAGCTTTCATGGCCGTTCTGAAGACCGATGAGGATGAAAGCGACTAGAGGTCCGTGTAAGAGTAAACGACTCTTCTTTAGGTATCATCAGGTAAGGGTATGGTTTACTGTTTAAGCGTTTGTTTTATAAGGAAATTTGATTGTCATTATAGGTCCAATGTCAGTTCTTATTAACGTTGGATCTTTTTTTGAAGGACTAGAGCAGTAATCAACAAAAAAACTACCAGGTGATTTTTACCTTGGTAGTTTTTTATATTCAGAAGAGTTTTTTGCTGGTAGCATTGACTCTCTAAAATTAATTATTTAGCGTTGATCTTTGAGGCAATTAAGCCTTTAAAAAATCAAAAATTCTGATACGAGAACTTAGGATAATGCTTTTGTCCCATCTTCTTAGCAACTTTTTTACTCCGGTAGTAATGGGCACTGACCCAAATACCAGCGCCCTCAGCGACAGTAAACACTTTATGCTTGCCAAACTTGTGTAAATTATAATACTCACCAGCGCCAGCAGTTTGTTGCCAACCATATTCATGAATCCAGCGATAGCCGGCAAACTTACTCGTTTGGGTAGCTGTCCAATATTTCACGGTTTTCAGGGCCTTTTTGTTAGCGTAGACTTTGTGTTTTTTGTATTTACGCAAGTTTTTGTTACTCATATGTAGTTTATAAATCTTCTTTTTGCCATAACCAAAGTTAGTATAGGTGTACCAAGTTCCCCGCATCCCCTTGGGCAGCTTACTATATGAATAGCCGGCTTTATGAGCAGATGCGGTCGTGGTTAATGCCCCGACTGCGAAAAAGCAGACGAGCGCGATTAAAAATAATTTCATTGTTTTTTTCATTACTAGTCTTCCTTTCTTGTGTGCAACAAAAGTTAAAGTCCTTTTGGTAAGCCTTGTAACGGATGGTTGAAATAGTTGTTATAAACGCGCTTGCTAACCTTAGTAACCTTGCTGGACCGTAACTCATGGTTGTAGAAGTGTAAATGGTGATGAGCTAATCGTTTAATTTTGACAGTGACGTTTTGATGGTAAGCAGCGATTCGGGTGTGGAACCGATAGATTTTGCCGGATTGTTGAATATTTTTAATAGTTCCGCCATTGATACCAGCCTGGGGGGCACCCAAATATAAGTGATGCTTGGTTATTTTTACAACATCACCTTTACCGATGTAGTAGCCACGCATACTGACAGGCGTGCTCTTGAGTGTTTTCGCATTGGCGTTAGTTGCTGGCAGGGAAACACTTAAGATTAAGCCAGTTAATACGGCAATCGCGATGGTTATAATTTTTTTCAATTGTAGAACTCCTATATTTTAGTAAAAGATTGAATGACTTATTACTTAAGTTCAATAGCAGCAGTCAATGTGTATCTACTATTTTTTCAGCCAGCTAGTGTTGAAATGCTTTTTAACAACCCATTGATACCCATGCACCGTTCTTAACTTAGAGGACTTAAGGATTCAGCTTAAATTTGCCGTATTGGCGATACGAATTCTAGTGCCTTTTTGGAGATGGTTCTGGGTGCAGGTTTTCCAGATTAGATTACCCATTTGGTAAGTGGCGATTGCTTTTTGACATACGCTGTGTGAGTCTAATACCAACAAGGAATGTAATAGCCTGGTATGGGGTAGGCGTTATTATGCTTAAAAGCAACGTCAGGCCAACCAGCAACCACGATTTATTTCTTTTCATAGGTTCCTCCATAACTTTAAGTAATAAAGTGAAAGTGGGCATGTTTTCGCGGAAGCTTACTTGACACCCTTAGGCAGGCCATGGAAGGGGTTACCGTTGTAGCTCTGGTAAATGTGGTGGCTGACCTTAGTGACGTTACTGCCAAACAGGAAGACTTTCTTGTGATTGTAGAAGTGAAGGTGATGGTGCGACCGTTTTTGAAATTTAATGGTAATGGCTTCCTTGTCCATCTCACTGATAGCATGAATACGGTAAGTCTTGCCAGTCTGGCGGATACTCTTGATTTTCTGTGGAAGTTGGCCGGCTTGAGGTGCTCCCAAAATAACCTGGTGGGCAGTGAATTGAACGAGATCGCTCTTGCCAATATAATACCCTCGTAAACTCTTTGGTGTCGTCTTGTACGTCTTCGCACTGGCATTAACGGTTGGCAAGGTGGCACCTAACGTTAAACTAGCCAGTAACGTGGCTGTGATCGTCATAAATTTGTGCAAAGTGAACAGCTCCTATCCTAAAATAATTGTCGTCTTTAACCGGAGAATTCACTTTCTATCTCGTGGTCAGCGATTATGTATTCAGTTTACTATTCGAAAGTATGATAGTAAATGCACCTTTTGACCAAATGGGTCTAATTGTTAGGTTATTGGATGCTCATTACTCGCAATTGCTTAGTTTATAAAACATTTTTTCATACGGACTGCTCGTAGAAGGGTCTGACCATTAAACGTGCTAAGCTACCAGTATCGAACTGTGAAAAAACACACAAGAATTCTTTCAGGGGGAATAGTCATGGCGGAGTTTATGTTTAAAAACGGGATTGGGGCCTTTGTCCAGCGATTGAATGAGGTGCTAGACTACCTAAAACCCACGGAGATATCACTAGTAGAGGAGCTTCTCCGGGTGGCGGTGGAACCGGATCAACTGGTAACTATGGGGGAACTTCAGCAGCAATTGGGTGTGACCAAAACCGATTTGGCAATGAGCTTTCGTGAGTTGGTGGCCTGGGACTTAATTGCCTGGGTACCAACAAGTGCGGTCAAAACAGAATGGGACCAAAGGCGGTTAGTCAATGAGCATTAACGTCGATAGACGAATAATCCCGGTCTTGGATTGTTTGTCTATCGGGGTTAAGCGGAGTTGACTGCCTTTTGGGCTCTTTGTCAAACATCCTAAAGTAAGAGGTATCAAGATTGTGACGACAATCTTGATACCTCTTTTACTATACTTAAATTGAGGTTGAGGTCGTCAACACCAGTGGAATATAAATTCCGAGTGTCAAACTGGCCCATCAACACGTAGTGAATAGTTAGATTTAGGATGTGGGTCTTTAAGATCGAACTTAGAAAATGAACGGATCTACGCTGTTGTTGCCTCAAAATATTTGGAAGGTGATAAAGTGCATGTTTTAGGTATTGATGTCAGTCGAGGAAAAAGCAGCTGTGCACTTTTACATGATCATACGGTAATCAAAGAATTCCGGATTATTCACAATAAATCTGGTTTTTCGAAGCTTAAATCTGTAATTACCAATGATCTGCCACTAACGGCAGTGTTTGAAACTACAGGTGTTTATTCCAGAGCTTTGACGCGTTTTTTTAATGACGAGGGGCTACAATATTTGGAGATAAACCCTCTGGAGTCATCCATTCGTATGGCGGGATTACGAAGACAGAAGACCGATTGATCAGATGCAGTTAAGCTGGCGCTTCTTGGAATTGAACAAAGAACATTAATTCATAGTCGCAAGCCGTACTCCAAACTGTATGAACAACTTCATTTGATGGCACATCGATATTTAGAGATAACTAAGGAACGTTCACGGACTATTAACCACTTGCACGCGGCACTAGATCAAACTTTTCCAGAACTAAATGATATATTTAACCCAATTCGATCAGTGCTAGGATTAACTTTCGTTAATCTATACCCTCATCCAGACTTTCTGATCGGATGTGTTCCAGAAACAATGGCTAAAAAAATTGCTAACTGTGTGAGCTCTAGAATCCATTCGGATTTAATCTTACGCCGATGCAAGCAGGTTTGGCAGGCAGGTCAGCTATCATATCCAGCACAGCTTGCAGATTCATTTTTAATTGATCAGATTCACGAATACTGTGAAGAAATCCAGCAATACAACCAAATCCATGATTCATTAAAACGGCAATTGATTGTTTACGCGAGAACTTTGCCGGAATTTAATCTCATTACAAGTATTCCCGGTGCAGGAGAAGTATCCACGGCTCTGTTATTAGGGTTCACCGGTGAGATCAAAAGGTTTTCTACTTATAAGCAGTTGAACGCTTACGTTGGAATTGATCTACGGAGAGTTCAGTCTGGAGGCTTTAAAGAAGCCGACCGAATAAATCGAAGAGGTCAAAATAGTGCTCGCTATGTTCTGGTTGAAATGATTAGAAGCATGCTCAGAAATAAGACACGAATGGATAATCATATCGTGGATTATTATTATAAGTTAAGAAAAGAACCTTATTCCAAACCGGATATGGTTGCTACGATTGCTTGTGTGAATAGGCTTGATAGGACAATTATGAACTTGGTCTGCACAAACCAGGTTTATGATTACACTAAAACTTCCCATTAGGCTCATTATTTGAATATCATTACAACTAACATTTATGGAATTTTTTTTCTTAATAGGCTGTCACTCTTTAGTTTACTCTTTTTTTGAAAAGCAGGGATTTGACATTCTACTAGAACCGGTGTTGATGAAGGGATTTTCAGAGGTTCAATTCACTTTCGAATTGGACCTCTTTTTTGTATTCTGATTTTGA
>NZ_RHNY01000017.1 GCF_003946345.1 Levilactobacillus tongjiangensis
GGGGCAGTGTGCCCCTTTTATTATACAAAAAATTGGTGTTGATAGATTTCTCTATCAACACCAAATATCATAGAACCTTCTTTTTTAATTGAGTCGTCACACAATAATTACTTTAACCTATGGTTTGACAAAAAAAGGCAACCGCCAAACCCGCGGTTGCCAAAAACAAGTCACTAACGTTTAAATTTACCCAGGAAACCAGTCTTCGGTACCTCAAATGAGAAGCCTTCACCTAACGCTTCATTCACATTAATTACCGAAATGAATGCCCGGGGATCGGTTCGCTGAATGATTTGGCGTAACCGATACAGTTCACTGGGTGCCACGACAACGTAGATCATCTTTCTTGGCTGGTGGGAAAAACCACCTTCGCCGCTGACTAGACTCACGCCCCGTTGCAGTTCATCCATGATACTGTCCGTGATTTCTTGATAGTGATCCGACACCACAATGATTCCGCGAGCAGCGTAGGCGCCTTCCTGCGTAAAGTTAACCAACCGGGAGTACACGTAGGAATAGATCAGCGTGTAGGCCATCTGCTGAATGTTGACGTAGACCAATGAAACCAGCAGGACCACGACATCCAGCCACAGCAACGTCTTGCCCATTGGCACCCCCCGGAAACGTTCGAAGATGCGAGCAACGATATCCGTTCCACCGGTCGTTCCACCATACCGGTAGAGGAGTCCGGAACCGAAGCCCCCAATTAACCCAGATGCCAGCGAGGCCAGCAAGAGGTCACCATGTAAGTCAATGGCAAATGGCACTCGTTGCCAGATCCACAACGAAATTGATAACATGAATGTTCCATAAATCGTGTAAATCGCCGATTGCCGCCCCAAGAACCGCCAGCCAATCAAGACGAGGGGGGCGTTAATTAGAAAAGTGGTGTATGCCGGGTCAATTTTGAACAGGGCCCGCAGAATCAAAGTGATCCCGGAGATTCCACCATCGGCCAAATGGTTGGCAATGTTGAAGAATACCAACGCAAACCCCAGCATGGCACAACCAATCCCTATCATTAATAAATCAACTGCACGGATCGATTCATCCTGTACTTGTGTCAACCGCCGTCACTCCCAACATCTAAATTTCTCAACTCATTCATCATAGCACACCGCTCTAGAAAACAGCGGACAAAACTCACGTCGTCTCAGCGAGTTTGAATTCAATTATGCCAGCGAATCTGTTAGACTGGCATATAGAGCAGTCATACAGAAATAACTGGTAGAAGGGTGAGCGAATTGAAGCTAGAACAATTACCACAGGAGTTTGAACTGGCCCGACCAGTTTTACAGACCATCGAGCAGGCCGGCTATGAGGCTTATTTCGTCGGTGGGAGCGTGCGGGATACCATCTTGGGTAAAGACATTCACGACGTAGACATCGCCACCAGCGCTTATCCTAACGAGATTAAAGGCCTTTTCAAACGGACGGTCGACACGGGTATCGAACACGGAACCGTTATGATTCTGGACCACGGTACCGGCTATGAGACGACGACCTTTCGTTCCGAGTCGACTTATACCGATTTCCGTCGACCAGACCAAGTCACGTTTGTCCGGTCACTGGAAGAGGACCTCAAGCGCCGCGATTTCACCATTAACGCCCTGGCCATGAAGGAAGATGGGGCAGTCATTGATCTTTTTGATGGACTGACCGATCTCCAGGAACACCGAATTCGCGCCGTTGGCGACCCGCAGGAACGGTTTCACGAAGACGCTCTACGCATGATGCGGGCGGTCCGTTTCGCCAGCCAACTGGACTTCACCATTGAAGGGCCGACTAAGCAGGCCATTACGGACCACGCGGCCCTACTCGAAAAAATTGCCGTTGAACGCACGCAAGTCGAATTGCTCAAGATGTTGCAGGGTAAGAAGCCACAACGCGGACTGCAAGATATGTTAGACACCGGTCTCTGGCAGTATTGCCCAGATTTTGCTTCCCACGAGGTAGCCTTGACCGAACTGGCCCAACGACTCCATCAGGGGGCCACGTCTAACGAAGCCGCTTGGACGCTACTGGCGACCCAGTTTAAGCTGGACACCACTGCCATTGGTAGCTTCTTGAAACACTGGAAGACGGCCAATCAAACGATCACGGCCGTTCAGACAGCCACCAGAACCGCTGAATTATTATTGC
The DNA here is from genome assembly GCF_003946345.1 of Levilactobacillus tongjiangensis. Lineage (GTDB taxonomy): Bacteria > Bacillota > Bacilli > Lactobacillales > Lactobacillaceae > Levilactobacillus > Levilactobacillus tongjiangensis. Next base: position 2,143 of record NZ_RHNY01000017.1, read on the forward strand.
AGGGGGACCTGACTGCTTGGCAACTGTACCAATGCGGTGCAACCTTAACGCCGGTTGCCAATGAAGTCGCCGTTACCCTAGGAGCACCCGATCGCAGCACCCAGCTGGCCCACGACCTCGCTGCCTTACCGATTCAAACGAAGAAGGAACTCGCCATTTCTGGTGGGGATTTGATGAAGGCCGGCGTTAAACCAGGCCCACAACTTGGGGCCATTTTAGGTGACCTGGAATACCGGGTCGTCATGGGCGAATTGCCCAACGAAAATGCAGCGCTGGTTGCTAACAGCACCGCCGATTAAGAATCTGATATAAGAGAGTGAGAAACTTATGCAAACTTTACGCGCGGAAAACTTACACCGAACTTACGGTGAAAAAACGCTATTTGATAATCTGAATTTTATCATCAATGAACACGACCGCATTGGCCTGATTGGGGTCAACGGTAGTGGGAAGACCTCGCTGCTCAACACCTTAGCGGGTATCAGCAACGAACAATCAGGAGAGATCAACACCCCCAAGGATTACACCATTGGTTACCTGACCCAAAAGCCCGACCTCGACGAAAATATGACCGTGATGGACGCCGTTTTCTCTGGTGACCAGAAGGTCTTCGTGACGATTCGGCGTTATGAGGCCGCTTTGGCTGCATACGGCGAACATCCTGAGGACGACCAGGCTCAGAAACGTTACCTGGACGCCGAAGCTCAGATGAACGAGGAGGAAGCCTGGACCGCTGAAAGTGATGTCAAAACCATTTTGACACAGCTGAAGATCACAGACCTTTCTCAAGAGATCAAGACCATGTCCGGGGGCCAAATCAAACGGGTCGGCCTGGCACAAGTCTTGATTCAATCACCCGACCTCCTGTTGCTGGATGAACCTACCAACCACTTGGATTTTGATTCCATTGCTTGGTTGCAACAGTACCTGGCCAGCTATAAGGGCGCCTTACTGGTTGTTACTCATGATCGGTACTTCCTGGATCAGATTGCCAACCAAATTTGGGAACTGGATTTTGGGAAGCTTTATCAGTACCCCGGTAACTACCAAGCCTACGTTCAGGAAAAAGCCGAACGAGTCTCTCAAGAAGCCGATGCTGATCAGAAACAACAACAACTCTACAAAAAAGAATTAGCCTGGATGAAGGCTGGTGCCAAGGCCCGTTCTACCAAACAACAGGCCCGCATCAACCGGTTCAATGACCTAGCTAGCAACGTTGGCACGCGCCAGGTTCAAAGTAACGTGTCCATTTCCTTAGGCCAACAACGCTTAGGGAAAAAGGTCATCGAGCTTAAGGACGCTAATTTGAAGTTGGGCGACCACACCATTCTCAAGGACTTCAACGACCTGATCCAGGGTGGTGAACGAATCGGGATCAGTGGGGACAACGGGGCCGGAAAATCCAGTCTGCTCAACGTCATTGCCCAACGGTTACCATTGGACTCCGGTATCATTACGGTAGGGGAAACCGTCAAAATGGCGTACTACACGCAACAGATCGAACCCATTCCCGAAGATAAGCGAATGATCAGTTATCTCTCCGAGGTCGGGCAGACCGTCACGGATAATCAAGGAAACGCCGTCAGTGTGGCCGAACTTTTGGAACAATTCCTGTTCCCTCGGTTCATGCACGGAACCTTGATTCGTAAGCTTTCCGGTGGTGAGAAACGCCGGTTGTACCTACTAAAACTGCTGATGGAACAACCAAACGTTCTTCTGTTGGACGAACCGACCAACGACCTCGACATTGGGACGTTGACCGTGTTGGAAGACTACATTTCTCAATTTGCCGGTACCGTTATTACGGTTTCTCATGACCGGTATTTCCTGGACAAAGTGGCCGACCGACTCCTCATCTTCACCGGCGATGGCAACATCGAACGTTACTCCGGTCGTTTCAGTAGTTATCTGGATGACGCTTTGAAACAAAAGAAGCACGCCGATGATAAGCCCAAGGAAAAGGCCCCCGCTAAACCAGCAGCTCAACCCGATGAACCCAAGAAAAAGGTCAAATTGACCTACGCGGAACAGAAGGAGTGGGAAGGTATCGAAGGTGAAATCGATGGCTTAGAGGACCAGAAGTCTCAAGTCCAAGAAGCGATGAACGCCAACGGTGCCAACTACGATAAACTGGCCGATTTGCAGGCGCAGCTTGATGATCTCGACAAACAGTTGGATGACAAGATGGCTCGGTGGGAATACCTGAGCGAATACGCAGAATAGGAGTGACGGGTGTGTTAGAAGATGCTTACTTGGATCTGGCCAAAAAGGTTTTAACTGAGGGTCACCAGAAGTCTGACCGAACGGGCACCGGAACGGTGAGTTTGTTCGGTTATCAAATGCGTTTTAACTTGCAGGAGGGCTTCCCCCTGTTAACGACGAAAAAGGTACCATTCGGCTTGATTAAGTCCGAACTACTCTGGTTTCTGAAGGGCGACACGAATATTCGTTTTCTCCTACAACACCATAATCACATCTGGGACGAGTGGGCTTTCCAACGCTACGTTGATAGTCCCGACTACCATGGGCCGGATATGACCGACTTTGGCCGTCGTTCCTTAGTAGATACCGATTTCAAACAACAGTATCAGGCCGAAAAGAAGGCCTTCGACGACAAAATTCTAAATGACCAAGCCTTTGGCGACCACTACGGTGACCTCGGACTCGTCTACGGCAGTCAGTGGCGTGCTTGGCAGGGTAAGAATGGGGAAACCATTGATCAAATCGCCAACGTGATCGACACCCTGCGGACCCATCCAGATTCTCGGCGAATGATCGTATCTGCCTGGAATCCAGCCGACGTCCCATCAATGGCGCTGCCACCTTGTCACACGTTATTCCAATTCTACGTAAATGATGGTAAATTGAGCTGTCAGCTCTATCAACGTAGTGGGGACATCTTCCTAGGGGTCCCATTCAATATCGCCAGCTACGCCCTCTTAACGTCCTTGATTGCTAAGGAGGTTGGCTTGGAGGTCGGCGACTTTGTTCATACGCTAGGGGACGCCCACATCTACAGCAATCACATCGAACAAGTTAAGACCCAGTTAGCGCGGACACCACACGAGGCACCCAAGTTGTGGTTGAATCCTGAAAAATCTAGCATTTTTGATTATGAAATGGCCGATATCAAGGTTGAAGGGTATGATCCAGAACCCGCCATCAAGGCCCCAGTGGCCGTCTAACCAGCTAAGGAGGACTGTACGATGTTAATTTTCCTATGGGCAGAGAGCCAGGGCCACGTGATTGGCCACCGGGGCGAGCTGCCATGGCACTTGCCCGCAGACATGCACTTCTTCAAAACGGTCACGACCGGTAACACGATTGTGGCCGGCGCCCGGACGTTTGCTAGCTTTCCCAGTGCGTTACCCAACCGGACCAATGTCGTGGTAACCCACCACGATGCCAGCGAGTTTCCAGCCGGCGTGGTCGTATTGAACTCACTGGATGCTGTCCGCGATTACGCCCGCGAACGCCCCGAAGAAAAAATTTTCGTAGTGGGTGGGGCGCAAATCTTTGCCGGCCTCATGGACGACGTCGATTTGCTCTACAGAACGACGATCGATGCCGGGTTTGACGGGGACACCTGGATGCCCACCATTGATTACAGCCGCTTCCAGCGAATCAACCGACAACCGGGTATCCGTAACGAAAAGAATCCTTACGATTACACGTTTGAACAATTCCAACGTATCCAATAAATAATTTGTGGCCGGCGAAATTTCTTTCGCTGGCCACTTTTTCATACTGGTGTTTTGTTGCCGCCTCCGGTTGCCGGACGTGGTGGCCGCTGTGGGGACCGCCTACGGCCTGAGAAACGGTCCTTCGGCTCGACTTGAAGCCCCGCTAAAATCGGCGGGGCTCCAAGCTCGTCCCGTGAGATAAGTTCGGTGCCCCACCGAACTTATCTCACCACCACTGCAACCACTACGCCCGGCAACCTGCGGCTACATATAAGCTTAAGTGTAAGTAGTATATTTCAACTTATTTAACGGTATCTGTTCAAGCAATTCAAAATATTACGAACGTGTTTGCACGCCTGTTAATCTGTACGTAAACGCACACTATCTCAAAAAAAAAAGGAGCATGAAGTTCCCAAATTTCAGGAATCATTCGTGCTCCAAAATACAAATTTAAAATTCGTTAAGCCCTAGTCATCATTAGCTAACAACTATCATCGTGCATGTCACTGAGACCTTGCCAGCTACTCTCAAAATCTACGCTTCACTGCAATAATCCACAATTTCAGCGAAGGTGGGCAGGGGTGGAGCCAGCTGTGAAAATGGCGTTAACTAGCGCTTCTTGCTAGTTTAGGCCATGGGCGTATTTGAAGACACGGCATTTTCGCGGCTTTAAATCGAGCGAGAAGCCCGTATTTTGGCTGAAGCGTCCCCACAGCAGGCGCCGCCCCTGGCTGCCGAAGCGGCCATTCTAGCACATCTATCGCTTTTGAACCTAAGTAATTAAGCGTAGAACAGAATTGAGAAATACATCAGACCAGTCCCCAGCATCACAAACAGATGCCAGATAACATGGCCAAACGGCACACCCTTAAAGCTGTACAACACTGCCCCCACGGTGAATGACACTCCACCGAAGAATAGGAGGGCAAATCCAACCGGTCCCAGACCCACGTACAACGGTTTGATGCCCATCAGACACATCCAGCCCATCACCACGTAGATGACGGTGGAAACCTTTTGAAACCGGTTCAGCCAGATGGCCTTGTAGACGATCCCAATAATAGCCATGGCCCAGATGATACCGAACATGGTCCAGCCCAGCGCACCGCCAACCACCAGTAGACTGTACGGCGTATAGGTTCCAGCAATCAGTAAGTAAATCGCGCAGTGATCAAATATTTGAAAGACGTGACTCGCGCGGGTAAAGTACAAACTATGGAAAAGGGTTGAAGCGAGGTAAAATAGCACCAGAATGGCTCCGTAGATGGCGAAGGTCGTCATCCGGAGGGCGCCACCCTTACCGTGAGCCTGTAACAGTAGAATGACTAATCCGGCAATGCTTAAGGCAGCACCAATCCCGTGAGTGGCGGCGTTCAAAACTTCATTTACAATCTGGTAGGTGCGGCTACGTTCTTTTGTCAAACCAAATCCTCCTTATACGGTGCATAACATTCATTGGTGTTCGTAAACAACTTACTGAAAAAATCGACCAACTCTGCTATACTATTACCGTATGTTTCATTACGCATATTGTAGCATAAACCAAAATCTCTGGTCAGAAAGAGTGGGATACCCATGGCTAAAATTAAAATTGTTACGGACTCTTCTGCTGGTCTTACCGATCAACAGATTCAAGACTATAACATTACCATCATCCCGTTAACGGTCATGATCGATGATACGATTTACGTTGAACGGGAATCCATTACGAATAAAGAATTTATCGAAAAGATGAAGACGTCTAAGACGTTACCAAAGACGAGTCAACCGCCACTGGGTAAATTTGTTGAAACCTTTGATAAATTAGGGGAAGATGGCAGTAGCGTTATCTGCTTTACTATGTTGGCTGCCATCAGTGGCACGGTCCACACCGCCGAACAAGCCGCCCAATTGTCCAAGACGGATGTCACAGTCGTCGACAGTCAGTATACCGATCAGGCGCTGGCGTTCCAAGTCGTTGAGGCTGCCAAGTTAGCCGCTGAGGGTGGCGACAAGCAGGCCATCTTAGACCGCGCCGTTGCCGTTCGCGACCACACCAAGCTCTTCATGGGTGTCGTTACATTGGAAAACATCTTAAAGGGTGGTCGGCTTAGCCGGGCCGCTGGCATGTTGACCTCCTTGCTCAACATTAAAATTGTCTTACAAGTTACCGGTGGGGAATTGAAGATTCGGGCCAAGGGTCGCGGTATGAAGACCATTGACCGGTACTTCGATAAAGTTTACGAGCAGATCAAGCAGACGCCAGACATCGTGGCCATTGGGATTTCTCACGTAGAAGCCTTTGATGCCATCGACAAGATTCAGGGTCACTTACACGAAATCTTGCCTGACAAAGATGTCCTGGTACGAGAGACCGTTCCGATCATCGCCACCCATGGTGGTCCGGGTGCCTTTGCTTTGATGTACTACACGGATCCTACCAAATAAATTCAATAGACTAGTAAGAAAAGGGGTGGCGATGCCACCGCTTTTTCTTTTTCCTGAGGGGGATAAACTGATGAAGCTTAAAAATTTCAGTAAGATTATTGGGGTAACCTTACTCCTGGTGATGATTGTTCTGGCCGCCTTAACGTACTGGCATCCCGGAGCCCGCACCACTAGCTCCGGTACGCACCCAGCTGTCCGTCACCGTTCAACCGTTCGGGTCGTTGCGCTAGGTGACTCCCTGACGCAAGGCGTCGGTGATACCACTGACAATCAAGGGTATTCCGGTCGGTTGAAAACCATGATCCACAAAAAGGATAAGGTCAAAGTCGTCATGCACAATTACGGCAAGTCTGGCGACCGGTCTGATCAAATCGAAAAACGGTTAGTCGACAGTCGGCAGCAACAACGCCAAGTCCGGCGGGCCCAAGCCATCGTCATGACAGTTGGGGGCAATGATTTACTCCAGACCCTGACCAAAAACGTGACCATTAACCAACAGTCCCGATTGAACACGCAACTGACGACCGCTGAAAAGTCTTATGAAACTAAGTTAAAGAGTCTGTTGTCCACCGTCCGGAAGTACAATCCGAACGCGCCAATCTACCTCTACAGCATCTATAATCCCATCTACGTGTACTTTGCCAACCTAGACCAGATTACGGACGCTGTGGACGATTGGAACGCCGTGACGACCCAGACCGGACGGGACTTCTCGCACCTGTACATGGTTGACATTAGTCGGGCCATGTCCGTTGGTCAGTTCAAATCAGCCACGCAACAGGCTAAATTAAAGCGCCAGTCGCAACAGGCCAATGATGGCAAACTGTCGGCCAAGAGCTTCCAGGAACAGATCCTGGCCAGCAGTAGTAGCGACGAACTCAATGATTACCTTTCATCGGCCGACCATTTTCACCCAAACGCGAAGGGGTATGACCTGATGACCGCCGCTGCCTTCAAGCAAATGCAGGCGCATCAACAATGGCTAAATAAGTAAGGAGGAATCGGCTTCATGCAACGACATTCGCAGACTAAAACACCCACCCGAAATTGGTGGAAGTGGGGCTTCATCGCCCTGGTGGCCGTCATCCTCGTCACCTTCATAACGATGGGCGTCAAAGCACTCGGTCCCGCCAACGTGCCCGCCACGGCGAAAGCGCCGGCGACGGAAACGACCAATATCAACGTGACGCTCAATAAGAAACAAGTCAACGCGTTGGCTGACTACTATGTAAATAAGTCACTTAAAAATGAACCCCTTAAATATCGGTTCCAGGTGAGTGACCACGCGATGTTGACCGGATCCACCAAGGTTTTGGGCGCCAATGTCAACTTTGTTTTACTCTTCAAGCCAACCGTGTTATCCTCAGGAGACGTCCGATTAAAGGCCCAGAAGCTATCAATTGGCTCGTTGCCAGTTCCAGTCAGCTTCGTGATGAGCTACATCGCGAAGAACTATCCACTGCCTAAGTGGGTGGCGATGAACGTGAAGGAACAGACGATGACCTTGCACTTGACGGCCATTGGCAACGGCAAGAAGCTGTCTTACGCCGCTAAAAAAATCGATATGACCGGTGCCGGGAAGTTCGTCTTCCAGACCCGCATTCCGAAAAACTAACGTCCTAATAAAGGAGGATCGTCATGCCTAAAAGTTTTTATCAGTTTTTGATGACGGAACGGAACCCCGAGAGCTACGATCCCGTGGCAACGTTCGCCAACAACGCATTTCTAGACAGTTCGTTTCCCAAACAAGAAACGGAATTTGATCCTCTGTCAAAGTATCTTGAAGAAAACGCGCCGTACCTACCTTCGATGACCATCTTTGATGATGCTTGGCAAATGTACTTAGCCGCTTTAGCCTAGCGAGGTTGTATCAGAATAGGAATTAAAGAAGTCCGCATTGGCGGGCTTTTTTCCTTTGGGGTAATTTGGGCTGCAGCAGTGCGAGTTAAGTCGGCTTGACCAGGCTCGTTTAAGCCACCGGTGCCTATATTGACTTTTCCAGAGCGCTTGATTAATATTAGCCATATACAGTACTGGTATTAACAATATTTATACGATACAGAAAAGCATTTGAACTTTTCTCAGGACATCTGCTTTTGACAGATTTGAAAGGCCGAATTGATGTTGAAGGGACTGGTGTTACTTGAAATGACAGCCCCCACCTAGCGACACCAAGCCGGCTAAAATTGAAGTTATTATGAATAGGAAACGGAGGATTTCACTGATGAAGGTTAACAAATTGATTGTCTCAGCGCTGACGATTCTAAGCGTATCCACTATGGGACTCGCAACAGTTGCGTCCAATGCGGATACGGCGTTGGCAAAGACTAAGGCAGCCAAAATCGTTAAAACGACTACATATAAAGCCAAGCACAAGGTTCACGTTACCAAGGGAAATCTGTACTCTACGGCTAAGCTCACGAAGGTTTCTCACAAGGCTAAGAACTATAAACGGACGACATTCTACCGCATCAAGAAGGCCAAAGTTGTTAAAAGTAATAAGAAAAAAGCTGTATACAATTACGTTAAATCAACGAATGGCAAGACTAAAGGGTGGATTTGGCACAGCTATGTGAAGAATGGCAAGGCTCCAAAGGCTAAGGCGAAGAGTTTGAAAACAAAACGTAATGCTCAAGGTCTGAAGAAAGGGACAGCAAATAAAACTGCCATTAATAAACTTATGCCTGATGGTTACACCCTCACTAAGAGTAAAAAGATTCCAGGAACCAATATCAAGTTAAAGTCCAGCAAAGTCTATACTGCTGATGAAGATCTCTATATGATTGCTAAAAATGGACATCGAGTTTATCTCAAACCAGATAAACCAGGAAAGACAACTTACCGACAATATGCGACGGAAGTTATTCCTGGGTTAAAGGATCCTAAGACCAAGTTCACCAATAATACTGGCCATTGGATCATGTATAGTGTTAGCGGCAATGGGATTAAGGAAACGGATAGCCATGGAGATAAAGATGGTTGGAGTGATAATGGACGAATTGCTGCGCCTATTAAAGGTTATAAGTATTTCAGTGATCTGTATGATCCAATTGCTGGGCATTTTCCTGAGATTGGATGGGCCATTAATAGTACAGGAACAAATGCGACTCTGTATAATTGGGATAAAAAAATCTTAATTAATACTCCATCCGTGAATAAAGATAATTTGTCGTATTAAGTTAAGTTAAAAAAGGAGCCTAAAATTAGGCTTCTTTTTTATTTGTTATGAATAATTTCTCACCCACATCAATGTGAGAAATATAAGTAAAGGAAGCTCTTATCATGACTAACGAGAAATACTTACGTCTACATCATACAACTTTTGGCAGTTATCCCAAATTCTATCAATAATTCTGAGTGTTGGAAGCTACTTTATATTTCTGGAATGGATTAAACGAAACTGCTGCTAGTCCACATAAAGGATTTAAACATTTTAATGAATTAGAACCTGAATTGCAAGATAAGTTTGATGGTATTTGGAAAAGTTGCTTCTCAACCTTATTTGTGATTAATACAAACGATATAAAATAAAGTAACTGAATGTATGTCAGAACCAAGTTTTCACATATATTTAGCTACTTTTATACCTAGCTCTTTTTCACGAAGAGGTGAAGCTTGATGGACAAGTAAGGGCTAAATTTGATACAAATTTAGTATTAAGCTTTCAGTTGCCGCACAATCTAGAAGTAAGAAATTAATAGGCGAGATGACAGCAAATAGGTTGTCATCTCACTTATTTGCGGTGTCAGTTAATTTACAAAATTGCTGCATACTAAAAGTCATCTACGACCATTTAAAGTTAATCTGATTGCCGGGTATCAAACTTACGAAAATCACTGTTTCTTAGAAGACATGGCATAGTTAATCGTTGTCTAACGATAATCTACAGCTTCAATATCTTTAAAAATGCTTTCGACTACTTCATTCCGCTCCGTAAGAAATTCTTTTGCCCTTGAAAGGTTTTAAAATACCTTATCTTCTAATTTAGAAGGAAAATAATACCTAATTATTGTATAATATATTTTATAATCCATTATTTCAGATAGTTGGTAGAACGATTTGAATGAATATCTAAAGAATACATACTTTCTAAATTATTGTCAGTACTAACTGGTGCAACTTGCTTACGTGTCTACCAATTAATCTAATTAAATAATTTTTGAGGAGAGTTCTAATTATGAAACCTTATGTAAAACGCATGGTACGGGCAGCTCTATTAGGAACCGCCATTTTATCGTTGTCAGCTTGAGGAAATCAGGACCTAATCAAGTTAACGAGAAGACGGTTTCCTTTATCAAGGATGCGCAATCACCTAATCAGCGAATTTGGTTCATGGCTAATTCCGAACATTCAGACACCTACGACCTCAGTAAGGATACGCATATTGAACCAGATTCTAGTGACTAAGAATGGCAAGGCAACTGTCTACAATACGCCAATCTATACGTTTCTGATGCGAGATATTGATGGGAAGTCTGATAAAAAAATAATTTCGATGGCCAAAGCTGAGGATAAGAAATACTACCACGAAACCATCCAAAAATCTAAGGACGATTTGCAGGAAAGAATTGATAGTGATAAGGGTATTCTGAAGAATAACACTTTTACTGCCAATGCTGATGAACGAAAGGATAAACAAAGATTAGAGTCAGATATCCAACACATGCTGGCTTTTCAGGCTAAATTTCCCGTTGCTAAGTATGAAAAGCCAACTGCAAAACCGCTCCGTGCATCCGTCGTAACCGATAATTCAGGAAATAATGTCGTTCAAGAGAATATCGTTCACCAGCGGATTAAGCTGGATGACAAAGTTTGGAATTATAAATTCAAAGAGCATGGTTTACCGTTTAGCTATCCTGAAAACATTAAGTTAACTATGAGCAATGGTTTTAGCCAAACGTACGATTCACCCGTCAAAATTTTGAGTTCAATGTATGTTGGCTACACGAATGAAACGAATAATCAGCCCAACATCTACTTAACCACTAAAACAACTAATAAAGATACCAAGTCCGTGTTTGATTCATTAAAGACTAAAAAAGTGACTGAAGCTAAGGACTAAAACTCGGAAAAGCCATGCCCCTAAACTACATCTATGATGACACTGACAGTGATAATGGTCATCGAGATATTCTTCTCGACCCAGCGTACAACGTTATCAAAACAGGGACGTGGTATGATACTGAAAACCAGGTAGTCTTTAACGCATCAATTCTTGTACCAAGTAACATCACGGTCACGCCTACACCAAAAGCCACTTAACTTGATTGTTGAGCGGTTTTTTGACGTTTGTTAAACGACCAAAAGCACCACTATCTGAAATAGAAAATAAAGGTATATAGAGCTGCGACAATATAAAGGAACCCCCTCGAGTTGGATTTACGCCAATTCGAGGGGGTCCCTTCAACTAACAATCATGGTGTTCTTGATCATTGTGATAGCTTAGTGATTTAATTAATCCTTGGTTCCCAGGTTATGCCATCTCTTATTCGAGTACTTGTACGCGGTGATCTTATTGGATGACACAACGTCCCATTCGTGTTTAGTGGGGATAACATGACTGCCGTATTTGAAGATGACTTGCTTCTTTTGCGTTGGCTTGAAGTAGGAAGCAGTACTATGGGTCTTCTTGTCGTAATTCGTGTTGAACTTCTTCATACCATTGTAAGCTTCAATCCGATAGCCATGAAACTTCTTGTAGCGAGGGTGCTTACCTTTTTGATACCAATTTGAGCCAAACTTTGTGACTGAATAGATAGCATTAGGCGAGGACCTATACTTTCCAGAGGTCAAAATCCAATCATAGTTACTGAACGTGTGTGCAAGTTTATAATGCGCCCCGGGCAAAATTTTGTGGGTAGCAAGAACCCGGTCACCCTTGTAGGCCGGATAACCAGGCTTGATTTTACTGACGGTAATCGGCTTGCGAATAGTTACCCAATGGTTGGTTGTCCAGTATTGACTGAACTTTGCGGCAGCCGGACTGGGAATGGCTAAAAATAGGCTGGCCGAGAGGGTGACAGCCGCTAAAGTGAAACCTTTATGTAAATTCATCAGAATCGCTCCTTCATGTGTTACAACGCTAATCATCTCGTGGTCAGCGTTCATAGAGTTAGCTTACTATTTTGTGAACTGTTAGTAAATAGGGTTTGTAACCATATCTGGTAAATTGTTTCGTCTTATAATATTTTCTAAATAAAAATAAGTTAAATATTTATAACACAAAGAAAAAAGTGAATCGCAACATCAGCGACTGCTCACATTCAGGTAAGAAAAATTCAGTGTATCCGCAAAAAAACAAAAATAAGACTATTCCCACGGCTAATAACAACAAATAGCGCCACTATCTGAAACGAAGAATAAATGGTAAAATAGACTAGTTACTCAGATTCTCTGTTATCTTTTTGTATACCAACAACCGAAACGGTTAAAAATTAGCCGTATTGAGCGGCGCAAAATGAAAAATAGAACTGTCTTCTCAAATTCAGCTAACTATGAATTGAAGAACAAGCTTGTTAACCTGGTTACATGCAGCTTAATTCGTTTACAAGAGGGGACAGTAAAAGCGATTCGTAAATTTTTAAGAGAAATTGCGACCGCAAACGACTGGAATATGCCCGAAATAGAATGGACATATGGCAATTTTGACTATTTTAAGAACACCAAGGCGTCAAGCCCTTGGTATCAAAGGAGAAAAACTTATGAGCATTATCCAATGGTTCCCTGGTCATATGGCCAAGGCCATCCGTCAAATGGAGGAGAACGTCCACCTCGTAGACATCGTGTTCGAACTGGTCGACGCTCGGATTCCCGCTTCCTCACGTAATCCCGAGGTAGCCCGCATTGCACGGGACAAGCCCCATCTGATCATCATGACCAAGAAGGACCTTGCCGATCCACAACAAACTGCCGCTTGGCAACGTTACTACCATTCCCAAGACCAACCCGTCATCGCCATCGATTCTCGGGCCAACGTAACCCCCAAGCAGATCACCAAGATTGCGGCCAACATTTTGGCCGACAAGCTCGCTTCCGAAAAGGAAAAAGGCCTGAAGGAACGCCCAATGCGGGCCATGACTGTTGGAGTTCCTAACGTTGGGAAATCCACGTTACTGAACCACCTGGTCAATCACAAAGCTGCCCAAGTAGGCGATACTCCTGGGGTAACCAAGTCCCAACAGTGGCTCCGTTCCAACAAACACTTGGAACTGCTCGACACCCCCGGTATCCTTTGGCCTAAGTTCAAGGACCAAGAGACCGCCCAAAAACTAGCCTTAACCGGTGCCATCAAGGAAAAGCTCTACGAAAAAGATGACGTGGCGCTCTTTGCTCTCAACTTCTTCCGGAACTACCATCAACCAGCGTTGATCGAACGATACCACTTGGCCGACGCCGACTTAGAGTTGAGCGATGTCGACCTACTGATGAAGATTACGGAAAAGGTCGGCATGCGTGACGACTACCTGCGGGCTAGCGACCGGTTGATTCTGGACGCCCGCCACAAGAAGCTGGGTGGCTTCACCCTGGACCGGGCACCCGAGGTAGGTGACACCCCTAATGACTAAGCAACCCAGCCTCAGCAGTTTAAAGCAAGAGCTCGCGGACGTCACTAGCCTAACTGACCCCCGTTTAGTCTCATTAACGGCTGATTCACGGAAAGGTGCGCAATCACTCCTGAATCAGATCAAACGTCGTGTCGCAAAGGCTGAGGCGGCTGAGCTGGCATTTCAGGAGCGGCTACACTACGAACGACCACTGTGGGCAGCCAATCAACTTGTGGCTGGCATCGATGAAGTCGGACGGGGGCCGTTAGCCGGTCCCGTGGTGACGAGTGCCGTCATCTTGCCGCAGGACTTCGACATCCCTTTGGTCAACGACTCCAAGCAGCTGACTCCTAAGGAACGCGAGCGCCTATACCCGCTGATTCTGGACCAGGCGACCGCCGTCAGCATTGGTATCGGGAGTTCCCAACTGATTGATCAAATCAACATCTATCAGGCGACTCGAGTTGCCATGCAGCTCGCCGTATTGGGCCTCGGCGTGCCTCCACAGCATCTCATCGTGGACGCCATGCAGATTCCCGTCGACCTTCCGCAAACGCGGTTGATCAAGGGAGACGCCAAGAGCGCTAGCGTAGCGGCCGCCAGCATCGTAGCCAAGGTCTACCGAGACCATCTCATGGACACCTATGACGTACTCTATCCCGGCTATGGCTTTACTAAGAATGCCGGTTACGGAACGGCGGAACACCTACAGGGTCTGGTTGACCGGGGCGTTACCCCGATTCACCGCCGAACTTTTTCACCGGTTCAAAAAATTATTGCTAACGAATCACGGAGTTAATCCTTAAAAGGGATAGGAGGTTGCAGCCATGCAACTGACACTTCGTGATTTTTTCATGCGTTTACCACTGATCCAAGGAATCGGCCCCCGCACAGCCCTAGCTTGCTGGCGGTGGGTGGAACAGCACCCTGAATTAACCGACATTGGTCCCACTGAGCTTGCCAGCATGCTTCAAGATTTAATGCTAACCGCTCAGCGTACCCAGCAGCTTAAAACCAATCTATTCACCGCTGAACTCAACCGGCAGGTAACTGAAAACCTGGAGCATACGGGCTGCCTGACCATCGTAGATGCGGCGTATCCCATCCAGCTTAAAGAAACGTTCAATCCACCAGTTGCCTTGTATTTCCTCGGGGACGTCCGTTTCTTGCAGGGACTACAGTTAGCCGTCGTCGGTTCCCGGCAACCCACGCCGTATGCCTTACGTGCCATGAGACTATTGCTGCCCCCAGTAGTGGAGCGCGGGCTCTGCCTAGTCTCGGGTCTGGCCCAGGGGGTTGATACCTTAGCGCATCAGGTGGCCTTAGCTCACCGGGGACCTACCATCGCCGTAATTGGCACCGGTCTCGATAAATGCTACCCGGCCGCCAACCGCGACCTCATGGACTTGTTGATTCGCGACCACCTGGTGCTATCCGAGTATCCCTGGGGGACCGCGGGTGCCCGTCACCATTTTCCCGAACGCAACCGCATCATTGCTGGACTAGCCCAGAGCGTGCTAGTGATCGAAGCGGCCCACCATTCAGGCAGTCTAATCACGGCCAACATTGGGCTTCAGGAGAACCGCAACGTCCTCGCCGTTCCAGGGGCCGTCGACAGTCCCAATTCAGTGGGAACCAATGAACTAATTTTAGCGGGCGCGAAACCAATCTTGAATCCCGAACATATAATAGAAGAATTTTTTAGTTGACAAGCGCCCCCGACTTGAAATATCATGTGTGGGATTACTAGTGAAAAAATTAGCGAACTTTTAGTTCGACTTAGAACCAAATCGATACGGTCACTGAATCCCGGTAGAACGGGATTTACACCTATCATTCGAGGGAGTAATGTGTTTTGCCGACGAAAACAAAAACCAAAACAACGACAAAGAAACGGCGCAAGCCGCAAAAAAAATTAGTCATCGTGGAATCTCCAGCGAAGGCCAAGACAATTGAAAAGTATTTAGGGCGGACCTACAAGGTCATGCCTAGTCTGGGGCATGTGCGGGACTTGCCTAAGAGTTCGATGGGGGTCGATACTGAAAATGACTACGATCCGCACTACATCTCCATTCGTGGTAAGGGCGATGTGATCAAGGGCTTACGGTCCGAGGCCAAAAAGGCCAAAGCCGTCTACCTCGCATCTGACCCTGACCGTGAAGGGGAGTCCATTGCCTGGCACTTAGCCCACGTCCTAAACCTGGACGTGAAAGACAAGAACAGGGTCACGTTTAACGAAATTACCAAGGACGCCGTCAAGGAAGCCTTCAAGACGCCCCGGACCATTGACATGGACCTAGTGAACGCCCAACAGGCACGGCGGATTCTAGACCGTTTAGTGGGATATTCCATCTCACCATTACTTTGGAAAAAGGTCAAGAAGGGGCTAAGTGCCGGTCGGGTTCAATCGATTGCGCTGTCCCTGATCATTCAACGGGAAAAGGAAATCAAAGCCTTCATCCCCGAAGAATACTGGACCATCGACGCAGACTTCAAGAAGGCCCGGCACACGTTTGGTGCCAGCTTCTACGGCCTGAACGGTAAAAAGGCTGGCCTGAAAGATAACGCCGCCGTCCAAGACATCCTGAACAAACTCGATAAAAAGGGTGACTTTGACATCACCAACGTGGTTCGTAAGGAACGGAAACGTTCACCCCAACCACCATTCACCACAAGTTCTATGCAACAGGATGCTAACCGTAAGTTAAACTTCAGAACACGGAAGACCATGATGGCTGCGCAACAGCTTTACGAAGGGATCAACCTGGGCAAGGAAGGTACGCAGGGGCTAATCACCTATATGCGGACCGACTCCACTCGGATCTCTAGCATTGCCAAGCACGAAGCCTCTACGTTCATTCACGAAAAATATGGGGCCGAATACGCTGCAACGAAGCCCATCAAGGGAAAGCTGCC
The DNA here is from genome assembly GCF_003946345.1 of Levilactobacillus tongjiangensis. GTDB lineage: Bacteria > Bacillota > Bacilli > Lactobacillales > Lactobacillaceae > Levilactobacillus > Levilactobacillus tongjiangensis. Next base: position 18,713 of record NZ_RHNY01000017.1, read on the forward strand.
TGAAGGGGCCCAAGATGCCCATGAAGCCATTCGACCAACCTCTGTTTTCCGAACCCCAGCTAGCCTGAAGGAACGGTTGAACAAGGACCAATTCCGGCTCTACCAACTTATTTGGAACCGGTTCGTGGCCAGTCAAATGACGAACGCCATCATGGATACCATGGCTGTGACGCTGGAACAGAACGGCGTTACTTTCCGGTCCAACGGGTCCAAGATGAAGTTCGAAGGGTTCTTGAAAATCTACAAGGACGGTAAGGAAAAGGATAACCTGTTGCCCGACCTTGAGATTGGTGACGTGGTCAAGTTAGCCAAGACTGATCCAGCCCAACACTTTACCCAGCCACCTGCACGGTATTCCGAAGCCAACCTGATCAAGGCGTTGGAAGAAAACGGTGTGGGCCGGCCATCGACCTACGCCCCAACGCTGGACACGATTCAACGCCGCTACTACGTTAAGTTAGTCGGCCGGCGCTTTGAACCGACTGAATTAGGTGAAATCGTTGATGGCATCATCAACGACTACTTCCCAGACGTGGTCAACGTTGATTTCACTGCCAACTTGGAACACGAGTTAGATGGGATTGAAGAAGGGAAACAGGACTGGGTCAAGGTCATTGATAGCTTCTATCAACCATTCTCAACGGAAGTCGCCCACGCGGAAGACGCCATTGAAAAGATTCAGATCCGTGACGAACCCGCCGGCTTTGACTGTGACATCTGTGGCGCACCAATGGTCATCAAGATGGGCCGCTACGGTAAGTTCTACGCCTGCTCACGCTTCCCCGATTGCCGGAACACGAAGCCAATCGTGAAGGAAATCGGTGTGACCTGTCCCGTTTGTCATAAGGGTGAGGTCATCGAGCGGAAGTCCAAGAAGAACCGGATCTTCTACGGTTGTTCACGCTATCCCGACTGTGACTTCGTCTCATGGGACAAGCCAATCGGTCGTGACTGCCCTAAGGACGGCCACTACTTGGTTGCCAAGAAGATTCGTGGCGGTAGCCAAATCGTTTGTCCTAACGGGGACTACGAAGAAGCACCCCAAAAGTAAAAAGTTATTAACGACAGGTTTGTCAGTCATGCTCGCGCAGTAACGCAGTGACCGATGAACCTGTTTTATTGTATGGGTACCGGTCATTTTTAAACGGGCACCGGTCCAGAAAAAAACTGGTTGATGAGTTAGTTGTGTTTTTTTAAGCCATTTGCTAGCATTAACAAGTACAGGAGGTGTTCACGTGGACCAAACAGTCACAGACTTTCTCACGTATCTGCAAGGTGAGCGACAGTATTCTCCGGAAACCGTGAAGGCCTACCGCGAGGATCTGGAAGAATTTCACCAGTTTCTCGAAGACAACGGGGGCGTCAAGCCGTGGTCGGCAATCGACCAGTTGGATGTTGAGGTTTACCTCAGCAACCTCTATGATCACCACTACGCACGGACAACGATTTCCCGAAAGCTGTCCACGTTGCGATCACTTTACAATTTCCTGATGAGCAACGGGCAAGCAACCGACGATCCCTTTGCCTACATTCAGTTGAAACACCACCAGAACCACTTACCCCGTTTCTTCTACGAACGGGAAATGACGGCCTTGTTTGCCGCGGCGGTTGCCAATCCGAATGAACAATTGGCAACCCGGGATTCAGCGGTGCTAGAAGTGCTTTACGGCACCGGCATCCGGGTCAGTGAATGTGTCAACCTGACGCTGCCCGACGTGGATTTTGATAACCGCATGATGTTGATTCACGGGAAAGGGAATAAGGAACGCTACGTGCCGTTCGGTCATTACGCCGGCGACGCCCTGGAACGCTACTTTACAGCGGCCAGGACACCCCTGATGGCCACGCATCAACAGACACACGCCTTTGTCTTCATCAACTCACGGGGCGGTCAGCTGACGACAGCCGGGGTGACTTATTTGCTCAACCAGATCATCAAACGCAGTAGTCTGACGACGGATATTCATCCGCATATGTTGCGGCACACATTTGCCACGCACCTCTTGAACCGGGGGGCAGATCTCCGGTCAGTCCAGGAATTGCTGGGGCACAGCAGCCTGTCCACGACGCAGATTTACACCCACGTAACGCGGGAACACTTACAGCGGGATTACCGTCAGTTTTTTCCACGCGCAACCGAAGATAAGTCACATCAAAAGAAACCATCCTAAGGAGATCGATGAAACTATGCCAGTAAAATTTGAAGCCACGACCATCTGTGCTGTTCGGCACAACGGCCACAACGCCATGGCAGGTGACGGGCAAGTCACCATGGGAGAAAAGGTCATCATGAAGGGGACCGCGCACAAGATTCGCCGCATCTACAACAATCAAGTCGTTGTTGGATTTGCCGGTAGTGTCGCCGATGCCTTCAACCTTGAAGAAAAATTCGAAGGCCAATTAAATGAATACAGTGGGAACCTGCAACGAGCTGCCGTTGAACTCGCCAAGCAATGGCGGTCCGACCAAGCACTCCAAAAGCTTGAAGCCTTACTGATTGTTATGGACAAGGACGAAATGTTGCTCGTTTCCGGCTCCGGTGAAGTCATCGCTCCAGACGACGACATCCTGGCCATCGGTTCTGGTGGTAACTTTGCCTTGGCAGCAGCCACGGCCTTACACCACCACGCTACCGACATGAGCGCCAAGGAGATTGCCGAAACGGCCATCCACATTGCTGGGGGCATCGACATCTTTACCAACGAAAACGTTATTTCTGAAGAACTTTAATTATTGAACGGAGGAATCACTGTGGACGCTATTAATAAAACGCCTAAAGAAATCGTGGCCTTACTTGATCAATACGTGATTGGTCAGGATGAAGCTAAAAAAGCCATTGCGATTGCCTTACGCAACCGTTACCGTCGGATGCAACTCGATGCCGACATGCAAGAAGAAATTTCACCTAAGAACATGTTAATGATCGGACCGACCGGGGTCGGGAAGACTGAAATCGCTCGCCGGTTGGCTAAGATCGTGCACGCGCCCTTCACCAAGGTCGAAGCCAGCAAATTCACCGAGGTCGGCTACGTTGGCCGCGACGTTGAATCCATGGTCCGGGACTTAGTCGAAGTCTCCGTCAGCATGCAGAAGCAAGATCAGTTCAAGAATGTCCGGAGCGACGCCGTTCAAGCCGCTAAAAAGCGGTTAGTTAAGCTGCTGGCACCGGCCAAGAAGAAAGAAAACAAGAACAACAACGACTTTGCGAACATGATGAACATGTTCTCCCAGATGCAAAATGGCCAAACGCCTACGGCACCAACTGACCAAGAAGAAGTCACCGATGATATCCGCAACGAACGGTCATCTCTGGCGGATCAACTGAACAAGGGCTTGCTGGAAGACCACCAGGTCGAGATCGAAATGGATGATCCCCAACAAACCAATGCCACCGACAACAACATGCTAGGCCAAATGGGAATCGATTTGAACGACACCCTGGGCTCAATCATGCCTAAGAAGCGGATCAAGCGGACGGTCAGTGTGGCCGAAGCGCGTGAAATCCTGGTCGCTGAAGAATCTGAAAAATTGGTCAACAACGCTGACATCAACCACGATGCCATCAAACGGGCCGAAAACACCGGAATCATCTTCCTGGACGAAATTGACAAGATCACCAAGGGCAGTGGCCAAAATAGCGGCGACGTTTCCCGTGAAGGGGTCCAACGCGATATCTTGCCAATCGTTGAAGGCACGCAGGTCAAGACGAAGTACGGCACCATCGACACCGATCACATTCTGTTCATCGCTGCCGGTGCCTTCGCTGAATCCAAGCCCAGCGATTTGATTGCTGAATTACAGGGACGTTTCCCGATTCGGGTCGAATTAAACGACCTGAGCAAGCAGGATTTTGTCCGGATCTTAACTGAACCGAACAACGCCTTGATCAAGCAATACATTGCCTTGATTGGGACGGACAACGTGAAGGTGACGTTCACGATGGAAGCCATCGAACGGATTGCCGAATTGGCCTTTGAACTCAACCATGAGAACCAAAACATCGGTGCTCGGCGGTTACAGACGGTCCTGGAAAAACTCTTGGAAGACCTGCTCTACGAAGGACCTGACATGGGGACTGGTGACGTCACAATCACCGAGAATTACGTTAACGATAAGATTGGTGACATCGTTCAGAACAAGGACTTGTCACGCTACATCCTATAAAACATTACGGGAGCCAGGACAGTTGTCTTGGCTCTTTTTGGCGAGGTAGGGTATCATAGAGAGTAATGATTTAAGTCTGGGAGGAATTCGATGATAACGCTTAACAACGAATATTTAACGGTTCAGGTCAACCCATTGGGTGCCGAACTATCGAGTGTCAAAGACAATGAGAGCGGTTTAGAATACATGTGGCAGGCGGATAAGGCCTACTGGGGTCGCCACGCACCAATTCTCTTTCCCATCGTTGGTCGCTTGCAGGATAACCAGTATCGTCTCGACGGTAAAGTCTATCAAATGACCCAGCACGGGTTCGCGCGGGACCGGACGTTTACCGTCGTCGATCAGGACACGACGCACGTTAGTCTTGAACTCAAGGCCGATGCCGAAACGAAAGCATTGTTCCCATCCGACTTCATCCTGACCATCAGTTACGAACTGGTGGACCACCAATTGAAGTTTTCAGCGGACGTGGCCAATCCAGCGGACGATACGTTAACGTTTTCCTTGGGGGCCCACCCTGGGTTCAATGTCCCCCTGGGTGACCCAACCGCAGACTTTACGGATTACCAAGTCACCGTTTCACCGAAGAAGGTCTACCAACGTGTCCCACTAGTTGGCCCATACAGCGACACGCAGCACAGCGTGCCCCTCGACCTGACGCAGCCACTGAGCTTGAATCACGGTCTATTTGACCACGATGCCCAGGTTCTGACGTTAGACAACCACGAGACGACAGTGATGTTGAGTACGCCAGATAGCGACCATGGTGTCGCTTTGACAGTGGCCGCACCATACCTCGGTATCTGGTCACCATACCCGAAGCAAGCACCATTCGTTTGTTTCGAGCCTTGGTGGGGCTTAGCCGATGACGTTCAGGCGACCGGTGATTTAGAAACCAAGGTGGCCATCCACCATTTGGCTGGCCACGAGAACTTTCAGGCGGCTTACCAGATTACTTACTTCTAAACTAAAAGTTGAAGTGCTCGTTGTAATCCAGCATTAGTTAGCAGCGATATTGTTAATTGGTTGCGCTCCGGCGGCCAGGGATTCTGATTGCGTTTTGACATGATCATCGTTGAGGCCTTATACAAACTATATTGCACTGCAGTTGGTAGTAGACGCGGGGCTTTCAAGACATCAAGCTGTGTCGGCATCGGTTCAACCCATAGCTGACAAACGGTAAGTGAGAGGAGACAAATTAGGCTGCCTAATTCACACATTAATATTGTTATCTGACTCTCTAAGCAGTTAAACAGCACACGTTAAGTTTGGTAGCACCTATTTTCCGTTAAACTCATCAATTTGAGCGGAGGTGGTCAAGGGGTGGGCCGGCCGTGAAAATGACTTAAGCTAGCGGTTTATGCTAGCTTAAGTCATGGGCGCCTTTGAAGACACGGAGTTTTCGTGGCTTCAAAGCGAGCGAGAAGCCCGCTCTTTGGCTGAAGCGTCCCCACAGCAGGCCCACCCCCTGACCACCGGAGCACGAACACTCACATAATATTTAACAGAAAACGAAAAGGGCTCCCAACGACAAAAGTCATTGAGAGCCCTCAGTGTTCCTATTTAGCGTGATGCTTACGGTAGCCATGACCGAAGGGAACCATAGATTCAGTTCCCTGACGGATCCGCGTAATGTTCGTCCGGTGACGATAAAAGACAAAAATCGTCAAGATCAACGCAATCCCGGTCAAATACCAGTCCTGAAAACCTAACGAGATCAATGTAATCAGGCTAAAGGCAATCATGCTGGCAAGACTGACCATACTGGTCCAATAGATCAGACTGACCCACAGGCCGGCTGCAATCACAAACATGATGGGATTGTAAGCCAGTAGCATCCCCGCTGAGGTGGCCACCGCCTTACCACCTTTGAAGTGGTCGAAGACCGACACAGTATGTCCCAGAACGGCCATGAGGCCGAACAAGAGTGGCGTTGCCGTTCCGAGGACGGTCGTCACAGGGACAGCTAACCCGGGGAAGAAGGTGGGCAGCAACGTTGCAACCGTCCCCTTAGCAATATCCAGAACCATCACAATGGTTCCAGCATACGGTCCTAAGACCCGGTACGTATTCGTTGTCCCAATGTTCCCCGAGCCAGACTGTCGAATATCCGTTTGAAAAAAGGCTTTGCCGACCCAGACACCATTGGGAATGGCGCCCAGGAGGTAGGCCACAAGAAGTAAGCCAATTAATTTCACAAGTATTTCCTCCGCTCCGGTTTGGTGGAATCATCACTGATCACCACAAATTAAGCTGTCCTATATTTTAGCATGTTTTAACCGGAACGCCAATTATCTCTGAAATTCTAGCACGGTTTTAACTTCCTGTGGTATGATTATGAAGTTACTGGATACCATCAGGGCGGCATTGGACGAACCGTTTGAACATATGTTCGCTTTGGGGTAAACTAGAGAAGCACTGCAATCTGTATTTTTAACGACTAAAAGTAAAGGGGATTTACGCATGGCGAAAGCAAAACCAAAATATGACGATTCCTCCATTCAGGTTTTGGAGGGATTGGAAGCTGTTCGTAAACGTCCTGGTATGTATATCGGGTCAACCGACGGCCGGGGTCTGCATCACTTGGTCTACGAAATCGTAGATAACGCCGTCGATGAAGCTCTGGCTGGCTATGGTAAGGAAATCAACGTGACCATCCACCAGGACAATAGTATTACGGTCGTTGACCACGGGCGGGGTATGCCAGTTGGCATGCACGCTTCAGGAATTCCAACACCAGAAGTCATTCTCACTGTGCTGCATGCCGGTGGGAAATTCGGCCAAGGGGGGTACAAAACCTCTGGGGGACTTCATGGGGTCGGGGCTTCCGTGGTCAACGCCCTCTCCAGCGCACTCACGGTCACCATTGTCCGTGATGGCGTGCGGTATCAAGAAAAATTCAAAGACGGGGGCCATCCCCAAGGTACGCTGAAAAAGTTAGGCAATACTCGGGCCCATAACGGGACCACACTGACGTTCAAACCGGACAGTCAGATCTTCACGACCACCGTTTATAATTTTGGCACCTTAGCGGAACGCTTACGGGAATCCGCCTTCTTACTAAAGGGCGTTAAGATTACCCTGACCGACGAACGCGAGGGTCAGGAACGTGAAGAAACCTATCATTTTGAAGACGGTATCAAAGAGTTTGTTGGGTATCTTAACGAAGACAAGGATACGTTGAGCGACGTCATGTACTTTGACGGCAGTAAGGACGGTATCGAGGTTGAAGTAGCTGCCCAATACAACGATGGGTACACCGAAAACCTGCTTTCTTTCGTCAACAACGTTCGGACCAAGGACGGTGGTACTCACGAGGCTGGTATGCGCAGTGGGTGGACTAAGGCGTTCAACGAGTACGCCCGCAAAGTTGGTCTTCTAAAGGATCGTGACAAGAATCTGGAAGGAACCGATGTCCGTGAAGGTCTCTCAGCCGTTATCTCTCTTCGAGTGCCCGAAAACCTCTTACAATTTGAAGGCCAAACGAAGGAAAAGCTGGGGACGCCTGAAGCCCGGACCATCGTTGACAGCGTGATCAGTGAACAACTCGGCTACTACCTCATGGAAAATGGGGACTTCGGGAAGATGCTGATCAAGAAGTCTACGCAGGCTCGGCAAGCGCGTGAAGCCGCTCGAAAAGCGCGTGATGAAAGCCGGAATGGAAAGCGGCATAAAAAACACGAACGCCTTCTCTCTGGCAAATTGACGCCCGCGCAATCCAAGAACGCGGCCAAGAACGAACTGTTCTTAGTCGAAGGGGATTCCGCCGGTGGTTCCGCCAAACAAGGTCGGAATCGAAAGTTTCAAGCTATCCTGCCGTTACGGGGGAAGGTTTTGAACACCGAGAAGGCCAAACTACCTGACATTATGAAGAACGAAGAAATCAGTACCATGATCTACACGATTGGTGCTGGCGTTGGAGCCGAATTTAACATTGAGGACGCCAACTACGACAAGGTTATCATCATGACCGATGCCGATGACGACGGTGCTCATATCCAAATTCTCCTGTTAACGTTCTTCTACAAGTACATGCGACCGATGATCGACGCCGGCCGGATCTACATTGCCTTGCCACCGTTGTACCGCATCAAACGGACCGGGAAAAACCAAGACATTGCGTACGCTTGGACGAACGACGAACTCGCCGAAAAGACTAAGCAGATCAAGAACCACGGGTATAACCTTCAACGGTTCAAAGGGTTAGGTGAAATGGACGCCGAACAACTGTGGGAAACGACCATGGATCCCGATAACCGGACCTTGATTCGTGTCCAAATTGACGACGCCGCCTTGGCAGAACGCCGGGTCACGACTCTGATGGGCGATAAGGTTGAACCACGCCGGAAGTGGATTGAAAACAACGTTCAATTTACCTTAGAGGAAGATAACTCGAGCCTGTTAGAAAACGATTCATCGACCTCATCAACTGATTAATCAAAATTCCGGTGAAAGGAGCAATTAATTCGTGAGTGAAGGACAAAAAATTCAAGAGCTAACGTTGGAAGAAGTTATGGGCGACCGCTTTGGTCGTTATTCCAAATCAATCATTCAGGAACGGGCACTTCCCGATATTCGGGACGGCCTAAAGCCCGTTCAACGGCGAATCTTATTTGCCATGAACAAGGACGGCAACACCTACGACAAGGGGTTCCGGAAGTCCGCTAAATCTGTCGGGAACGTCATGGGTAACTTTCACCCTCACGGTGATAGTTCCATTTATGAAGCGCTGACGCGGATGAGTCAGGACTGGAAGGTTCGCGAACCGCTCGTTGAAATGCACGGGAACAACGGATCCATGGACGGGGACCCCGCAGCCGCCATGCGGTATACGGAAGCTCGTCTCAGTAAGTTGGCGGGTGAAATGCTCCGTGACATCGACAAGGATACCGTGGAAATGGTCCTTAACTTCGATGATACCGAGTACGAACCTACCGTCTTGCCAGCCCGATTCCCCAACCTGTTGGTTAACGGATCCACTGGAATCTCAGCGGGTTACGCCACCGAGATTCCGCCGCACAATTTAGGAGAGGTTGTGGACGCCTTAGTCTACCTCCTGAGTCACCCCAAGGCTGAATTGGCCGAACTGATGACCTACGTGCAGGGACCAGACTTTCCAACTGGTGGAATCATCCAGGGGAAAGACGGTATCGTCAAAGCCTACGAAACTGGTCGGGGTCGGATCGTCGTACGGTCCAAGACTAAGATTGAACCCCTTCGCGGAAACAAGAGCCAAATTACGGTGACGGAGATTCCTTACGAAGTCAACAAGGCCCAACTCGTTAAAAAAATTGATGAAATTCGGTTAAACAAAAAAGTTGAAGGCCTCGCTGAAGTCCGGGACGAAACTGACCGTGAAGGCTTACGCATTGCCATTGAACTCAAACGAGATGCGGATGCTCAGGGGGTCTTGAACTACCTGTTTAAGAACACTGAACTCCAAATCACGTACAACTTCAACATGGTGGCCATCAACCACCAACGGCCAGAACACGTTGGCCTCAAGACTATCCTGTCAGCGTACTTAGAACACCAACGCACGGTGATTACTAAGCGGACCCAGTACGACCTGCAAAAGGCGCTGGATCGGCAGCATATCGTCTTAGGGTTGATCAAGGCTCTGTCGATTCTCGATGAAGTCATCAAAACCATTCGGGCCAGCAAGGACCGGCGCGATGCGCGGGACAACCTGGTCAGTGCCTACGATTTCTCAGAAAAACAAGCGGACGCTATCGTGGCCCTGCAGTTATACCGGTTGACCAACACCGATGTGACTCAGCTAGAGGCCGAATCCGCCAAACTCTCAGCCGCTATCGAAGAGGACCGGAAGATTTTGGCTGACCCCAAGACGTTGAACGCTGTTCTGCGGAAGGAATTAAAGGCCGTTGCCAAGGAATACCGGAACCCACGTCGGACTGAGATTCAGGACCAGATCGAAGACCTGAAGATCAAGACGACCGTCACGGTTGCCGATGAAGACGTCGTCGTTTTAGTGAGCCACGATGGTTACCTGAAACGCTCCGGCGTCCGTTCCTACACGGCGTCGGACCCCGCAGACAATGGGTTGAAGGATGAGGATTACCCAATCTTCATGCAACAATTGAGCACGTTGGATCACTTGATGATGTTCACCAACAAGGGTAATCTGATTTACCGGCCCGTCCACGAAATCAGCGATGTGAAGTGGAAGGAAACCGGTGAACATATTTCTCAGACCATCGGCTTAGAGTCCGATGAAGAAATCGTGGCCACCTTCGCCTTTAAGACGTTGAAGGAGGCCGGTCACTTCTTGATTGCAACCAGTGATGGCTATATCAAGCAGACTGCCTTTAAGGACCTGACACCGGGTCGGACGTATAAGAGTCGCGCTGCGGTCTATGAGAAACTGAAGAATCCGGATGCCAGTGTCGTTCAGGTCAAATACCTGACGGAACCCGTTGAACAAGGAATCCTCTTAATTTCCAAGAACGGCTACGCGCTGCGTTACACCTTGGATGAAGTTTCCATCAATGGGGCCCGGACCACCGGTGTCCGTTCCATGGACCTGCGTGACGATGATGAGGTTGTTAACCTAGCCATGGTCACAGATAGTGATACAATTGCGCTGATCACCCAACGTGGGGCCTTCAAGCGACTAGCAATGAAAGAACTGTCAGTCACGAGTCGGGCCCGCCGGGGAGTGGTCGTCTTACACGAATTAAAGCGCGAACCACACCGAGTCGTCGATTTCATGACGATTCCAGCGGGGAACCCCGCACTAGAGATTCTGACGGACAGAGAACGGACTCACGATGTCTTGCCAACCGAACACCCACTCAGCGGTCGCTACTCCAACGGCTCGTTCGTTGTGGATACTGATGTTGAGGGGACGCCGGTTCAGTTACGTCTCAAACCAACGGAACTAGTCTTGGAATAAGACAATCTGTGCGACTTTGCGAGCAGAAATCGTTGCGCTTTTAGTGTAAACGGCCTATCATATACAGTAATAGTAACCATTAGTTGGCAGGTCGTTAATTAACGGACCCCGTCACAATGATAAGGAGCAAAAGCGGATGAAGACGAAGCAGGAAAGCATTTTTTCTTCAAAAACCCTGACGTATTTCCTACAGCTTGCTGAGACCATGAATTACACGCAGGCTGCCCAGATTTTAGGCATCACGCAACCAGCATTAACGCAGCAGATCAAGAAACTGGAACGAACGGTGGGCGCACCACTATTCTATTCAGTCGGCAAAAAACTGCGGTTATCCGACGCGGGATATACCATGCTCGACGCGACGCACAAGATTTATGGCATTCTCAACCAAGCTACTGACGAGATTCAACAATCGACCAGTGCCACGCAAGGTGAAATCAACATCGGGTTACTGGCATCCATGGAAGATGCTGTTTTTGAGGATTTTGCCATTCTGTCGTATCAAAACAATCCGGATCTCAAAATTTCCTTCCACATGTTAACCCGGAAGGAAATTTGGGAGCGCCTGGAAAACAACAAGATTGATTTGGCCATCATGTACTTGCCCGATGACTCCATTAAGAACTGGAAACCGTACGAATCGAAGAAGATTATTTCGGACGACCTGTTGTTCATTCACCATGATGAACAGTTGGCCAAGAAACGGCGGATCAAGTTCAAGGACACCACCGAGAACGTTTGGGCCATGTATCCAGATGGGTACTACTTGAACCAAACGTTGCATGAAGCCTACAAGAATCAATTGGCTGATTTTCCCAAGAGTGTGGCGAACTTTACCACACCGACGCAGTTGCTCCATTTTTCCATGCAGACACAATCCGCGACTGCGTTACCAAATTCGTTTATGATTGGGCAGGACGACTTACCCAACACCTGGACGGCCCATTTTGATCCAAACATTCGGTTCGACTTGGCCTTCGTCTTCCGGAAGGGTAAGGCAGAAATCCCCCGTATTAGTCACTTCTTGGCGCAGTTTGACCGGTACTTGCATACCGACGATTACATTTCCCGCCTTAAACAACTTCGGAACCAATAAACTAAAAATATTATTTGTTAAAGGAGTTCTATCTAATGAGTAAAGCATTGATTTTCGGTCACCAAAATCCAGATACGGACGCTATCGTTGCCGCTAAGGCCTTCGCTTACTTCCAAACCCAGAAGGGCCTGGATGTTGAAGCCGTTGCCCTGGGCGAACCTAACATGGAAACTAACTTCGTATTGAATCACTTTGACGAACCAGCACCACGGGTCATCAAAACTGCTTCTAACGAAGTTGATCACGTTATGTTAGTCGACCACAACGAAGCCCAACAAAGTGTTGAAGACATCGACAAGGTGACGGTTACCCACGTCGTTGACCATCACCGGATCGCTAACTTCGAAACGAAGTTGCCTTTGTACTACCGGGCAGAACCAGTTGGTTGTGTCAGCACGATTTTGACCGAAATGTTCGACGAAGAAAAAATCGAAATCCCAGCTAAGTTAGCTGGTTTGATGCTTTCCGCTATCATTTCAGATACATTGTTATTACAATCCCCAACGACGACTGACAAGGACCGCGAAGCAGTTCGTGCCTTGGCTGAAATCGCTGACGTGGATGTTCAAAGCTACGGTATCGAAATGTTAAAGGCTGGGACTAACCTGGCAGCCAAGTCTGACAAGGAACTCATCGACGGTGACGCTAAGTCATTCGACATGGGTGGCAAGAGCGTACGGATCGGCCAAATCAACACGGTCGACTTAGACGACGTTTTGTCCCGTCAAGCTGGTTTGGAAAAGGAAATGCAAGCTGAAATGGCCGCTGACGGTTATGACTTGTTCATTACCTTAGCTACCAACGTTTTGAACAGTGACTCAGAACTCATCGTTGCCGGTGAACCTAAGAGTGCTGTCGAAACGGCCTTCAACACTAAGCTGGACAACAACCGTGCCAGCTTACCTGGCGTTGTTTCCCGGAAGAAGCAAGTGGTACCACCATTGACCGCTGCCTTCGAAGGCTAATTTAAGATAATTTACGTTCTAACGAACACCTTTGCCCAGTTTTTGACTGGGTAGAGGTGTTTTTTTAAGCCGCCTAAAATGGGATTCGCTATAATACTGTCGATGGTAGTCGTTAGGCATCTTCCTTCGAGGGAGAGGGATTATGCATGACAAGAAGCTGGTATCGGGGAATTATTACCGCAGTTATCGCTGTTGGTCTGTTACTCACGCAGGTCGGCAATATTGTTGCTTTAGCAACGACTGCCACACCATTTGGTCCGGAACGTTTCGCGAGTGATCATGCCACGTACGTGATCGATACCAAGTCGGCCTATTACCGGCACATCTGGGAGAGTGCCATCTACGCTTGGAATAAGACTGGTGCGTTTCATTTCAAACAGGGCTCAGCGGCACACGCTCAGATTCAATTGTCGACGGCTTCTCAGTCCCAATCTGTCTCAATGGGGCAGGACGTTGGTCTAACAGATTTCTGGTCTAGAAATGACTACCTAAAGTCTGTTAAGTCAACACTGAACACCCAGCTGCTGCAGGAATATGGCTACTCACAATCCGACGACTTACACGTCGCTGAACATGAGTTGGGTCACACGATGGGCTTAGGTCACAATCCATCTAAGCGTAGTGTCATGTACTACCGCAACCGCGATGAGGGTATCCAAAAAGTAGATATCCAAGCCGTTAAACTTCGCTACACGTTGCCTGCTGGCGAAGCAAGTTAGGACTATAAAACGTTATCACGGGAGCTGAGCTCTCAGTGATAACGTTTTTTTAATCAAATTAATTGTAATTTTGACAAAGAGGCATAAACTAGAAATAGGCTTATTAGTTGTGTACAATTGATTGGAGGAATTTGAATGGCATCTCAAGAGAATCAGGCAGATTTAAAGAAACGATTGACAGCTGAACAGTTTGCCGTCACGCAACATGCAGCCACAGAAGCCGCGTTCACTGGTGAGTACGATCAATTCTACGAACCCGGTATCTACGTCGACGTGGTGAGTGGTCAACCATTGTTTAGCTCCACCGATAAGTATGATGCCGGTTGTGGTTGGCCATCCTTTAGCAAGCCTATCGATGCGGCCAACGTCAAGGAAAATACGGATCATTCATTTGGGATGGTTCGCCAGGAAGTCCGAAGTACTGATGCCGCTTCTCACTTAGGTCACGTCTTTAATGACGGGCCCGCTGAGACTGGTGGTCTACGCTACTGTATCAACTCGGCGGCGCTGAAATTCATTCCCGCCAATGAGTTAGACGCTAAGGGGTATCATGATTTTGAACAACTCTTTAAGTAAATAGACTCTTTAATCGAATAGAAAGGGTGAGTCGATGAGTCAATTTGAAACAGCCATTTTTGCTGGCGGATGCTTCTGGTGTATGGTTCAACCATTTGATACGCAACCGGGAATTCAATCCGTTATCTCTGGTTACACCGGTGGGCATACCGTCAATCCAACGTACGCTGAGGTTGCGAGCCATACCACCGGCCACACCGAAGCCGTAAAAATCACATTCGATCCAGCTATCATCAGTTACGCGCAACTGGTTGAAATCTATTGGCGGCAAACCGACCCCACGGATGCCAGTGGTCAGTTCCAAGATCGCGGCGAAAGTTATCGACCAGTCATCTACGTTAACGGTCCTGAACAACGTCGCGCGGCCGAAGCCTCTAAGTCAGCGTTAGCGGCCAGCGAACGCTTTGACGACCCAATTGTCACCACGATTGAGGACGCCCAACCATTTTATCCCGCCGAAGAGGAACATCAGGACTTCTACAAACGCAATCCATTCCGTTACCAGATTGAAGAAATGGGCGGTCGCCAAGATTTTATCCAAAATAAATGGCGTTAATACCCATTCTGTATGCTACAATTATGGGTAAAGGATGGTGTTTTCAGTGGGATATGTACGTGATTTACGGCAAAAAGTTGGTCAGGAACCCTTAATTGTGGTCGGCTCCGCAGCAGTCGTTCGTCGTCACCAGCAACTCTTATTGATCAAACGAACGGATAACTTGCTTTGGGGACTGCCAGCTGGTTCTAAGGAACTCAACGAAAGTGCTGAAGACACTGCGCGACGTGAATTACGTGAGGAAGCTGGCTTAATCGCAACTGACGCTAAACTCATGACGGTTGCCAGTGGTTCCGGCATGCAATACACGTATCCCAACGGCGATTCAATTGATTCCGTGACGGTTGTTTACGCGTTAACGGTGACTGGCGAAGCACAGCCAGATAATATCGAGACGAGTTCGGCTAAATTTTTTGACCTGCAGCAGTTGCCGGAGAATCTGACGCCGTTAACGCGACAAATCCTACAAGAAATTTCACTAATCAACTAACGTAAAATTAATCAGCAAACCGAGACGCGTAAAGTTGCGTTTAGGATTGCTGATTTTTTTTGAAGATTAGATCAATGAGGCTGGGATTGGCTTTCAAGTCTACTTTCGATAATATATATTATGTAAAGTAGAATAGCTTTTCGCCGTAGACTTGAAGAATGGCCATGCCCTTTCTTTTGAATGTGTCGTTATTTTTTTGCGACGCTACTTATATACTTGTTGGTTAAAAAATAAAAACAAAGCAGCTAAGTTGCTCAGCAAGTTACTGCCGACATCCGTGTGTCGACTGATCATGATGCTCAGAAAATTGTTTGCGTCACCGCTGACCGAACTTATCCGCCAGCTTGCCGGCTGTAATCATCTGCTTGCAGCCAAATTAGTTTAATTTCGATTAAGTGCTGCCGTCTGTCAGCAAACCTATTTACCGATTAAAGTCAGCCAAAACTGGCAATTTACAGGCGTATTCTCCGTTAATTTCATGGTCAGGTCTCCGTCTAAAGTCTGAACGTGTGCTTAGAATCAACGTCCAAAATCACGTTTTGACAGTCGAACCCAGCAGCACTTGGTTCTGTGACATTGCTGCCAGTTCTTAAGCTAAAGTACCAGGCAAACACGGACTACCAATCAATAATCAGAAATTACTTGCTGCCCAGCTCAGTGATGGCAGCTGCTAAGCTTAAACAGTCAGTTAGAGTTTCCAAATAGTTTGACGGATTCGATTGCTAATGTGGGCATCAACGACTGGCTAGCTGGGATTTTGTTAAACGCCGTCCAAGTTGATGTTTAGGTGCTATTTTTCTTGAATATGATACAACATGCGTGACGTGTTATGTGCCTAAATACTGTTGCTACAGTGATTATGGTTTGATAACTGCTGATTTCATCCAACATGTTAAGTAGCTTAAAGGCCCGACAACTGCTGCTATACCAGTATTTAACAGGATTTGAACGTAACCGTAAGTAACAATGTTCTTCAACCAACATAAGCTTGTAGTTCAAACACCGAAAAACGGCTATATAACAGGCATTACGCCCATTTTTAACCCCAATATGCTAACTGACTCTATAGGTCATAATAGTACTATTCAAACTACTACTTTCATTAAAACAAATATTTTAAAGATAGTAATAAGCAAAAATAAGACGGGGGACTTGCTAATTGAACCATTCACCGGTATCATATAACATATGAGAACATACGTTTGGAGGCCACTTCCATGGAGAAACAACATTACTTAAAATTAATTAACGAAGAACTGGCCACCGCACCCTGGTACGTCCAGGAATACTACCAGGCCAAAGCGACCGTGCCCCTGTCTCCAGCCACCCTCTATCAGTATCTAACCGAGTACCGCCGCTTCTTCAACTGGTTGATCAGTGAAGGCCTGACGACAGCTACCTGCCCCGCTGACATTGATATTCAAGTGCTGGCTAGTTTAAAGAAAGAAACCGTTGAACTATACAAATCTGCTTTATTGAATCAAACCAAGCTCACGGGCGCCCCTGGTAGCCGAACCCATCCAACCATCAATCGCTCGTTAAACGCCCTCTCTTCACTCTTCAAGTACCTGACGGAAGATACCGAAGACGAGCACGGTGAAGCCTACTTCGACCGTAACGTGATGCACAAGATTGCCCTGGTCCGAACCAGTGAGACCTACGCGACCCGAGCAGCCAACTTAAAAACCAAGCTCATGCTGGGCGACACGGATCATGATTACCTGGCCTTTATCGACAAAAAATACGAAGATCTGTTGTCACCGGCTAAAAAACGGTATTTTCACCGGGACAAACAGCGTGACCTAGCCATCAACGCCCTGCTGTTGGGCAGCGGCTTGCGGGTCTCAGAAGCCGCCAATGCTGACCTGCGCCACCTGAACTTGAAAACGGGCACGATTGGTGTGGTCCGTAAGGGTGGCCAACGGGACACGGTGCCGATTGCGCCGTGGACGTTGCCTTACATTCAAGACTATGTTGAGCACCGAACGGCGATTTATCACGCTACTAGTAGTGACCGGGCCCTTTTCCTCAGCAGCTACCGCGGCCAGGCCTCGCGCATGCAGGCCAATTCCATGGAAAAAATGGTGGCCAAGTACTCCGCCGCATTTAAGGTCCGTATCACGCCGCATAAGCTCCGGCACACGTTAGCCTCAAAACTCTACCTAGCCACCAAGAACGAGCAGCTCGTGGCCACCCAGCTGGGACAGAACTCAACCAGTGCGACCGGACTGTATACTCATATTATTGATGAGGAACAACGGCATGGGTTGGAAAAAATGTAAAATATTAATTGCTTTTTTCCTAAAAAGTTCCCTTAAAAATGTACTTTATTTTGGATTTAATTTAAAATCAGCGACCTAATTTTAGAAAAAGCCAGATTTCCTTATGAAAGGAAATCTGGCCTTTTAGGCTGGTATAAATTTGGCTAGCTGCAGCATTTTTCATGCCAAGTTGTTTATATCATTTCTAATTTCATTAGTAGCGTTTACTTTAGAAAACGGTCATACACCGGCATCAAAACCATATTGACCAAGTTATGAAAACGTTGCTTTGTTATTGGCTCATCGTCAAATAAACTGTCGAGTGTTAATAAGATAGGAATGTTATAAAACTGTTGCGGCATTTCAGCTTTCAGATCACCACGAACTCGTGCTTGATCAAAAATCTTTTTGACAATCTGAGTCAGATAATTATCTTGATTAAGCTTGTCAAAATACTCACCAAGAGTAATACTACCTAGTCGTTCTTTAGCAAGCCCAATCATATTTTGATAATTCATTTGCGACATTGCAGTTACTATTTCATCAAATAACTTAATTAAGTCTTTTTGTACATTACCAGTATCGGGAATTTCTAAATTAAATTTCCCTATCTGTGTTCTCAATGCTGCCAAGACAATATCTGCTTTAGAATCCCACCGGCGATATAGTACATTTTTATTCGTACTGGCATTCTTCGCAATCATATCCATAGTTAAATCTTCATATTTAGTTGTCGCAATTAACTCTAACGTGGCTGACAAAATATCGTTTTCGAGTTGTTGCCCCCGTCGCCGTTTCTGTACCATCTCATAAACTCCTATCCTAATCTCTTATTTAACTGTACCACGAAATTGTTTAATATTTAACACTGAATTATTGCTATGAACAATCACCAAACGCAAAAACTTGACGAAAATCACCTTTAGAGATAAGATACCTCAGTACCTTAAATTAGGTACTGAGGTATCTTAAAAGTGGAGGCGTCAACATGAAAGAACAAAAATTACCACGAAACATCTTGAATCAAGCCTGGATCATCGTTTTAGGTGCCATCGCACCGCTTCTTGATTCAACGATGGTCAATATTGCCCTGAATCATTTAGTTAAGAGCTTCAATACCTCATTGAGTACCGTTCAGTGGGTCGTCACTGGCTATCTGTTAGCTATGGTAGTCGCTGTGCCCTTCACCGGCTGGCTCAACGATAAATTTGGTGGCAAAAATGTTTTCTTAGGGGCTGAGCTGTTATTTGGTATTATGTCCCTTGCTGCCGGTCTTTCAGGAAACATCAACGTCTTGATTGGCTTTCGGTTCGTTCAAGGGTTCAGTGCTGGACTGATTACCCCACTACTAACGACGTTACTGGTTGATATTGCTGGTACTAGTATGATGGGTCGTTTGATGGCCGTCGTTGGTCTGCCAGTCTTACTGGGACCAATTTTAGGACCAGTCTTTGGTGGTGTTATTGTTCAATACTTAAATTGGCGTTGGATTTTCTTTGTGAATATTCCAGTAACCATCATTGCTTCGCTCTTTATTTGGTTAAAGCTGCCACGTACGGCGCCTAAGAACATCCATGCCAAATTCGATTGGCTCGGGGTCGCTTTACTTGCAGGGATGTCAGCCAGCATTGTCTATGGTGTTGTCCAAGCGAGTTCCAAAGCTAATTTTACCAATAGCACCACAATTACTTACCTGATCATCGGTGCAATTGCAGGTGTTCTGTATTTCATCTATGCCGCATTGAAAAAAGAACAGGCCATCGTGCCACTCTCCCTATTCAAACATGGGAACTTTGACGGTTCGGTGATTGGGCTATTTTTAGCCGGTGTCGCAACTAATGGTCCAATGCTATTGTTGCCACTATTTTTCCAAAATTTGCGTGGTCAATCAGTTGCAATGGCTGGGCTGTCACTGTTACCACAAGGCATTGGTATGTTGCTTGCGCGACCAATTATTGGCCGTTTGATCGATAGTATCGGTGCACGTTTTGTCATGCTTGGTGGACTAGCAATCACACTGATTGGCTCAGTTCCTTTCATCTACTTTAACCAAAAATCTGCTTATTGGCTGTTGATGGTGGTCCTCTTCATTCGCGGAATTGGAGCCGGTGCAATCATTAGCCCGCTTATGACCGATTCTTTCATCGGTATTGACCCGAAACTGTCTGGTCAAGTTTCAATCGCAACTCGGATCATGCAAAACGTTGGTGGTGCCTTTGGGTCTGCTTTATTAGCCACCATTGTTGTGAATTATCAGACTAATCATAGTCACTTTTTGGGACTGAGCATGATTGCTTCAAGTTACCAACAAGGATTCTTATGGGCCGTCATCTTCACAGCATTACTAGCGATTCCAGCACTGTTGTTGACCAACCGGTTAGGTAATCATAAACAAAATTCGTAGACTATTTCGTAATCCTTAATCGACATTTTAAAATAATAACTATTAAAATATCTGCTGTAATAAACAAGTCTTAATGTTTATACACAGCAGATATTTTAGTGTTTTATTTAAAATAGCCCATTTTTAGAAATATCGTTAGCTTAGTCTCGACAGCGTTTTCCTTCACTACGGTCATGATGCCGCTCGGCTTGAAGTTCAGCGTTAGCACGCATTTCCGTTGGATACTTTCGGCCAGCTAACCACCAAACACACCCACGTTGCACCAACAAGGTGACGCCTAAATAGAGCAATAACGTGACTGAACTGCCGGTCCATAACCGATCAACACCCAAGTGACCGGCAATACCGACGACCCACCAGACCAACGTCAACCAATTCCCTTGGCGCATCACCAGTCCATTATCATCCACCCAGAACCGATACGACCAGGCCCGTAACAGAGCAAAGATAATCGCACTAGCTAAGCTCAAGCCACCAAAGACAACCACCTGTGAAGGACTGATCTGTAGATGCTGTTTGTTGAAAGCATCTCCAATTGACGCAGCTCCCAATAGTACCACCAGTACGAAAAATTTCATTTTAAAGCGAACCACTTTGGGGGCAAGCTGCCGTTTAATCACGACGAAAAGTAACCACGCACCCAACACCAAATTGGTCAAATCTAGATTTTGCATCTCAAACTCCCTTAAGCTATTTATTTAAGCCATTTCTGTAGTATACACCTTAAACCTAAAAAGTGGTCAATCCACATTTGGATTGACCACTTTTACCTGTCTTTAAAAACAATCGAATCTATGGCAACACGACAACCTTACCAAGCCCATCACTAGTCGCAAGATACGCGTGAGCGGCTCGCGTTTCAGCTAGCGTAAAGACGTGCTCTGGGGTCACATCAACCTGGTGCTCTGCGATAAAGTCGAATAAGCTTTGGATACGTGCGGCATCAACGTGACCCGAATAAAATCCCGTCAGGTAACGATTGTTGGGGATGTCCATGATGGGATCGAAGCCATCAAGCGTCCAGACACCACCGAGCTCCCCGGTTGCGCTAACAATGCCCCATTCAGCCGTGTGCTGTAAGGAATCCCGGACGGCTGAGGGCCCCATCAAGTCCACAATCTTGTCGAATTCACCCGCACCCGCCGGCAAGACGTTAGCGTCGGGTGTATGCAGGACCTGATCAATCCCGAGCTGCTTCAGAGCGCTATCCTTACGCGTCGAGCGCGAGGTCCCCGTGACTGACAGATTCAAACCGGATGCGTTCATTAATTTTAGCACCGCGACGCCCACGCCACTAGTGGCGGCACGAATCAACACACGGTCACCCGCCTGTAAGCGTAAGCTCTGATAGATACCAAACGCCGTATAGAAGGTCTCGGGCACCGCCGCCAGTTGGGCCCAGTCTAGCTTAGTCTTAATCGGATAGACCTGGTCGTTAGGCAACAGAACATATTCGGCATAACTGCCATCAAAGGCCCGACCCATTTCGCCCATTAAGGAAACAACGGTTTGACCAAGGTGAAATTGATCCGGTGCGCTGGTTTCATCAACCGTGCCAACAACTTCAATCCCTAATATTCGTGGGAACTGAACAGAAGGCGACTTGCCCTCCCGCGTAAAAATTTCCGAATGATTGATGCCAAATCCCCGAACCTTAACCCGTGTCCAGCCCGGTCGTACCGCGGGGGTTGGGACCTCCGTGTATTCCAAAACTTCTGGCCCACCTGGCCGATTAACGACTACCGCATGCATGGCGTGATCTTCCCTTCATTTTGCAAAAACTAAACTGATCCGTCTTGCTATCAAGTCTACATCATCATACCATTAATTAATCGGTCAATTGGAAACTAGCATCAACAAGTTTCCGCAAGACCTCTTTGGACGGCACCTGACTGATATCCAGGGTAATCCAGTGTTGTTTCGTGAAATGCTGTCCCGGTAGGATGTAAGGCATCGTGTCAATGAGCTCGTCAATGCTGGCAGGGTTACATTTTAAATCCAGGTACAAGGTTTCATTTTTCTCGTAGGCCAGCCCAAATATTTTCTTACTAGCCGCGTGTCGCAACGCGTCGAAGACAATCCGATTGCGGCGACCCGGGGCGTTAAACGGCTCATCAACATTAACTTTCTGGCCCTCGCTACTAAATGCGATGAGGGCTTCTTTTGTCATTTCCATAGTTATGACTCTCCTTCACTTCGATAGTCAAACAAGACGTCTACTGATGCGTTTAGAATCTATGCTAATTTAAAGGCCAGGCTTAGCGACGGATTATACTTATCGTTTTCAATGGCATTGATTGTTTGCCACGTCACGGCCGCCAATTTAGCCACCTTTGCCTGAGATAATTCTAGTGTTTTACGCCAAATGGCAATACTATTTTGCATCGCTTTCGCCTTCCTATGTCAATCCTATCTAACACTTTTAGTAAAACATGTTTGATATCAAATGTAAAAACTTTTTGACATTTATGACGGTGACCGAAAAAAGCGTCTGAGATCTTCGTCAATCCCAGACGCCCACTAAAATTTAGTTTCGATTCAGATAATCACGGCGTTTCCTGAACAGAAATACTGTCAATAGCATGCCAAACGTAAATGGCAGCGCCAATCGATATGGCCGCAAGAAGGCCTGGGTTAATTGTTGCTTAGTTTCGCGTCTGATTGTCGCAACCACGGGTGTCAAAGCCCTATTATCTTGAGTAATTTGGGTCGTCACGGCCTGGCTAACCTGTTGGTGGATACGCCGTTTAACGGCAGCTGGTGCTTGGGTCAACTTATTTTTCTGCAAGGCTTGCTGATAGTTTAAGCGGATGAGTCGTTGCGTTTTCGGCTTATCGATGAACGTTGTCTGTTGATGCTTAGGCGTTTTCTCCGTAGCTAACTGGGTTTTTACCTGCATCAGCGTGTCACGCTTCACCTTGTCTGTCACCGATAGAGCCTCGACGCCGTTCTGCGCAAAGGTCCAGATATTGGTTTTCGCCGTTAACAAATTCGCAGACAGTGCCGACACAAAAATGGCCACGGCTAGAGATGTCCCAATCTGCCGAAAAACACCAATGACGCTCTGCGAGGCCGTTAACAGATTGCCGGTGAAGTCGCCGGCCGCCAGTACCGTAATCGGTCCAATCACGATGCCGTAGCCTGCGCCCACTAGGATTGCTGCCACACAGACCTGCCAATAGATATTGGGATTCATTTGACTAAGGGCCACATAACCCCCAATCATCGACAGACTCCCCATCAAAATGACAGCTCGCGGCCCCATCTTGGATAACAGCCAACCGCTGATGGGTGACCAGATGAAGATCATGAGCGAGGCCGGCGTAATCATCAGTGCTGCCAGGAGCTCCCCTTTATTTTGTACCTTCGTAAAGAAGCTCGGCATCAAGACTAATAGCGCAACCAGAAAGATACCGGACATCACGGTCACAACTGCTGACCCGACAAACTGTTTGTCCTTAAATAAAGCCAGCGGCACCATAGGTTGTTGACTATGTGCTTCGACCACAATAAAAGCAACCAGTGCAACCAGACTCAGTAGTCCAAGTCCCAGACCTCTCCCACTCGTCCACCCCCAGTCGCTACCCTTGACCAGCAACAGGGTTAGGCTGAATAACATCAGCATTGAGAGTAGCGAACCAGCAATATCTAAACGTTCCTTGGTTTGCTTGCTTTCATGTAGATCGAACAACCGCCAGCAAAGCACGAGCGAAAGCAAGGTAAACGGCACGTTGATCAAGAATATTCCACGCCAACCAAAGAATTGCGTCATGATCCCGCCAATCGTTGGTCCCATGGCTGCCGCTAATCCCTGCGTGACGCCCAGTGTGGCAATCGCACTGGTTCGTTTTTCCATAGGAACGCTCTGAATGCCAATTGTCATACTGGCTGGGAAGACGATTGCTGCCCCCAAGCTCTGAATTCCCCGGCCCACAATTAGCCACGCCACATTAGCTGCTAATCCAGAAAATAGTGAACCGATTAAGAATAGCGCTAAGCCAAAAATGTAAAACCGGCTGCGGCCATGGATATCTGCTAGTCGGCCTAAGGGAATCGTCAAACTAGCAAACAAAATCGTATACAAATTGAGCGCCCATGAGAGCTGCTCCAGACTGGTCGATAACCCCGTTTGAATTGCTGGTAACGCAATGTTCATCACCGTCGTGTCCAGCATACATAGGAAAATTCCAATGGCCATTGTCCCAACTAACTTCGTAGCTTTTTTCAACATAAGATCCCCTCCTCAAGTGTTATCGTTAGTCTACGGGGATGGCTTACGATAAACTAGATTTAGGTTACAGAAAGGGAGATGTTGTGACCCATGAATCCACAGGAACGTAAGCAACAAAACTTGGCGACCATCTACCAGGCACTACTGGAGTTGATGATGCACAAACCCATGACGGCCATCTCCATCACTGAACTGTGTCACCGGGCTCGAGTTTCCCGGTCGTACTTTTATCGGCACTATCAAAACTTCGATCAAATTATCACCGCGTATCAAACACAAAACATGCTCAGTTACCTGCGCCGTTTGCCACGTGTATCTCAAGTTGAACTCGCTGACCTAATGACGCATTACTTCAAGAATACCAAGTTAGAGGCCGAAACTTATCAGCTTCTGATTAAAAATGGCCAACTAGATATCCTCTTGCAAACGTTCCAAACCGTTTTTTATTTGCTGATCAAACAGGACCGTATCAGCGGACACAGTTCACGTTTAAATGAACCATATTATTTAGAGTACTTTTCTGGTGCCGTCATCAATATCACAGTCAACTGGGTCAAACGGGGTTTTGTTGAAACCCCAGAATATTTAGGGAAAATGGTGACTCAATTTACGCTGAGACAATAGAAATGACACCACTCCAGTTGGCTAATCTGCCGATCTTTGCCCCCCCTACCTCCAGCAGATTAATCCTGTCTTGTAATCACATAATTTTAGAATACAAAAACGACCTCACCGCGGTTAATTCTGCGATGAGGCCATTCAATTTGAAAAACTTAACCTAAGCTTGTCTGTCATTAGTCTAAGATATTAGTGCTTTACTGGTTCTCCACAACCACTAGTTCTGGAGAAAATGAATCAACAGGCGGTCTACTCGCACATTATCATGTAGTTTACTGTGTTGGGCACCCGGCCCCATAATTTTTTGTTCCTGGTAGGACTTGGCCCGACTGGCAACCAAATACCGCAATGACTGGGATAAGGCGTTACTAACTGATCCATCTGAATGAGACCCATCATCTTTATCACCGTAGATGTTCAGTACGTCAATCTGATTTTTCGGATAGGTCTGCCGGAGTGGCAACAAGGCCTGGTACTCCGGTTGCATCTTCTCAGGCTGCCCATTGGAACGCAGCTTCATCCGGTTAGGTTCATCATTTATTCCCAAAATGCCGTTAAAGTGGCCGGCAATGTCGACCTGCTTTTGTAGTTTAGGTAAGTTGGCCTGATTCTGCCGTAAATAATACATAATAGCCATATTACCCATTGAATGACCGACAACGTTGAACTTTTTAGCCTGATAAGTTTGTTGCAGTTTAACAACCGTTGCCTTGGCCCACCGACCCCATTGCTCAGGACTTGAATTCCGACTATCCTGATAATCTACCTCGACAATGGGGTGATAGTCACCCGCACGAAACTGGCCAGACAGGGTGACCTTTCCTCGTTTCGAAACGGTGGCCCGCACGATTGTCTTCGTTATCCCGGCATTTACGAGTGCATGGGCCATCTGATTTTCAGCACGATAACTACTTCCCCAACCGTGGAAAAATAGTGTCGGCTCATATTTACTAGAATTGGGTAGCTTAGCTGTAGTAGAATGACCGCCACTCACCCCGCAGGCCGACAGTCCCAACATCAATAAACCAATCCCCAGGAATCCAATCCACCTTTTTTTCATGTGATTTCCCCCTATTAGTTGAACTAAACCTGATAGTCCAAGTATAAGCCTTCGGGTGAACTCGAAGGCAAACTTTATTCTCAAGTCGAACAAAACAAAGGCAGTTTAACCAGAAGTCTTCAAAAATATGGACAACAAAAAAGCCCACTGATAACTTCAGTGAGCTTGATTTCATTAAGCATCTAACATCGTGACGAACCGGTGATTCCAAATGCCCTCAAAGAAGGCAATGGTTTGGTCAGCCGTCATGAATTTATTATCCACAGTGGTCGTTAGCCCCCGTGTCATTTGTAAGTCGTAACCAATACCGTGGGCCACTTTAGTCGTGGTATCCACGCAGTATTCAACCTGAGCGCCACAGATTTCTAGTGACTCGGCAGCAAAACTCGTCAATACCCGCCGTAAGTTGGTATGGTAAAAGGCATTTGCGTGATGCTTAGAAACTAAGGGGTCCGTATCGCGGTAATCTAGGTCGGGAATCAATTCCCAATCGTGGGTTCCTTGAACCAAGTCTTCATCCGAATGCTGGATAAAAACAATGGGCTTTTTGGCCTTGCGGTACGCCGCAATCCGGGCGTTGACACCGGCAAGGACTTGGGACATGTTCGCTGCGGTCTGTTCACCGTAACAAACACCATTTTGAAGATCAATGACTAATAGAACGTCTGCCATGTTGATGGCCTCCTTCAGGAATCTTTCAGCTCAGCTTCTATCATACCCTATTTGTGGGGACCATCAAACAATAAATATTCCAGCATTAAGCTATTTCTAGTTTGATGAGAATAATTCTAACGAGTTGCTTCCGTGAATAGACGCTTCGTACAGTCAAACTGGTTGTCCGCCTAGTACTCTACCAAAATCGAATTGAATTTTAAATAGCCCTGTCAGCCAGGCAAAGTCTCAAAGTTCTGGCACATCCGCGCGATGCCAGTAGAAGTATGCCAACGTTCCTAAACTAAATCCCACGACGATGCCCACTAAGATCCAGCTAATGCCAGCAATCGAGCCTCCTAACGAAATCGTGTGCCGGAGCCCAGCCATCGCCACAGTCATCGGTAAATACGGGTGAACCGCTCGATAAAACGGATTAGTCAGTTCAATGGGATACGTGCCACCCGACGCGCCAATCTGAAAAAGCATGAACAGTAGCATCAGCCAGGCCCCAGTCAGGCCAAACCACAAGCGGAAACATGTCACCAGACTGAAGAAGGCTAGCACAATCAACAAGCTCAGTAGGTAAGTTTTTCCTGGTTCCAAGGGTCGCAACCCAATAATATAGCGCACGCCTAACCACATGCAGGAAGCTGCCAACACAACAAATCCCCAGAGCAAGCCCATTTTATCTAACCAAGCGTAGACAAAGTTACGGTAATTTCCGTGACGTTTGCGAGCATCGTAAATAATATTCAGTGTGATGCACCCCACGAACAATGAAATCGCCATAAAGTATGGTGCCATTCCTGTCCCATTATTAGCCACTGCCACCACGTCATGTTGCGTTAATTTCACGGGCATTGCCAGTTGCTTGAGCTGGTCAGCACGCCGGGGTGCACTTAGCTGTTGACTATGTTTAGCTAATCCGGTCGCAATCTTTTGGGTCGCTACCGCAACTTGAGTCGCTGGCAGACCTAACAAGCTAGCCTGACTTACCTGAGCATGTTGGCTGGCCGTCACTTTCAACTGTTGTCCCGCACTCACCGCAGACTTTTGACTAGCCTGAAGCTCCGCTTGAATGGCCGACTGGTTTAATTTTTCTTGAAGCTTCTGCATTGCGGTGGCCCCCATCTTAGCGGCTACCGTACTCTGCCCAGCGTTGGTATCGTATGTGAGTTGCAATTGTCGTGGCGCAGTTGCCAGATGGCGCAACGTCTTAGAAGCATTCGCCGGAATTTTTAAAACTAGAAATAATTGACCCGCCTTCAATTCACGTTGCGCCTTCGTTGCAGCCATCTGATGAAACTGCAAGGACTTCCCATCAACCAACTCCCGTGATACCGTTTGGCCCCAATGAAGCGTTTGCGTTCCCCGGTCCTGATTGACCACTGCCATGGGCAATCGGTGCATTTCTCCATACGGATTCCAAACGGACGCTAGAAATAAAGCGGCGTAGAATAATGGAATCACCAAAATGCCCAATAAAATCCGCCAAAGTGCTGGATGCTGCTTAAGGTATCGCCATTCCTGAGATTTCATGTCTTTCTCCCCCTTAACCCGAATGAACGAATCATTCATTCGATTGCCACCCAGTCTAAGCAAGTCCATCTAAAATACAATTTTTTGAAATTGTTGGTCAGACCTTAGACCAGTCAGCTAATTAAGGGACTTATTGATAACTACGTCTCAACATTGCCTGCACGACCCCCAACATTTGCTCATCATCACTTCGAGCCATCTCCGTTTCAAAACTGTCATAGCGCTTGTGGGCACACCACCAGAAAACCAGATCAACTACGACGACCCCGTTGCGTTGGGAATCGACTAACGTAGGTTGGTGCTGGTGTAAGAAGCTGCCTACCCGCTGATAAAGCTCCTGCCGTTGCTGTCGATAGAGCGCGGTCAATGCCGGATTCACGGTGGGGTTGTGCTCCAGAATCAAGAAGTAACGTCCGTAGCGTTTGAAGGCTGAAAACAGGGCCGTTAGCAATTGATCAAACGTTGTGGCCTGTTGGTTAGCCAGCTGATGATTCCAGTCCGCATAAGCGGCCTGGGTTCGCCGGACCAACTCCCGGGGATCAGCAGGTTGAATCGGATAGATGGCATGTGGCAGACCAGTTACCGCTGGCAAGGTCGTCAGGAAAACATAGTCTAGCAACGCCGCCTTTCCGCTAAATAAACGATACAAGGTGCCCACGGCCACGTTGGCTCGCTGCGCAATCATCTGCATCTGAGTTTCATGGTAGCCAGGCTGAATGAACGGTTCACTCGCCGCCGCGTAAATTCGACGCAATTTTTCTTCATCGGTCATGATTCACCAACCCCTTCCACTTTCATTAAACCGTATTCATCTAGAAAGTTCAGGCTTGGCCATGTTTCTAGCACACTCACCTTACAAACACATAGGGGACGACCACTCCCATCTCTGAGAATAATCGTCCACCTAATTAGACCGCTTGAACTTAATGACGACTGGCTCCCGGTTTAAGGGTCACCGGTATCACCACACGCAAACGCTGCGACCAAACCACGCCTACCAAGGAAATGAGTCCTGTCCCCACCATGGTTGCCCGGAAACCGCTAGCAAACGATAAACCTTGAAACTGGTAAAAGATCATGACGGCTATAGTCGTTCCCAAAGCCCCGCCCAACAGACGAAATACGTTGTAAATTCCCGCAGCTTTACCGATCATTGCTTGGGGAACCGCCCCAAGCACGGCCTTCTGCAGTGCCGGACCAGCCATAGATAACCCCACACCTGCCAGCATTAGCGGTATGATGAACCACCCATAGCTTTGTTGGCTGAACAGCGCAATCAATAAGTACCCCAATCCCTGCAGGCATAAACCAACCGTGGCTACCCGCCGTTCACCAAATTTATCAACCGCCCGCCCCGCAAATGGCGCTACCACGACTAGCGTACCCGTCCAAGGTAACAATTCCAGCCCTGCTGTCAGCGCGGTCGCATGTGGCTGGGCTTGCAAGTACTGCGGTAGGAAGAAGACAACGCCATACATGGACCCGTAAAGTAAGGCCGTGGCGAGGTTGCCACCGGTGAAGGTTCGGTTGTGAAAAATTTTGAGTGGAATCATCGGCTGCGCTTCAGTCGACTGACGATAAATGAACCAACCGCCACATGCCACACTTATGACAGCAACAACCACAATCAGGCCAAGTGCTCGCATTCCTAGATGACCAGTCGTTGCGGACAACGCCCAGATAATACCGGCCATGGTCACAACGATCAATAGATTGTCACCAAAATTTAGGGGCTCACTGGCACCACGACTCTCCGGTAAGTGGCGGTGAATCAATGCCAGGGCTATGATTCCAATTGGGACGTTGATCCAAAAGATCCATTGCCAGGTCAGTTGCGCCACAATGAAACCGCCTAGCGAAGGGCCCACGATTAGGGCTAGCCCACCAATTCCACTCCAAATACCTAACGCTCGTCCCCGTTGATTCGCTGGCAAGGTATTGGTCAGAATCGCCATTGACATGGGCGTCATGACCGAAGCACCGACGCCCTCCACTACCCGGGCTAAAATCAACCAACCAATGTTGCTGGCCAACGCGCACAAAACTGACCCAACCGTAAAGACCAAAATTCCTAAGCTATAGACCTTACGGCGGCCCCAACGCTCACCTAAGGCAACCCCTACCAGTAAGACAGCAGCAATTGTGATGTTGTAGGCATTCAGTGCCCATTGCAGCGTACTGATTGAAATTCGAAACTCATTGCGAATTGCCGTAGATGCCGTAGTCACAATCATGGCATCCATCATTGCCATGAAAAATCCCAACGATGTCAGAACTAGTACCCATTTAGACTGAAGCTCTTTTCCTGTCATTTCCCCGTCTCCCTACTCACTAAGATAGTTCAAATATCTTTGAACTATCTAAACATACCATTGGCAAGAACGGCTGACAAGCAGCAATTAAAAAAAGAGCAGTGCTTACAACACTGCTCTTGATTGGTCTAATCCCCTATAGATTTTGCCAGAAATGGGTGAAATACCGATCAAAGGTCGACCGGTCTAAAGTCACATATTTTTCGCGAGCCACTTTGTGGACACTAATCAGCTCCGCCTCCTGGAGAATCTTAAAATGATACGAACCCGAAGTTTTACTAATCTTCATAACCTGACTGATTTCACCACAAGAAACCTCGTGATTCAATTGATTCAAGTATCGGATTATTGCTAGTCGGATAGGGTCGGCCAGGGCCTTGAATACCTTGATGCTGTCTTCAGTTGTTTGCATTGATTTTGTCATATCTTTATCCTACTAGACTTGAAATTTTACGCAAGCATTTACGAATCTTCAAGGAATTAAATTTCCTTCCCATTACTTTTTGTATATAACAACTATTCTTTGAACTGGTCCATCGTGATGGTCACTTATGCGGGCGCTTCTTCAACACCCGATTGATCTGGGTAACCCGTAGATGTTGATTCAGTCTGACCGTCCCACTAATAACTAAATAGATTAACAGAAAGACTAGCCAAAATGTCCACCCAATTGGCCAATCATTGTAGGCCATCAATGCCACCATTAGGAGTGCCGTTCCAACCAGATGAACTCCAAATGCTAACAACAAGGAAACTTCCACCTGACAATTATCAAAAATGAGACTAAGCACGCCAATCAAGGCACTCGTCAGAAGCAGGCTGACCCCATTGCCAGGTGATACATGCGCCGGAGCTACCTGGAAGACGATCAATAGGAGGTACGTCACTGCACCATATCCCATACCCTGCAGGCCATACCGCAATCCTTTTTTCACAGCTACCCCCTCCTATAGCCCCAATTGGCTCATCAACGCTTTGACATACTTGCGGCTTACAACTGTCTTGATCTGCATTGATAGAATCGCCGTCAGGTTACCGGAAAAGCTGTCTTCCAGTGACTGAAGATGATTCAAATTCAACACCCCATGCTTGGAAACCTGAACAAAGTTGTCGTCACCCAAGCGGCGGACAAAACTTCGCAAGGTCTCGTGTGTGGTAATCGTCCCAGTAGTTGTATATAGCAATAACATCTCCTGCTGGATATCAGCTAGAATAATTGTGGCCGTCTTCACCAACAACAGCCGATCTGGCGTCTTCACGGGAATAAGTCCGGCATGGGGTGTCTGATAATTGTCTAAATAATCCAAAATGGCCGTTGTCTCCGGACTCTGGGTCGCTGCCTGCACCACGACTAACGGATCAGTCGGGTCGATGGCCGCGTTCTGCTCAAATTTGTGGTGCACCCCAATCCCCCCCATTTCACTTACCGTTCCTGAATTGATTGGTGCTGCCGGTGAAGCCGAACCCACACTGGTCCGAAGGCCAAAGCAGTCGCCCCAATCAAGATTAATCCCATTATGCGGTAAGTCTCTGGATGAGTCAATAAGGTTGACCAGTTGAGCCGGACACCCATCAATTGTTCAAAGTGAGTCCTGGCAATCCAGTTACCAGCAAAGGCTGTTTTTAAGTTACCCGCCATCAAATACTGTCGGTAAAGGGCGGCCACGTAGCTTCCTGGAACAAATTTAACCAAGTCTTGGGCAAAGGTGGGTAGAATACCAATGGGCATGTAGGTACCCACTAGGAACCCGGCCGCCGTTCCCACGATAGTACCCAATTTGTTCAAAGTGTTCACCGCATGAACGCCTGAAATAATCACCGCATTTACCATTGTTGCAAGAAGCGAGCTGATAACCATCAGTCCCAGCACTTTGCCGACTGTCGAACTCCCGAGAGTTACCCCATCCGTCAGGTAAAAGTTTCCCCACATGATTATCAACATGACCGCCTGCATTAACGTGCCAATAATCGTCGCACTACACAGATAACTGGTAAATAAACGGAATGGACCGGCGTCAGTCAGTTCCAGATCAGCCGTTACGTGTTTCTCCTTGTCGTTTACCATCAGTGACAGACTGGTGAGGGTCGTCGTAATGCCGGTAATGGACAGGGTTCCACCGATTAGCCAGGTGTCGAGAAGTAGCTTGGCATGAGGCACCCGCTGCCAACTCGTTAACATGTTTTGTTTCAGGAAAACTAGGTATAGGATGAATGAAATGAGCGCCCCCAGTAGCGAGAAGAACACCCCGCTCCGATCCCGGAAGTACAGCAGCAAGTTGCGCTTAATCATTGCTAGCACGTTAACGCATCTCCTTTCCAGTGAGAGCCAGGAAGGCATCATCCAGGGTTCCCGGTCGAAATTCAAAGTTACTGATCAATGGCCGATTCATCGTTAAGATATCCAAGGCGGCTTGCATCGTTGCTAGCCTAAAGGTAACCTGCGAACGTGTTTGATGGGTTGGTTGTAGCGCCACCTGGGCAATGAGTTGCGCAACATCTGGTGTCGTCACGGTTAAAATATCGGCAGCATAGCGGATCTTAATCTCAGCAGCAGTTCCCTGAGCCAATACGCAGCCATGATCGATCACGACGACATGGTCTGCGTTGTCAGCCTCGTCTAGGTAATGGGTCGTGAGAATGACAGTCAATTGCCGGTCTCGTTGTAAACGCTGAATCAGCGTCCAGATAGCGTGGCGGGTCTGAATATCTAGACCAGTCGTGGGTTCGTCCAAAAATAAAACGTCAGGGTCGTTAAGTAAGGCGCGAGCAATGTCGACGCGCCGTTTCTGACCGCCAGACAGGGTCCCGTAGCGTTGCTGCATGAAGTTGGTCAAACCCAGCTGTTGGCTTAGAGTGGCCACCCGGTCGGCTGGAACGTGATGATACTGGTCCGCCCGAATTTGGAGGTTCTCACGAACTGTTAAGCAGTTATCCAAAACACTCCCCTGAAAAACAACGCCTAATTTGGCGTGATGATCATAAATAATGGTCCCAGCGGTCGGTCGACTAAGTCCAATCAACATGTTCATTGTCGTTGATTTGCCAGCGCCATTGGGACCGAGTAAAGCGGTAAAGCTGCCCCGTGTAATTCGTAAGTCGAGGGCGTTGACCGCAATTTTATTGCCAAACCGTTTCGTTAAGTGTTTCGTCTCTAGTAGCATTCCCCTCATCTCCTATGCCAGGAGAATACACCCGGGGCGCGGGGATGTCTCACCTACCGGGACAAGTGGTATTCACTGCTCAGTAAGTGGTCGAAACAGCCGGGTGAAATCCTTGGAAGAAAATATGATTTTACCACCCACCCGGTTTCAATTTTGAGCGCTCAAATGACGGCAAAAAATGGTGGCCATCACTGGCCACCATTGTTATTTTGTTTATTTATCGGCTATAACTAACTTCTTATTAGCTGATACAAATTGCCCATTGCTTAATTCAAAGCGCGTAGTTAAGCGATAATGCTTCATCCCAACAACTTTTAGAGTTTTACCGGCTTTCACGTGTTTTCCTGCCTTACTCAGCTTCAGGTCTTGATAGCGGTCGATCCCCTGCTTATTCAAAATTTTGATTCTCTTAACTGATTTTTGATAATAGACTGGTGCCACAAAAGCTGATTTAGCCGTGATGTAACCCGTCTTACCAGTGACATCCTTCACTTGATAACGCAGCAAACCGGACTTGGACCGTGCGTAACCAACCACCTTAAACATTGGTCGATTCGTGCGTTTGGTCTTAGGATAAGTTGCCACACGTTGACCTTTCGTAAACGTTGGCTTCTGATACAGATATAGCTTCTTTAGCCCATAAACGACCGTTTGCTTAGGTACCACTGGACTTGGTGCAGCCTGGACAGTTAACGTAACCGTCTTAGTTTCACCGTTCGCAGCTTTGAGGGTCACTGAGTAGGTACCCGGCTTCTTGAGGTCAGCCTTACTCGTATCGACTGTGACCGGAATACTGTCACCACTGTTATTGGTGGCTTTGGCGTGGAACGTGGTCGCATCAACGCTCTGGCCAACTGTCACGGTTGCCTGCTGGTCAGCAGTGAAACTGGTTTGATCAATTACCGTTGGAGTAGCCGGTTTAGGCTTCAAGTAAATATAGAAATTCTGGAGAGAATAAGTGCCTCCAGCAGACTTGGTTAAAATAGCCTTGTTATGGGCCTCTTGCCTAGTCTTCACTAAATCAATCGTCATATTTTGAAGCTGATTAGCAGTAATTATCGAAGTAAGACCATCAAAATCGGTTGCTAATTTTTTTTGAAACTCTGCTGAATCTTTTCCGCCCGAACTCGTTGGATCACAGATCTGACTAAGTTCAGCAATTCCCTGATCACGTTTGGTTGGATCATTAGCATACCCGTTGTGCTAGTTAATTAGCTGCCAGGTATCTACGAATAAAAGTTGTTCTAATCGACTTTTGAAGCCACGCA
>NZ_RHNY01000018.1 GCF_003946345.1 Levilactobacillus tongjiangensis
GAATACCGGAATGAGGCCGCTTAGAGACAACATAAAATTATATTATTTCGTATGACAACTTGACAGGGACTAGTACAAATAGTATTGCCGGTTCTTATTGTTTTCCACCAATAGATAACCAGTAAAAAAGCAACGTTCTCATAATTAAGAACGTTGCTCACTTTAAACTACTTATGAATAAAATATTTTTCAACCTAACGCTACTGTCCGGTTACTGAACTCTGACCAACAGTCCCAGGGGCATTAGTCAACGACCAGGTAACTTCACCAGTATAAGTGGTCGACGTCGTCCCAGAATAAATATTAGGCGTTGCATCTAGGAAGATACCAGCCTTACCTGCTGTATCCGTCGAAGTCGCCCACTTACCAGCAATATCAAAACTATTACTGCCAGATTGACGGGCTCCGGTAGCAACCGTAATATCTTGATCAGTCATTTGGTATTTATTGCCATTGCTGTCCAAGTAAACTAATTTTCCAGCCAGTGTATGGCCATTGCCATCAGTCAGCGTGCTTGCATTAGCACTCACAGACCAATCAGAACTAGCTACCCGGGTGTCTTGAACGTTAACCGACAATCCCTTAGGGGCAATCAGAGTCTCCTTCATGGGGACAGCTTGACTACCAAAATCCATACCCTGACTGATAGCACCAAATTTCAACTCGCCATCGTTTTTGGTTAGCTTGATTGCAACATTACTATTGGTCTTGTCACCAGCAGTATCAGTTGCACCCACACTCAAAGTTGTGCTAGCACCGTTAGCCAAGCTACCAATGGTCTTCGCCAGATTCGTATCATCACTAGTATACTTCAAGCCATCTGTGTCTTCAGTAATAGCTTTCGAATCCTGTGTAACGTTCATCCCGGCGTGACTAACCAGCCAAGCATACACGGAATCATTCGTCGTCCCCATTGCCTCAACGTCAGCGGGCGTGATATCCAGGCTCTTATTTGTTGCATCAATTACCAATGGCTGTTTAGCCTGAACATAGGCCGTTCCAGTCTTAGAATCACCAAAATCATTCGTCTCAGTAAAGGTTAGTTTACTACCGTCAGCGACATTCTTTAGTCCGCCACCAACAGAAATAGAGAAATTCCCATCAGAATCAGCGGTTGTACTGTACGTCTTACTAGTTCCATCAGTACTCAAAACTGGAACACTAATAACCGCATTTTTTTCAGCTGTACCGGTAATTGTTGAATCAGCCGTTTTAATCGTTGGATTGCCATCAGCGTTCGCGGTCGCCGTCACTTTAACTGGAGCCATCGAGGCTTCTGCTGTTGTATCAGCCTTAAGTGTCACAAAGGCACGTGGTACCGTGATTACAGTACCATAATCATCTGCAGTATACGTATATCCAACTAAGACTGGTAACCTGGATTTCGTTCCTAAATCAGAAAAATCTACATTGATTAACTGATAGCCACTAGGCGCTGTTACGCTGGCAACATTCGTCGCAATGTTTGGCGTCTTTGTACTTGCCGCTGAAGAAACATCATCACTTGTTCCCGCTCCGGTCGTTTTTAAAACATCAGCGTATACGCTCAGAAAGTTATGTCCATTCTTAAGTGTCATGGGTTTACCCATTAGGCCTAACGTATATGCTACATAAAGTTGGGTTGTCTTTCTGGTAATTCGACCGTTAATCGTATTATTCCCATAAATATCGCCCACAAGCATATTCTCTGACGTGTTAATACCATCGCTATCCCAACCAGGCGCCACGTTACCAGCATAGCCAGTATCTATAGTAGAGCCAGATAGCTTAGCAAACCCAGTACTTGGTATACTGGCAGCCTTTGCGGTCCCTGTATAAACAAAACTTATTCCAAACACAGTTAAGAGCAAACCAAGAAAAATCAAAAATTTTCTAAATTTCATCTTGATTCACTCCCTTCCTGCAGTTTCCGCGCTTGCCGATAGATCAGTGCCAGCAAAAGCAAAACTATCAGCAAGAAAAAGCCAACTAAACTCACTAACATCATCTGAGCGTCACTCGTCTGGGGTAATTTTCCAGCCACAATATCTGCAGCGGCGGCTTTTAACGTTTTAGCTCTAGAGTGACCACCTGGCGTAATCGTTGCCCCTGATCCACCGTTAGCCGGTTTCGACTTAACGGGACCATTCGGAACTCCAGTATCTCCGCCGCCACCACGTGTCATTTTAGTCGACGAACTGGTAAACGTCACACCCGTAGTCGTGACACCACTACTATTCGTCGTACGCGCGAGCGCTGACGTTCCTGCACCGAAGCCGATTGCAACGATGATTACCAGTACTAGTCGTGTGATAATCTTTTTCACGGTCAACGCCCTCCTTTCTATAATTAAAGAGGTTTATTCATAATCTAATCATTTTTAATAGACATAAGTCGACTTCAAAGGAAGTTAAGCACACCTACAATCTAAACCCTAGTCATAATAATGCCATGCCCAAACTGTACGCGTTGGTCAAAAGTCATCCGATTATTTTTCAAAACCCTTAAGGCCCTATACAAAATACTCAGAACCAACCCTTCAAAAGTTAATTACAGCTTTTGAAGGGTTACCAACTACTTCTTCATTCAACCTATGTAAGATAAAAGGGTGCTCATTAAACTAATGAGCACCCTCAGTCTTCGTAAATATTAACCCTCTGGAGTGTCGCCCAAAGTCCAGTTTAAGGATCCGGTGTAAGTACCAGCCTTAACGTTAACTGGCAATGTTCCTAAAGTAATGTCGTCTGGGGCAATTTGCATAGCGCTGATACCAGCACCAGTACCTGCGGCTGCTGAGTACAGAACAGCACCGTCACCACCAGTAGTCAAAGTTGGGTGTCCAGCGGTAATCGTGTCACCAGCAGAGTTTTTAACAAACTCACTGTTAGTGTCCCCAACTAATTGAATTGAAGCGCCAGTGATAGAAGAACCGTTATCACCAGTTAAGTCAGAAGCTGAAACGGAAACTTCCCAACCAGCGTTTGTCCCACGAGCATCACTAACTTCAGTAACTAAGTTTGGGTTAGCGGTCCCAGTACCGAAATCTTGGGTCTTAACCGTTTGAGCTTTAAATGACTGACCAGCAGCTGCTGCTTTGTCAGTCACGGATTGGTGACTCCCAAAGTTGATTCCCTCTGATACATACAGGAAGGCTAACTTGCCGGCCTTGCTTGGATCAGTGGCGCCACCGTTATCGCCACCATCTGGCGTCTTTGGATCAAGTGGTGTTGTTGGATCAGTTGGGTTAACTGGTGAAGTCGGTGCATCTGGCGCAGTGAATTCAACGCTAGTCGTCGTCTTCCCGGTTGAAGGTGTTGTTGCTGCGTTTGCCGTAACTGGTGCAACGGCCCCTAATAATAATGCTCCGGCTAATACTAAACTGCTTAATGATTTTTTCATAATTAATGCACCCCTCTAGTTGTGTTTGTTCTTTATTAGTTCATGATTAGTTCATGTCTAGTTCCATACGATAGTTGTTACGCTCCCCGCTTGGTAAGTCATCCCTAGTGACGACCTACTAGCTCATGGAGTTAACTAGAAGCTTCATCCCCTCAAAGATGTAACGCTTCTTTAACTATGTAACAACGTTAGTATATGACTTAGATGTCGATATGTAAACAGTTTTTTATAAAAAAATTGAACTTTTTTTAAAAAATCCTTAAAAGTCCATAAATACCGCCATTTCAGGGTGTTCAGCGGTTCTAAAGTGACTATTTGCACCGCTAATCATTCATATTAAACGAGCACAATACCATTTGTGTCCCAAAAATTGCGTATTTTCTGTGAAAACGCTTCAATTGTTGATATAGTACACTTTTCAAAATACTAATCTCCCCACAAATCGTTCACGGGCATTCCGAACAGTCATAACCCGTATAAACTATTTTGTTAAGACCCTGTCATATTTTCTCAAGTACAGCACCATTTAAACCGCTTACCGTCAAAAGTAAGAATAGAGCGGAGCATGTTTAACTTGTAAACATTAACGTTGAACATTCTGTTTCTCAATCATTTGATGCTCGGAGCTGGCTGCCAGCTGACACTCATTTCGGTAAAATAAAACTGGCCATAAGAAAAGGTTCAGGACTTTTTGTCCTGAACCCGTTCTTCGCCTTATTTTTGTTTGAATAGTTGCGCCACCAAAGTGTCCGTTGCCTGCTGACGTTGGGCCCGTTGATCCGCCACTAACAACGTATAACGTTGCAATGCCGACAGGGTGACCGCCTCATCCTCAGCTGGTAAGGCATACAAACGGTGATAAGCCTGCGCTGCCGCGGCAAAGTTCGGTTGCCGATCCACTAGCCGCCGCAATTGCTTAGGCGTCACGTGATTCTTCTTGGCAGGAACCCAGCCAGTCTTCGGTTGCCGAGCTAAACGTTCTGAGATTGCCGTCCGTAATGCCTGTGGCCAATCGGCGGGCAATGCTGCTTCTTGGACCAACCGCTCCCGTAATGTCGTCAATTCTGGATACACTGCCGCCGGAATCCGTTGCCCCTCCCAGCTATCACGCAGCTGTGCCAAGCGACTCTGCCGTTCCGAAGGAGTAAGGTCGAACCCGACGGCTGCGTTGAACACATCGTCGTTCCAATCCCGCTGGCGTTGAGCCGCCAACTGCCGACTCACCTGGTTCAGATCAGCTACTAAATAACGTGGGACAATCTGCAACCGTGTCGCCTGAATCTGACCGGTCCGAGCAAACTCCGTGGCCATGACGCCTAGTTGATAAGAATTCACCAGTCGTTGAAGGGACCGGGGCATGGTCAGCTCGCCCAAGTGCTCCTTGAACTCGGCTAACGACAAGTGCCGAACGATCAGTGTCGCCACCGCCTTCAAATACCCACGATAATCCGTCGACGCCCGCAACCGTTGTTCCGCAGTCGTCTGGGCCTGGTTGGCCGCCGCCCACGCCGCAGCTGCTTCCTGTTCAGCAACCCGCTCACTGGCCGCTACTGCCTTTTCCTGCCGCTCAACCTGAGCCGTTGCAGCCGCCTGATCAACGTCTTGTAGGGCCTGATATTCCGTCAAATAGGGTGACAACTGTTCTTCCGGCAGTGTTGGATTACGATGCTTCAGGTACCCAGTCACCGTTGACTTGGTCCCCTTTCGGACCCAGTGCTGACGGCGCTGATGACTCTGTGGCAAGTGTGGCAACGCCTGAGCATCCCACAAAATTTCTGGTACCTGGGGGTAATGGGCAGTTAAATCATCGTACTGGGCGACCGCGTGGAAATTATCCTCCGTCGTGATTGCCATCAGGTACTGCATTTCATCGCTCATAAACTTCTTGACGCATTCAGATCCCACCACAATTTCATGGCCATCCGTTCGCAACACCACGTGATATTCGTAGCGAACCGGTTTATGGCACAGCGCACAGTGGCGCCAATCCGTGCGGTGATCACTGTCATTGATGGCGTATGGCAACCGGGCCAACAACTTCCACGCCTCACTCCCCTGCACCAGCCAAGCCACCCGCTGGTCTAACAGGAGTTGGCGGGCCGAGCGGGACAGAAACTCACTGCTGTCTTTTATGGTCGGGTGGTCGCGCAGTAGCGGCATCACCCGAGTCAGGTCCGGCAACTGTAGGGCCGGTTGACTCAATTGTAGGAACCGGTTCTCAGCCGGCGTCAGAATAGTCGTTGCCATCAGAAACTTCTCCTCCGTGATGAAAATAGTCATTTAAGCATACCATATTTCAGCGAAAAAAGAACATACGTTTTCTCGAAAATTACGGTCCTTCCGGTAGACTAAAAAGCACGTGGTTGTTTCGCCACATGTCGGTAATCTTATTAGTTAAATTTGCACCATCACCACGGCGCCAAAGATCAAGATAGCTAACCCTGCCGCAGTTGGCTTTAGTTGTTTAGCATCGGCTTCTCGCAGGATCACAATCCCCAGAATCGTCGAGACCACCACGTTCAATTGCGTCAGAATAAACGCGTTGACCAGGCCATTTAACCGCAATGAAATCAGGTAAGTGGCTGCCGCCACAGAGAAAATCAGACCGGACGTGATATTCCGTACGCCCCATGCATCGTTGCCCGGGAACTTCTTGCGGCCACCCAAGTAGATAAGGAACGAGGTCGTCAACATCCCCAATGACTGGGGCAGGAACCCATTTAACCCCGTTGTGCCGGAGACAAAGTGTGGAAACGCTGAGTAGCCCCAATAGCCCGCCGCCGTGACCAGCAACAGTAAATACGCACCCAATTGATCGCGTGCAATCTGAATCATGCCGTTAGTCACCATGACCCCAATGAGAATGATAATCAACGCTAAAATTCCCAGCAGGCTATCGTGCCAACCGGCCCACTCGCCGAAGGCCCACCCACCAATCAGAGAATTACCAATGATTTGAAACGCCGTTGATACAGGAACGGCATTACTGACACCGAGGCGCGTGTAACCCCAATACTGACCGCCCTGGCCGATACTCCAACAGGCACCAGACAGATAGTACAACAAAAAATCCGGCCAACTGATGTGAAACCGAAAAATCAGCTGCAGGACGACCGCACTGATGACGATTCCCGAGCTGGTACCGAGAAGTTGTTGTAAAAAGCTACCACCCGTTTTCTTTTGCATCCAGATAGGCAGGACGCCCCAGAACAGGGCCGGCAGCAGACCAATCAGTAAGTTCATATGTATTACCCGCTTTTTCTTTAATGACGATTTTCGGTGGTAAATGTCGCCTTGCCGGTCACCAAATATGGGCTGGAACGGTGCCGGCACAATTTTGAGCCTCACAAACCCTGAGTCTCAAAACTTGGCCTTATTCTAAGCCAGAAGAAACCTGGCTAAGAATAACGAGGCGCCTGAGCCCATATTTGGTGGCCTATCGGCTTATACCATCTCTCAGTTTCATTAATTCATCGCTGCAATAATTACACTATTGCCAGCAACTATGGCAATCTAGCCAACGATAGCGCCACCCATGTATTATCATCGTACGCCAGCTATGAAAGCGCTGTCAACGGCTATTCTGCAAGTTTTTCAAATGTACACCCGCGCTCT
This sequence comes from Levilactobacillus tongjiangensis, assembly GCF_003946345.1. GTDB lineage: Bacteria > Bacillota > Bacilli > Lactobacillales > Lactobacillaceae > Levilactobacillus > Levilactobacillus tongjiangensis. Next base: position 6,994 of record NZ_RHNY01000018.1, read on the forward strand.
CAGAAATCAAAAAAGAGATTCAGAACAATCGTCCCGAATCCCTAATTTCTACTATCATTTAATTTCTGGTAGTGTCACCCATACCGGCAGCGTATCCGTTTAGCCTAATTTGCCATTCATAAACTGAGCTTCACCATCACCAAAGCTCCAGTCGGCCTTCGTGTTACTGGTAATGTTAATCAGCACATCACTAGGGGCAACGCCAGCACCGGCTGCTAATTCCTTGACCAATCGCGCGTAGAACCGTTCCTTATCCCCTTCGTTACGAGGACTGGACGTCAGGCTAAAAACTAACACCTTATCCGTGCGATCAAAACCCAAGCCCACGTCTTCAATGATCATTTCTTCCGGATCGTGTTGCGTGACGATTTGGTAACGGTCTCGCGGCAGTAAATGTAGTTCTTCAGTCGCAACTTTATAGGAGATATCCAGAATATTTTTGATCTCGGCTTTACTCCGACCTCTGAACATATCGATTCGCATTAATGGCATCATCTAAAACCCCTTTTTAATTTTTCTGTGGCTGACGGCGTGTTACTATTGCTGACTCAGTTTTATACCTAACCCAGCTTGGATTCTCGCTTACTTATGAGGAACATTCTTAAAGTTTACAGCGGAAAGGGTGCAATTAAATTGATATTTATCAAGGACTCTATTGGCTATTTGCGATAAGTTAGTCAGGGTGGGTGATTTTCTATGGCTGAAACGTGCTCTGGAAGGCAGTCAGCTCCGCTTAACAGCGATAGGGCCAAAATCCAGGACCGGGATTTTCACCCTATCCCCGTTAATGCTCACTGACTAACCGCCTTCCAGACCACTCTTATTCTCAATCCACGCCTTCAACGCTACCCCCGTCCGGGACGTTGCTACCTTAACTGACTCTCTAGGCGTGCCGCTATACTGAATCTGGCCACCATACCGACCAGCGTCCGGACCAACGTCAATTAGCCAGTCCGCCTGGCCAATCACTGCCAGGTTGTGTTCGATGATAATCAACGAGTTTCCTGCGGCGACCAGTTCGTTGAACAAGGTCATCAGGCGCGCCGTGTCCTTCAAATGTAACCCAGCCGTGGGTTCATCCAACAGATAAATTGTCCCCTTCTTGCCTAATTCAACGGCTAGTTTCAACCGCTGTAACTCCCCGCCAGACAGCGTGGTCAGGGGTTGGGCCAACGTCAAATACCCTAAGCCAACGCGGTCCAAGTTGTGCAACTTGGCGGCCACCTTGGGCGAATCCGCAAAGAACGTCGCCGCAGCCGTCACCGACATCTGGAGGACCTCCGCAACATTCTTGTCATGATAACTATACTGCAGAGCCTCTTCACTATACCGTTTGCCCTGACACAGCTCACAGGTCTGCACGATCGGGTCCATGAACGCCATGTTGGTAATCGTGACGCCCTTTCCCTTACACCGGGGACAAGCACCCTTACCGTTGTAACTGAACCAACTGGTCCCCACGCGACCGTTAGCCTGACTAAATATCTTCCGAATTTCATCCAAAATGCCTAGGTAGGTTGCCGGTGTCGAACGAATGTTGATACCAACGGGCGCCTGTGCTAAGTCAATGTAGTCCGTGGTCAACTGCTCACGTAATGCTGAAACCAACGATGACTTCCCCGAGCCAGCGACCCCAGAGATGACCGTCATCACGCCCAGGGGAACGTCCACGTCGACCCCTTTCAAGTTATTCCGGGTGACGTTTCTCAGGGCTAAATGACCCGTTGGTTGCCGCTCAGCGCCCCATTGATGCGCCTTCCGCAGCCAAGTTCCGGTCAACGTGTCCGACGCCAATAATTCTGGATAAGTTCCAGTGAACGTCACGGTACCCCCGCCTTGACCAGCCTGGGGCCCCATTTCAACGACATAATCCGCAAAGTCGATCATGGCAGGATTATGTTCAACGACTAAGACGGTATTCCCCTTATCCTTCAACCGGGTCAATGCCTGTTTGATTAACTGAATATCGTGTGGATGCAACCCCACACTGGGTTCATCCAGGATGTAAACCATGTCGACCAACGCACTCGTCAGATATTTGGCGATCTTAATACGCTGGGCCTCCCCACCCGACAGGGAACTCGTGCCGCGGTCCAACGTCAAATAACCCAGTCCAATGTCGACCAATGACTGAATCTTGGTCGAGAGCTCTCGAACCACATCCGTGGCCAGTGGCTCCGTAATCCCGGCCAAAAACTTAAGCACGTGGCGCAGATCCATCGCAGAAACTTCCGCAATATTTTGCCCATTAATGTGATTGGTCAAAACTTCCGGCCGCAACCGAGTCCCGTGGCAAACTGGGCAAGGCTTTCGGGTAACGATGGCCGCAATAGCTTCGCGGTGGTGTTCCGCTTCCTTCTTGCCGATCACCGACCGTCGAATCCGGGGCACTACGCCTTCATAGAGGGCCGTGCGGGGAAAACCTTTACCGGGATGCTCAAGCCGTTGTTGGGGCGCGTGCATCAGGAGTTCGTATTCTTCTTTGGTGTAGTCCTTGATTGGCTTGTCGTCGTCAAATAAGCCGCTGGTCCCATACCGCCGCCAACGCCAGGTGTCAGGCCCAAAACTGACAAACGTAATTGCGCCCTGATTCAACGACTTTTCTGGGTCGATCAGTTTACTCTCGTCGATGTCGTCCACGTAGCCTAAGCCCTGACAGGCCGGACACATCCCCTGGGGCAGGTTAAACGAAAACGTATCGGAGTAGCCGATGAATGGTTTCCCAATCCGTGAAAATAACAAACGTAGGAGCGAGTAGATTCCCGTATAGGTCGCTAGTGTGGACCGTGCGTTCTTGCCCAACCGTTGTTGTTCGATCACGATTGCCACGGGCAGGTGTTCAATGTCCTTCACGTGGGGTTGCCCAAACTTTGGCAAATACTGCTGCGTAAAACTCGGAAAGGTTTCGTTTAATTCCCGCCGTGAGGCTGCGGCAATCGTATCGAAAACCAACGAAGACTTGCCCGATCCAGACAAGCCCACAAACACCGTCGTTTCATACTTAGGCACCTGCAAGTCAACGTGTTTCAAATTATTTTGCGTGGCATCTTGTATCTCTATGTACCCCTGATCAAATATCTTAGCCATACGAAACTCCTCTCTTACATTGCCAATCATCTTCCGTTCAGCCAGCGTCAAACGCTCGCTGACTCATCCACAATCCACCATATCACATTAAAAAATAGAATGCGCGTGTATGGTTCCACAAGCTAATTTCCACCGCCAACCATCTAATAAGTTTATACTTTAACTGTAATTATCCATTGAAGGAGGAATCTTTTATGTCCTTATTTAAACGTCATCCCTTAAACCTCACCGCCGCCGTGATTGCTGGTGGTGCTGCTGGTATCGTCTCTGGTCTGGTCAAACTCGGCTGGGAAAATATCTTGCCACCTCGTACGGAGGAACGTGACGCCACCAATCCCCCTCAGCGCTTGCTGGAACAATTCGGTGTGCCCCAAGCCGTGACTCACGCCACTTACCACTACTCTGGCCAGGCACTGCCCTGGGTCAGCTACGTGATTCATTTCGGCTTCTCCACGACCTTTGCCGTCCTCTACCAAATCATCGGTGAGAAGATTCCGGCTGTGAAGAAGGACGCCGGTACCTGGTTCGGCCTGGCCATCTGGGTCGCCTTTCACCTGGGAATCATGCCAGCCATGGGCACCGTCCCCGCCGCTAAGGATCAGCCAAAAGAAGAACACGTCTCCGAAGCCTTGGGCCACATCGTCTGGATGGTCACCAACGACCTCGTTGGCGCCGAAGTTTACCAACGACTGGTCAAGCAAAGCCAGCGTAAGTAGTCGAAAGGAGACCGCGAAACGTTGAATTCACCTTGGCAAACCAAATGGCCAGAACGCTTAAGCTACGGTCTAAGTGATGCAGCGGATAACCTGGTCTTCCAGATGATGACCACCTACCTGCTATTCTTTTACACCGATGTTTACGGTCTAACCGCAAGTGCCGCCGCTATTCTCTTCATCGTGGCCCGGCTCGCCGACGTTGTAGAAAGTTTAATAATTGGGTTAATGATCGACCGGACCCACTCCAAATGGGGCAAGAGCCGGCCGTTCTTTCTCTGGTACGCTCTCCCCCACGTCCTATTCGCCATTCTAACCTTCGTTACCCCGCCATTCAGTGGCACGGGGAAACTAATTTGGGCCTACGTGACCTACTTAGGACTGGGATTCTTCTACACGGCCGTTAACCTGCCGATCACCTCGATTCTCCCCACTATGACCCAGAATGAGTCGGAGCTGACCTTACTAGGAGTTATCCGCCAATTCGGCGGAAGTTCCGTCCAGATTATCGTGGCGGTCTTCACCCTTCCCTTGGTTGCCTTCTTTGGTCATGGTAATCAGCAGCGAGGTTTTCTGTTGACAATCGTCTTGTTTGGCCTGATTTCGCTGGCACTGATTTGGAACACCTTTTTCCACGTTCGGGAACGCTTCACCAATCCGGAGGCGGCCCACCAGTCTTGGCGCGCGGTTGGCACCATGTTGCGAAAAAATCAGCCCTGGCTAGTTATCTCGGTAGTCATCCTGTTGTACTGGTTGACTACCGCCATCAAGAATCAGACGACCATTTACTATTTCAAATACATTCAACACAGCGAAGGCTTGGTGCCTTGGGCCAATAGTTTTACGTTTGCGGCACTGATTGGGGTGTTACTGATCATTCATTCCACCCACATCTGGGGCAAAAAACGGACCATGCTCACGGGTATCACAGTGGCAGCAGTCGGCCAAGGTATTCTAACTATTGGTGTTTTGCTAAACCAACTTGTCGTGCTGTTCGCAGGAATCCTGATCAACGCCGTCGGCAACGGCATCATCATCGGTCTGGTCTCCATTATGATTGCCGACACCATCCGTTACGGGATGGCCATGGGTATCCAGGCGGAGGGCATCCTCGCTTCCACCGATGACTTCGGCGTCAACGTCGGCTTAGGGTTGGGTGGTCTGGTGACGGCTGGTCTTTTTCACGTCTCCGGCTACGTGGCCAATCACCCTCAGAACGCAGCAACTCAGCACATGATTACGTTAAACTACGCGTGGATTCCGCTAGTCCTTTACGTCGTTATGTTCGGCATCCTCTTGTTATACAATGAACGTCAGCTGGAAGCTACGGTTTCCGATAAATAGTCGTAAAATGTCGCCTTCGGCAACCAGGGTGGGAGCTGGCTGTGGGGACCGCCGGCGGCCTGTGGAACGGTCCGCCGGCTCGCGTTGAAACCGCGCCAAGACCGCGCGTTTCCAACCCGTCCCGTAGCGTAACCTCGGTCCCCCCACCGAGGTTACGCTACTTTCACTGCCAGCCCCCACCCTGGTTGCCTCCGGCTTAGATTGTGGTTTTACCGCAGCTACAACATAGGTACTCACAGCTATACATTTAAAATTAAGCTTACAGTAAAACAGAGCCTGCTGAATGTCCCAGCACGCTCTGCTTTTATTTTGGATTAAGTTATGGATCGACAGGCGCAGGAAATCTAACAAAAAAATTTCCCGGACTACGAATCATTTTATGTAATCTAATCTAGTTTTTACTATCTGACCACGAACGCCCACACCACGACTAATGACCAAGTAATTTCCACCGTTGCCACCACTACAATTTAATGGTCACGCCCAACTGTAGCCGGAGACTGCCAGGGAGGGGGACCGCCGTGTCGACGGTGTTAGGTGGTGGGTTTCCGCCTTACAGCGTGGGACGAGCTTGGAAACACGCGACCTAGGCGTGGTTTCAAGTCGAGGAGCGAGACCGCACTTTGGCTCGCTCCGGTCCCCACAGCGGTCCCCCTCTCTGGCAGCCGCAGGCAACCACAATCCCTAACGCCCCTAAAAAGAACAAAAAAAACGACCATCAGAAAAATCTCACGGTCGTTCAGTATTATCAAACAAATTATTCATTAGCGTGTCCGTGACTCCGGCTCTTGTTAGAGTTCCGCCGCTTATCATGTAAGCTATCGAACCCAACAAAACCAGCAGCAACGGCACGTTCATTGGCTTGGTGGAGAACCCGGATAAAACGTTCGGCTTCTTCCTTGCCACCGAAGAATTCTAACCAACGGTGGAACCGTTCGTCGGTAGCCTCAGAAAGGTTCCGTTGAACGCGACTTCCCGCAGCCGTCAACGTAATGTACTTCACGCGTCGGTCGTTAGGATCAACCTTTTGCATCACATAGTTCTCCTTCAAGAGAACGTTCACTTGTCGTGCAATCGCACTCTTAGAAACACCTTCGAGCTTAGCCAGTTCCACTAAAGTTTGACCATTCTTACTCCGAGCCACGTTATCCATCACCATAAACGCTTCAAAAGTTAAATTATACTTTTGCGTTGGAATGGACACAAAATCACCGATGTACTTGAAAATGTGCATGTACAAATCGTCAAATTCTTTTTTCAGTTGTGCTTCAGTAGTTACTGCCTCATTTGTCGTCTCTGTCATTGTCAGTCCATTACTCCTTCTCATTCAGCGCGAGGCGCTGCCATTTACCGTCCTGGAAAATGCGCACAGCTACGGGACTTCATTGTATCCTAAGTATCCTAAAAAAAAGCAGACGTCTTTGACCAGATTCTACGAAATGGATAACCCTACGTACATTTCACCGTCAAAGCAAGTTATCCAATAATATTAAAAAACCGGTTTGCAAAAACGAACACTTGTTCTATAATGAAAACAACCTTTATTTTAAGGACGTGATCTCATGCAAAGTGTCAGTCAGCGAATCAAAGCCATACTCCAAACAGCTTATCAAAACAATCAAATCACTACTCTAATATTTCATGACGTTACCTACACGGGAACAGTCGACTACGTTTCCGCGTCGACCGTCTACATGGGTTTAGCTGCAGGTCAATCACAGGAAATTCCCCTCACTGAAATCAGCCATGTTAAGTTACACCAATTACAATCATGGTGGTATCTTTATGATCGAGCCCGTGAGTAACTTCCTCTAGTATCACCTCTATCAGCCAAAAAATAAACCCTTTTTACTGAAATTGTTGGCATTTTCTTTACAATTTGGAGAAAACGCTACCTTAGTTATTCCGTTAGGTTTTTTCGTCTGACGCTGGCAACGTCATTTTAACGATAAAACCCCTTTTAAGTTAGTCCTAGTCTACCTAGAGTATAAACCCAAACGACTGGAAATATTGACCACAGTTTGAGTGAACTGGTAACAATCAGAAAGTTATATAGATTGACTAATTGATTAAGCGAAATCAATTAGCGGGCAAAACGATAGGCTCGATTAATTTCACGATATCGAAAAGGTCGTGTACACTGGTAGATAAAGGAGGTCATGTTCGTGATCAAGATGATTGCTCTAGACCTAGATAACACGCTACTTGATAGCCATAAAAAAATTAGTGAAGCCAACGTTGCCGCGCTGCAACGGCTCCACCAACAGGGACTAAAAATTGTTCTGTGTACTGGCCGACCACTCTCGGCGATTCAACCCTACATTGCCCAATTGGGGCTAACTGCGGAAACCGACTACACTATCACCTTTAATGGCGGTTTAGTCGTCCATAACGCGACGGGCGATGTCCTTTACCAAAATGGCCTCCACAAGCCGGACTTCGAACCGCTCTACCGCTACGCCACACGCCGTGGTCTCCCATTAGATATCTTAGACTTTAATCACAATTTTCAAATCAAAGAACTGGGGCCGTCTCTTTACACGCAAACTAAGCGAGTCGGGGTTGACTACCTACCAGTGTCGTTCAAAGAATTACCCGATAATCTTTTTAGTACGGCATTAATTTCGACCACGCCGTCAACCCTAGACACCGTCAACCCGCAAGTGTCTCACGACCTCTTCACGACCTACCACGTGGTCCGGTCGCAACCCCACATGTTAGAATTCCTTTCACCAGAAGTGGACAAGATCGTAGGTATCAAGGCGCTATTGTCCCGGTTCAACTGGGATACCAGCAATCTGATGACCTTCGGTGACGCTGAAAACGACTTCCACATGATTCAACAGGCTGGTGAGGGCGTGGCCATGATCAACGGTCAACCAGACGTGAAAGCCGTTGCCGACCACATCACTGCCAAGGATAATAATGAATCTGGTGTGGCGGATTATTTACAGAGATACTTTGACTTAGTCTAATTACTATAAAAAATTAAAATTTGAGTATGAACTAAAATTCTAAGTTAGACACGAAAGACGAGTCACCAGCCTGCAACGCTGGTGGCTCGTCTTTTTTTAAGAAGGTTGACAGTTTACCTGCAAGTAAAGTACACCGACTAGTTACAGCTAGACTACTGCCATTTACCCACCATGTAGCTGTTGGCTAGGAAGGTTTAGCTGACCCGCACACCACCGTTAGTTGCGTAGACGTTAATTGCGTGTTCTGGCTGCTCACCGACCGTCCCAATCTTATGGGACTCATCATTCAAACTCAGATGTGACTCTTGTGGTTCGCGTACCCGATCATACTTACTCTTCAAATCCAAACGATAGTCCGTCATCAATGGCATTTGTAGGGTCACACTACCCCCAGCCTCAACCTTAAGATCATCCGTCAGGCTGGCCAACTGAGCGTTGACGCTGCCATTACCGGTATGAAACGTGCCCCCACCGGTAAAATTGCGGGCTTTAATGGCGCCATTATTAGCAGCAACGATTGCCTGTCCCGTGTACCCGTCCAGCTTGATAGCGCCGTTTTGTCCGTGCAAATCAACGTCACCCGTTTGATCGACCAGTTTAATGGCCCCGTTACGTGAATCGATTTTCACAGTTCCAGACGTCTCACGGGATGTCACACTACCATTTTTACTCAACAACTCCAGCTTATCCGCATGGACTTGGTCTAGCCGGATGGCGCCGTTGGTGGACTTCATCAGGAGCTCACTTACATGATCATCAAACGCCCGCATGCTGCCATTGATGGCATGCGCGATAATTTTCAATGGCGCACTGAGATCGCTGATTTCCAGGCTCCCGTTACCAGCATGTACGCCAATCAATGCCGTCAAGTTAGCTGGCAAGAAGATTTCTGCCCGGACATGATTAGGCCACAGACGCGGCCGGTCCCCCTGTTTAATTGTGAGGTGATTGCCGTGCCGTTCAGCCCGTAAGTAGTACCGGGCATTATCGCGACTCATGTACTCATTGATCACGATTTCGTCGGCGTTGGCCGGCCCAAGCTTAACCGCAGCATCCCGGTAGTTCAAGTCCACCTGCGCCAAATCAGCCACGCTAAACGCCTGAGTGTTGACCAGTTTCAGGGACTCCACAAAGGTCCGCCGTGGCCGCGCACCATTCACGTGAACGTCGTCGCCCTGGACGTCGATCATCCCGCCGGCTACGGAAACGTGGTCACCATCAACTTTAACTAAGTTGCCTAAATCAACCTTGTCATTTTCACCATCTACCAGAACGTGGTCACCCCAGGTCACTTTGTCACCGTGAATTTTCAGTTTGCCAATTTTTACTTGGGAGTCGTCAAAGTCACGTTCCGTGGCGTCATCAGCTGACTCATCTGACGCATCTTCTTCCGCCACTTCTTTAAGCAAAGCGTCGATGTCCCCGAGCTGTGCCATGGCTTCGTCCACAGCCAGCGCTGCATCCTGCCCCTGATTTACTTTATCTGTGACAGCCTCGGTAAGGTCCCCCACCAGTTCTTCTTTCAACTCCGTTAACGCCCGGGAAGGCTGGTATTGACTGAACCGTTGATCAAGTCGCGTGCGAATTTCCATTGTAATATCATCCATGCTAATCCTCCTCGGGAACCGTTCCCGTAATCAAGTCATCAATAATTGGTTTGGCCACTTGCCAGGCCGCCGTATTCTTCTTCAACAGGGCTACCCCCACTGGCGTCACGTGATAGTATTTTCGCCGGGACCCCTGAGATTCATCCCCCCAGTAATCTTCCAGCGCGCCATTCTTTTCAAGCCGACGAAACACGGTATACAACGTAGCCTCGTTGAGTTCATAGTGCCCCTGACTCAGCGCCTTGACGCGCTTAGCCACCTGGTACCCATAACTATCCCCCTGTTGTAGGATGTTTAAAACAATCGTATCCGTATGGCCCCGGATGAGATCCTTGGAAATAACCTCAGCCATGTTGCCACTCCCTTTCGTTTTCTCGATGGAACTAATGTATCACACACTACTATGCGTGTCAAAGTAATTTACCTAAAATAGTAAAATGTCGAAAAAGAGTGAGCCAAAGGGTGGTTAGTCAATGAGCATTAACGTCGATAGACGAATAATCCGGGGCTTGGATTGTCTGTCCATCAGTGTTAAGCGGAGTTAACTACCTTTCGTCGCACGTTTCAGCTATATATGTTCAGAGCGCAAAAAGGGCCTGAGACTTTTGTCCCAGACCTCGTAGTGTTAAATTAAGTTTTCATACATGACTGGCTCGGGGTCTGGTGAAGCTGGATCAGCCACAAACTAAGGCCGGTGTACTGCCTAACACGTACCCCCATTTAACTACCAACCCGAGGCTTTTACGCCAACGGACAATTACAACGACTACTGTAGCCGCAGGCCGCCAGAAATTGGGGCCGCGGTGTCGACGGTGTTAGTTGGTGGGCTTCCAACTTACAGCGTGGGGCGAGTTCTAAGACTCGGCGACTTTCCGAGGCTTAGAATCGAGGGCAAAGACCGCTCTATGGCTTTGCCCGGTCCCCACAGCGGCCCCAATTTCTGGCGGCCGAAGGCGGCTAACTAAATCTAAGTCAAGTCAGTAAACGCCCCAGGAAGAATACCCTCAACGGTAGTCTCAGTAAAAGCACCGGACTGGTTGGTCAGGTAAACGGGCGCATCAGAATCGAAGAACTCAGCAATCACCTGCCGGCAAATGCCGCAAGGTGCGATGGGACCTTCCGTATTGCCAGTAACTAATAAAGCGGTAAAATGTTTCTCACCAGCGGCGATACCGGAAAAGATTGCCGTCCGTTCGGCACAGTTGGTTGCGCCGTACGATGCGTTTTCAATATTACAGCCACCGTAGACTTTGCCACTAGCACCGACCGCCGCTGCCCCCACGTGAAAATGGGAATACGGGGTGTAGGCTTTGTCCAACATTGCCGTAGCAACTTTCAATAATTCAGCTTGTTCTGCCATGTTGATTCCTCCTCGTGATTAAACGGTTTTACTTCCCTACATTGTTACACAAAAGGCCTGTAAGCGCTACCTCTTTAGGCGACTTTCTACGTATTTCGTTAATTTTTCACTAAACTGGCTGAGCCGGGGACGAGCTATGCTAGAATAGACGATATACTAAACCTTAATAAACCGAAATTTAGGGAGATAATTCGTCTAATGAAAGCCTTTCGCAGTATTTTGAGCTGGGTCCTGCCTATCTTGATTGCCCTCGTGGTCGTCTTGTTGGTGCGCACCTATTTATTTGAAGTCGTTAAGGTCGCCGGTGGGTCCATGGAACCCAACCTGGCCGACCAAGAACGGATGGTCGTCGTCAAACCACTGAAATTAAAACGACTGAGCGTCATCGTCTTTGACGCCTACGGGGAAGACCCACAAGCCGCCAAGAACACCAACTACGTGAAACGGGTCATTGGCCTACCTGGCGATAAAGTCGTCAGCAAGAACGGCTACATTTACGTCAACAACAAGGCTATCAACCAGTCCTTCATCAGTAAAGACGAACGGACCACGGGAACTGGCAACTGGACGCTCAGCAGTCTCGCCAAGGCACATGACTGGAAGTACCAGGGCAACACGGTCCCACAAAACCACTACTTCGTGCTCGGTGATCACCGAAGCATTTCCGAAGATGGTCGCGCCTGGGGCTACGTTGAATCCGACAAGGTCATGGGAATTGTGAAGGTTCCCTTCTGGCAAGGCACCGCGACTCATCGAACGAACGTGAACAGTTTAGCGAGCTAAATTAACAACAATCAGCGGAGTTCGGGACAATCCCCGAACTCTTTTTTTCTGTAAAATTTATTTTGCCGACCACCTTCCTAACCCCATCCTCAATCAGATTCATCAGTCCAGGATGCGCTATACTGCTGAAAAATCGAGGTGGTTCGATGGTCCGCAAATACCTAACTAGCTACTACCACAGTCTTCTACCAATTCTTGCCTACCTCTTCTTCACAGCCCGCACGTTGGGCTTCACCGTTAAATTGGACCACAGTCCCCTCACCCTCTATCTGCTGGGATCCTGGCTTATCTGTTATCCCTTGGTTGCGGACACGTTGCAGCGATTCCGACCCGAGCGCTTTTTGGCGCGACGACCGGCCATTCAGCTACACGACCAGGACCTCAGATCTCACGACCGCGGCTCTAACTGGCGCGTCCCTCATACCAAGGTCTCCCTGCTAGCTGCGAAAGACGTCGACGCACCGGCCACGATTGGACGTTGGCTGTTCCTCCAAATTGCCATTCTGGGGCTAATCTTGATAGCACCTGAACTATTACTGGGAAAATTGCTTTGGCAACGTGGCATTCATTAACACCACAAAAGACGCCTAGTCTCAGCCAACACCACTCATATTGAATGGTGATTAAGACTGAAACTAGGCGTCTTTTTTAATTAATGTGCTTATTATCCCTAACTAAACATCCGCCGCGTAGCCTTCAATAAGGTCTTCTTATCCTTGTCGTAGCGTGGCGTATCCACTAAGTTATCCATTGAGATTCCAGCAAAATGGTAAGCGGCAATTTCACCCGAACGAACCGCACTCTGTTCCGTGAAGATCATCTGGTAAGGTTGTTCCGCAAACTCACCGGTGAAGGCTAAGTTGGTGGAGTGTGCTGGAATGACCTCTGGCCGGTCCGTCTTAGCCCGGTTGTTAAACAGGGCTGAGGCGTATGGCATGTAAACCGGGATGTTATTGATGATGCTATCCAAAATTTCTGGTTCCTTGTCCCGAATGTTGTTAGGACCAGGGTCGACCTTAGCCAGTTGCCCAATCAATTCCTGGGCCATTTCTTTCCCCGTCATCTTAATGTACTGCTTATGAACGAACTCACCGGTCCGCCGTGGATACAGGAAGTAGCCCCAGATAACGGATTCGTTAGGCTTCTGAGTGGTAAAGTGTGGCTGATGATGAACCACGATCGACATGTTCACGTCCTTTTGGCCTAATGGCGTAATTGGCGTCGTAGACAAGAAGGAGTTCAACGCGTTCCCGGGAACCTGCGTCGTGATCCGAGTGATTTCGTTCAACAGCAAGTGGTTCTTGGTGGTCAACGTAAAGCTGACCCACTCGGAATTCTTGCGGTCATCGAAGAACTTGTCCGGTGTCCCCAAATTGTAGAAGTGCTCAGTGGCCTTCTTCCACAGTGCGGCACTGATCCCATATTCCATGTTCTCCCGTGCTGGCGTATCGTAATCCCCCATAGTTGCGGAGTCCGTGATGGATCCGTTGGTGAAGATAACGGCCGTGTCACTGTCGATATCGACCAGCTCTTCCGTATCATCGGCCACGTTCTTGACGTGCAGGCCGGTCACGGTAATTTCGTCCTGTAAGGCACTGTCCGCAAACTCCCAATCAGTGACGATTCGGTTATCTAGGAAGGTCACGCCATTGTCCTTTAAGTAGTTGATCAGCGGTAACATAATGCTTTCGAACTGATTGTAACGGGTCCGGTTGACCCCAACTAAGTGTTCAATCTGTGTAAATTCATAAATCATTTGATGCATATAGCGCCGTAATTCTTGCGCAGAGCTTTCAATTCTGAAGGCAAAGGTCGTTTCCCACATGTACCAGAAATTGGTTTGGAACATGTGTGGGTCGTCCTTGAAGTACTCGGCAATCGTCACGTTATCGAGCTTGGTTTCCTCTTCGTCAGGCATCAAAACTAACTTAGACAACAAGACACGGTCCTTGTTATTCAGGCCTAATTTACCGCCATCAATGATACCTTTGCCTCCTTGCATCAGCCGTGCTTTATCAAAGGTCTTGTGATGAAAATCAAAGTTGCGGGTATCTTCGGCGGCCGTCATGCCCTCCTCGGTAGCTGACGGAATCCGGTCAAGCAGATCCATCAAATCAACGTAAGTCCGGTAGTTCAACATCCGACCACCACGGGCCACGTAACCCGTTTGGTTATCTAGCGGGTGGTTCTTGTTCCAATACTCATTACTGAACTCACCAGTCTCGCCACCATCATTGGCCCCGTGCATGTCAGCCCCATAAAATGTAATCTGACTGCCGTTCCAATGGGCTTCTTGAATCAGGTAAACCGCTGCGGCCATATTAGACAAGCCGGCACCGATCATTACTGCTTTTGTCTTTACCATCAAAAACACCTCCGTAGATTCATAACGCCTTTTACGCCCCCATTATGCTTGCTTTGTCAGACGTTGTAAAGCGATTACTTTTCAGTATTAGCCAGTTCTAAGAATCGCTAGAAATCCTTAATCTAACGACAATTGTGATAGGTCGTGTTGTAGTTGCAGGCTATATACAGGTAGGTCAAGTGCCTAAAATGGCCGCCTCCGGCCGCCAGGGATGGTACCTGCTGTGGGGACCGCCTGCGGCCTGAGAACCGGTCCTCCGGCTCGACTTGAAGCCCCGCCCAAGCCCAGGCGGGGCTCCAAGCTCGTCCCGTGTTGGTGACTCGGCAACCCCACCGAGCCACCAACACTTTCACAGCCGGCACCATCCCTGGCAACCTCCGGCTACGGTAGTTTTCTAGATTTACTCTGGTTTAAATCCACGACACGTCCTCTCACAATTGTCTTAGCTGGCGGTTTACTTGGTAATTAACAATTACATAGCAGCAGCGGTTAAACCCATAACCTAGTTGAAGTTGTAGGCTGTTGTGGCTGGCCAACAACTTCAACCGCATAGCCAGTGCATACTACACTGAATTTTCCATACACAGAAGCCGCTGGTAGCTAGACGCGGAGTCTGTGAAAGTGGCGTTAGCTCGGTGGGTTTTTCCGAGCTTAGGCCACGGGACGAGCTTGGAAACTCGGTGATTTTCCGAGCTTCCAAGTCGAGACTAAAGACCGCTCTTTGGCTTTAGTCGGTCCCCACAGCGGAGCGTCTAGCTACCAGCGGCGGCAATCTACAACTAACCAAAAAAAAGAAGCACGCCATCAAGCGTGCTTCTAGTTGAAACAACCACGTTAATCTGCTGCCATGAACTTACCAGCAGTCAGCAATGATGCCTTTACCCAGCCTTTGTTGGTAACGTAGAGGTACTTAACGTTCTTCTTGTTTTGTTTGATGGTGATCTTCTTAGTTGCGTAGAAGGTCTTGCTTTGTGGCAGGACGCCCTTCTTGGTCAACGTAACCTTAGGCTTGTCAGCGGCAAATTTCCCACTAAAGTAAGCTGGTGTAGCGCCTTTGAAGTGAAAAGCGGCTTTCTTGATCTTAGCAGAGCTAACTAAAGTGTAGGTCTTGCCCGCGATTTTGTCGGCAGCGGCCTTCTTAGTTGCCTTCTTACCATCAGCTGCCATAAACTTACCCGCTGTCAGCTTAGAGAGAACGGCCCAGCCTTTGACCTTACCGTTAGTACTCTTCACGTAAGCATAGGTTACCTTCTTGGCCTTAGCCTTCTTGGTAGCCTTGGTCTTGATCACAATCTGCTTAGTGACGTTGTAGGTCTTTTCGCCAGCCAGGGTCCCTTTCTTAGCCATAGTGACTTTGGCCTTGTCGGCAGCAAATGCGGCGCTATACAGTGCTGGTTTCCCACTCTTCACGTGATAAGCGGCTTTTTTAACGTTTTTAACGCTTACCAGTGTATACGTGGTTTTTTTGGCGGCCACTTTAGCGGCCGCCATCGCAGTTGTTTCACCAGTTGCGGGAGCAATAGCCCCTAACCCTAATGGCAATACCATCGCTGCTGCAGCTGCGATCATTGCAACTTTTTTCATCATAACAATTACCCCCCAGTAGATTTCGTGGTGAATCCATCCCTGAATTCACTTGGTATATTACCACGTAACGTAATTGAGACTCTCATCTGTTTACTCGAAATGGTCCCGAATCCCCCAAGAAATTGCGACCACTGGTAAATTAACGGAACTAACATCTCGGGGGCAAATTGGTGAACCAACAAAAAAGTCGCAAATCCCTGTCAATCCGGGATTTGCGATTTGGTAAGCCACTTAAAGGTTAAAATAAATAACAACTTATTAGTAATGCGGTTATTTGTCCGCCTTACCAGTCACAGCGGATGGGCTGGAACGGTGCCGACACAATTTTAAGCCTCAAAACCCGGAGTCTTAAAACTTGGTCTTATTCTAACTACCGGAAACCCACCGGTACTAAGAATAACGAGGCGCCTGAGCCCATCCGCTGTGACCTCACGGCTTCGATTACCTGATATTTTCAAAAATTATTATCTAAATAGTCGGTTAGAAGCTAACCAGTAAAATAGTGCAGTATTTAAAGACCAATTCACCAGGCAATCGCCTCTCAATCACTGATTAGTACTGTCAATTAAGACTGACAGCTAACACATTTGTTACTGACACAGCCAATGTAGCCGCAGGTTGCCAGGGCTGGTGGTAGCTGTGAAAGTGGCGTTAGCTCGGTGATTTCCCGAGGTTACACCACGGGAAATCACCGAGCTTGGAAACACGCGCCCTAGGCGTGGTTTCAAGTCGAGGTGCGAGACCGCACTATGGCTCGCGCCGGTCCCCACAGCATGCACCAGCCCTGGCGGCCGGAGGCGGCCAAGTCATGCCAACAGCACACCAACTGTTATTTAGAAGTCTTAGCCATCGACTTAGCAATCAGTGACGTGAAGTACCGGTTCCCCAAGTTGTTAGGATGAACGTGATCGCTAACGAACCACTTATCATGGCCCTTAGCCGTCCCGTACCAATCGATCTCATGGACGTTGTCGTACTTGGCAGCCGTCTTAGCGATCATCTTGTTCACGGAATTCTGCCATTCACGCGTTGGGACGTGCGCGTTGACCCAGAAGATCTGGCGCTTAGGCCCAATGGCATGCACGATTTGGTCCGCTTGGTCCGCTGTCACGTACCCGTTCGTCCCAATATTGACTAGCACCGTCTGTGCCAGTTGGCCCCGTTGTGCCAAGCCACTAATTACGCCCGGTACAGCATCTGCTTGCCGACCCACGGCGCCATCAACGACGGCGCCTGGGAAGACCTCTTGCAGATCACCGGAGTCATCTAGCAGAACGGAGTCCCCCACTGCCGTGATTGGCGTTTGCTTGCTAGTCGTCAGTTCCTTAGCGTTTAAGAAGTAGTATTTCGCCGTCTTCTGGTCCGCCTTGGACATCTTTGAAAAGGCCACTGCCTTCTCGTGTTTACGCTTAGAGGCAGCCGCTGCTAACGCCTTTTGTTTCTTGGCCGCAGCTGCGTTTTGCTTCTTCGTCGAAGCTTGCCGCTCCGTAATCGTCCGCTGGAGGGCCGTTGGTTTCGCGGCAGCTGGCTGTTGAACGAACCCGACGGCGGTGACACCAAACAGGACAGCAGCAATCACCGTAAACGTGCTGGCCACCCGGTGGGCACCGGGTTGTTGCAGCAGGTTCTTCACATCATGGGTCAACTGACCATAATGGTAGTGCCGCATTGGATTTTCAATAAACCGGTAACTCAGCTCCGTCACCAACATGATCAAGGCTACCTCAACCAAGGCGTTGAACAACGGATGATTGCCGATGTTCACCTTAGCTTCATAGAAAATCATGACGGGAAACTGATACAGGTAAATCCCATAGCTCCGCTTACCCACGTAACTAAAGACGGGGTTCGAGAGCAGGCGATTCATATCACTCCCCGGATGGGCCACCGTTGCCACCAGAACACCAGCTAACACGGTGAACCAGAACATACCGCCACGATAAGTGCTGGCTGCTTGCCCATTCATGGTAAAGAACATGTAAATTAGAACTAATAGTGACACCAGGCCCGCACCATTTAGAATCCAGCGGTGGGCCTGTGAGACATTTGAATTAAGTTTGTGAGCCGGCCACAGGAAGGCCATACCCGTTCCAATCAGGATGGCAAACATCCGAGTATCAGTTCCGTAGTAGACCCGGTTCGTGTTCGCTGGGTCGTACAGTAACGCCATTAAGACCGCTGACACGACCGCCACCGCAAAGAGAATGGCTACGGCCCGGGCGCGCTTCCGTAAGAACAGTAGCAGGGCCAACACCACGAACGGCCATACCAGATAGAATTGCCCTTCAATGGATAACGACCACAAGTGCGTAAACGGCGACTCTCCATTAAACCGGTCAAAGTAGGACTGGCCGTGTTTAATCTCAAACCAGTTATAGCCATAGATCAAGTTGGTGACCACGGTACCCCGAATATTGGCCAACAGGCTCCGCTGGAACAGCGTGATGTAGGCTGTCGTCCCTAAAATCATGGTGACCAACGCCGGATACAGTCGTTTTAGTCGCCGGCCGTAGAACCCCCAGACATCAATTTCATTGTGCGTATCCCACTCTTGAATCAACAGATACGTAATCAGATAGCCAGAAACCACGAAGAATATGGGCACCCCTAGGTAACCCCCCTGTAAGGTGGATGGTGCTAAGTGATAAATGATAACCCCCAAAACGGCTAACGTCCGGATACCATCGAATCCGGTTATGTATCGTCGCTTTCCTTCGCGCTGACTACGCAAAAGCGTTCGCGTGAGCCGCGTGTAAGTCTGATCCATAATAATTGCTCCTTCTCTTTATAAAAACCAGTAACTGTCAGACTGGTGATACTCCCCAAATGGTTGTAAAACTAGTTATTAAGTTGATTTTATTATTCGTTATGTTGATATTTTTCGCGATAATTTACCAGATATATGTACTGACCCTTCTAACGGCCTTAATTACCCGGCAAAATCTCGGTAGTTAACTAGACCTAATCATATAATGTTTACCCCGTAGAAACAACGTTTTTACCCACATTTTTGAAATTGTAAAATTTGACATCAACAAGTAACCGTTCCCATTTAACAAAAACGAAATTATCGGGATTTTCAAGCGACTTCAAGGGGCAAGTTAATTCGCTAAGCAAACATTCAGAAGGGCAAAAAGGCGGGTCATTCGCTTTAGCTAATGTCAGTAGTCGATTTTTCTCTGGTAGTTAAACGCTTTCATGATATACTTAAAAGAAGCTATTCATCAAAGGAGGAGTTCACCATGTCCCGCGTCAAACCTTTTACTGAAGATAACGTCCGCCAATACCCCAAGGTTGAATTACACTGCCACCTTGATGGGTCAATTTCTCTGCCAGCTCTCCGGGAAATGGCAGCGGTGACGGGGACCCCGCTGCCCGCCGACGACCAAGACTTACGTCACCTGGTCACCGCCCCCCTTGAAACCGAAAGTCTTATTGACTACTTACAACGCTTCCAAGTCGTAACCGACCTGATGCAGACCGCCGAACAGCTACGAATTGCTGGCTTCGATATGGTTCGCACAGCGGCCGCCGATGGCCTCATTTACTTAGAAACCCGCTTCGCCCCAGCAATCTTCACCCAAAAGGGGCTGTCCGTCCGCGACGCCATTCAAGCAACCCTAGACGGTCTCCACGCTGGTACTGAAGAATTTGGCATTCCAGTTAATGCCATCGTCTGTGTCATGCGTGATCGCCCCATCGACGAATGCATTGGCGTCTTTGAAGTTGCCAGTGAATTCATTGGCAAGGGCGTCGTTGGCCTCGATTTTGCTGGCGACGAATACAATCACCCAGCCATCGACCTTGCCGAAGCCATGAAAGCTGGCCGGCAAACTGGCCTGCCATTCTCATTTCACGCGGGTGAAGCTGGCCCCGTTGACAACGTGGCCGTTGCCCTCACCATGGGGGCCGAACGGATTGGCCACGGGGTCCACATGAGTGGCTTCCCCGCGACCATCAAGCAAGCCAAGCGCGCCGACGCAACCATTGAAATGTGTCCCACTAGCAACGTCCAGACTAAGGCTGTCACTGGTTACGACACCTTCCCACTCTCTGAATTCTTGAGTGCCGGCCTGAACGTCACCCTCAACACCGACGACCGGACCGTTTCCAACGTCACCCTGACCAGTGAATTCATGACCGTTCATGCACACTACGGACTGGGCTGGCAACACTTAGAACGCCTGACTTTAAACGCCATTAACGGCGCCTTTATCTCTGACGAGGAAAAAGCCGCCCTCCGTGATAAGGTCCACGCCGCTGTCACAGCTTAAGCTTTGTTTTAAACCACCACTATTGACCTGAATTCAGTGGTGGTTTTAATTTACACCCGATTAGCCTAAATCTGGTAGACTGGAGATAGCTGAAGTACTCGTCAACGGTTGGCAGGAGTGCCGCCCGCTGCGAGACTTGGAACAAGCCATAGGACGGTCTCACGCCTAGACTTGAAATCACATCGAGACTCGAAAAATAACTGAGCTGACGCCACTTTCATGGCTGACATTCGACCAGCTGATTTAAGTTATCCGACACCTAATCAATTCAGTGCACAACCGTAGCCGCAGGTGGCTGGGGATGGGGTCGCCGTGTCGATGGTGTTACTTGGTGGTTTTCCAAGTTACAGCATGGGACGAGCTGGGAGACCCGCTGGGTTTGGCGGGGCTGCCAGTCGAGGAGCAAGACCGCTCTTCAGGCTTGCTCCGGTCCCCACGGCGACCCCCATCCCCGGCCACCGGAGGCGGACGCTTTGTATCTTGACTAGTTAAAGTAATTTTTAGAAAGTGAGGCGGTTGAATGCCGCAAGAATACCCATACCAAGACGCCTTCAACCGAATGCTAGCCGACCGGTCAATGGCCACCGCCACCCATGACGAATATACGTCAACGTTGAAAGACTTCTTCCACTACTTAGAAAACTTCAATCCCACCTATCAACGCGACCACCGGGTCAACCAACTTCAGACGCCTGACGTGGAACAATACCTGGCCATGTTGGTGGACGCCCGTCAAATTCAAAACCAGACCTATAATAAAATTCTGTCCCACTTAAACGTCTACTTTAAGTTTCTCTTCTCTCACCGCTGGACGCCTTACCTGCCCACGCTCGACCTCAAGAGTAAGCCTAAACAGGCCGCCCAACCGGTCAACTACCGGTGGGTCGACACCCTAGACGACTTCTTAGCCGACCAGCGGCTCCACGTTTACACTCGGCTGACCCTGTTGCTGATCGCCCACGGCTATCCCGTGCAGGTCTTTTTGCAACCGGACTTCACGGCTAAACTAAGCACCACTGACTGGACCGCTGCCGACCAGGCCTTTCTGCAAGAATTCCGAGCATTTGTGACGCCCTTACAGGACCGTTTTCAAACCGGTGATTGGTTCTTAAAGCAGCGGGCCGCGGCCGACCCACACCTGACATTGCCCGGCCTCCACAAGTATCTCAAGCCCGACGAAAGGATCATTGGTTTCGCCCTCAGCCCCACCGTTTTATATCAAGGTTACTTAGTTAACTATCTTCGCCGCCACCCGCAAAAGACCGACAGAGAGGTTGTTGCGACCCTCCATTTGGAACCAGATTCCATCGACTACTACCGCCGACTGGCCCAACGTGCCGATTGAGTTCACTTTTTATGAAATTCCTCTTATAATATAACTTATATAAGATTAATTATTTGGGGGAATAATTATGCGTAGAAAATGGTGGTTATTGGGTGGCTGTCTGGCCCTTGCCGCCCTACTCGTATGGGGAATCAATCGTTCCCAAGAGCGGCCCAATCACAACGTGCAATCTCATCCGGCTCAGGAAAACGAAATCTCCAGTCACGACGTCTCGGCCACTCAGGTCAAGGCGCCCAAACCGTGGTTGAAGTTAAAACACCCGTTAAAGTTGCCGATTCTGATGTATCACAGCATCGCCAGCGGTAACCAACTGCGGGTACCCAAGAAACAGTTCGCGCACGAGATGGCCTACCTGAAACAGCACGGCTACCAGACACTAACGACGACACAGGCGATTCGCGCACTGACAACCAACACCGTGCCCCAGAAAAAAGTCGTTTGGATCACGCTAGATGATGCGTACAAGGACAATCGCAAGATTTTACCCATTTTGAAAAAATATCACCAACACGCCACAATCAATGTGATTACCGGCTTTACGCACAAGTCTAACCACTTGACCCTAGCTGAAATGAAGCAATTAAAAGACTCCGGTCACATTGATTTTGCTAGCCACACGGTCCAACACCTGAACCTCGACAGTCTCACGGCAACGGAGCAGAAGCAAGAACTGACGGCTTCCAAGACGTGGCTGGACCAACGCCTCCAACAGGATACCAAGATGCTCACCCCGCTGGTCGCGCTAACAAGACGACTCACAAGCTAGCTAAACAGGCTGGCTACAGCATTGCTCTAACAACCCAGGAGGGCGTCGCTACCATGAAACAGGGCCGCTACAACCTCGCCCGCTTACGAGTCACCCCGGGCATAACGCTGGCCACGTTTGGTGCAATGATAGGTTCTGGGAGTTGATTCCTCATTAATTTGCTAACTAATGGCTCTGGCTAAGCTTCACCAACCAGGGCCATTTTATTTTGCTCGAATGTAAGCGTTTCCCATTGTTTAATCCCGCCTTTCGCCGTACAATGAAACTAGTTAAAAAAATCACAAGGAGGTCTTGATTATGGGGAGCGTGGCAACGTTAGTCACTTGGTCATTCATGGTAATCTTGATCGGGGCGGAAATCGTCCGGGGCATCTTCATGTTCCGCGGCTAAAGATGATGATTGGAATGGGTTTGGGACAAAAGTCTCAGACCCTTTTTGTGTTTCGAACGTATGTCGTCGCAACCCCCGACAAAAGTCAATTAACACCGCTTAACCGCGATAGACCAGCAATCCACGACTGGGATTATTCAACTAACTTTGTTGGTCGACCAGCCTAACCACCGTTTCCACCTGCCAATTGCCACCGCATCGTGCTAGTCTGTGGCAACCTCATCGGGCAAAACCGCCCGTTAGAAAATTTAGTAGCGAGAAGGTGGCCCCATGTGGTCGAAGTTGAATCCTCATTTCTATCGAACGTTGCCCTTTTGGTTGGGCATCCTCTGCATTCTAGCTGAACGATTTCTCTGGCATTTTGATAGCCAATCGGCGCGGTTACTGGGGGTGGGTACCGGCACTTTTCTCATTCTCTTGAGTTTTGACCATGAACCGAAGGACAATCCTTGAAGCGAGTTGCTGAGAATCCCAGCAACTCGCTCTTTTTCGGTCCACAGCCAGGCCGTACTGTCCGTTGACAGTTTATAAATATACTCATAAGATGAACTTGTTGAAATTATAAGGAGGAACCCCTACATAATGAAAAAAGTAACCCTGTTGATTGTCACATTACTAGCCGTCCTAGGATTGACCGGGGGCACAGTTCGGCTGAGTAACCACGCCACCACTGCGCAAGCTAAAACAACTAAGACGACGAAGACCCCTTCCTGGAAACAGTCTTCCGAGTCTAAACCTTACCCAAACCTGAAGAAGCACAAGCACGCCTTTATCAAGGTCTCCATTGCCAAGCAACGGGTCTACATCATGGCCAGCAAGAAGAAAGTTCTGTACACCATGAAGTGCTCGACCGGTAAGAAGTCCTCCCCAACTCCTAAGGGGACGTTCCACATTCAAAACCGTGGTAAGTCCTTCTACAATGCCAGTTCCCGTGAAGGTGCCCGTTACTGGACCTCCTTCAAGGATTGGGGTGTTTACCTGTTCCACACCGTCCCAACTAACGCCAAAGGGAAGTACGTGGTCAGCGAAGCCAAGAAGTTGGGCAAGCGCGCCAGCCACGGTTGCGTGCGCCTCAGCGTTGCCGACGCCCACTGGATCTACACCCACGTGCCAGCCAAAATCAAAGTCGTTATTCACTAGGCTTATAAGCCTGACCAGGACGCTCGCGATACGTACAGGCCTTATCTAAGTCGTGTGAAACGGGCGATTTGAGCGACTTTGAAGACCTGATTGCTGGCTACGTTAAGATCGAGCTGGAACGATTAATTGATATGCTGAGATTGAACCACCAGAAACAGGCCAACTTTAAAAGCGGTATCGAAGCGGCCCTTGAAGATGTTAAGAATGGCAACGTGACTGAGTACCACACGGCTGCGGAGCTCATGCAGCATCTCACAGATCTGGAGAATGAGGACTAATTAGAAAAGAAGCCTATCAACTAAAAGCTGATAGGCTTCTTTCTTTATGTAATCACCCAAAGTGACAAATTGTGTCATGCCACTCGCGTATAATTTAAACATAATAACTAATTTATGAAACTGAGGAGTGTTCTTTATGTTAAATCGTAAAAGTTTAATCAAGTTCGTTACCATGTTAGGTATCGGCGTTAGCCTGTTAGGCGTCGGCTCTGTCACTGCCAACGCGTCAAGCAAGCCATATTACGGGAGTCTTTATTCTCGAAAACTTACATATCATGTAAAAGCTTCATCTAAGCATTGGAAAAATATTTGGAAGGGCGCTATCAATTCATGGAACAGTCTGCATGTTGTTAAGCTTCGTGCTACGAAAAAGGCATCAAATGCTGACATCCGATTAACGACAGTCAAAAGGCTTAAAAATAATACTTACCTGTTTGATCCTGTTTATGACGGATTTGAACATCGGGGCAGTATTTATCGAATCAAAGTTAGCATGAATCGTCAAGCTCTGACGCATTTAAATGAAACGGAGCTAGGAAAAGAAAAGGACGCCTTATGGGCTGTTGGAATGGCACTTGGACTGGAATCAAATGATGACAAAACAAGTGCCTTATCGGGTTATGCTTCTAAGCCATCAGCTAAAGACAAGGCCAATTTAAAACTTGCTTACAAAGGTATCAAGTAAACAACACAAAAAAAGCACCCCACTTAACGGGTGCTTTTTTTCAATCCATCAATGTATCTCTAACCAGCGCCACGACGCCAGTCTCAAGCTCTTCTGTCCCAGACGCGATAATCACCGTGCAGCTCCTTTGAGCAGTCTATTATACTACTACCTGTAGAGTGTTAGAGCGGTGGCGAACCCTCAACTATGATTGGAGTGATGCGTATGCAACACAACATCAAACTTGAAAGGCTCGCTGTATGTAATCGGTCTGTCGGCATGCCTCCTGGGCATCGCCGCAATCTTGAACGCTGTTGCCAAGGTGATTACGGCTTATGCCAAAATCATCGAAGCAAACAAAAAGAACCGCAGCTAACTTGGCGGTCTACTCGGTTCTTTACGCTGTAATGTGACTGGGTGAGCTGTCGCTCTACATCTACCGTGTTTCTGCGCTAATTATAGCACAGGACACGGTGTTTTTGTACAGTGTTGAATTCAAGGCAAAAGAAAAGAACCATCGCTAACTTGGCCGTCTGCCTGGTTCTTTACGTCGTATTGTAACTAGATGAGTTTTCGCTCTACAGCTACATAACTATAACACCTAAACTATTCGATCAAAATCAGTATGCCTGACGCGCTTTGGTATCAAGGCTATCCTTTATCCGGGGTAGCTTTTTTATTTTGGCATTCAAAAATTAAATCACGTTAACTATTGAAGCATCTCTTCAATGACCATATAATAGGTCTTATAAACGTATTGTCACTACATAAACTGGTTATTGAGGAGTAATAATATCGTGAAAACTAAAAAAATGATCATCGCTACGGCAACCCTGTTAGCCGCAGTTGGTATGGGCTCGGGTACTGCAATCAGCCAAGCAGGTTTGGGAGTCGATCAGGCTAGTGCTAAGTCCGTGCGTCACATCGCAACGCCTAAGTCTTACAAGAAGTTGGCTAAGAAAGCTGTTCACGTTTCTAAAGGAAATCTGTATTCATCAGCTAAGCTAAGCAAGATTTCTCACAAGGCTAAGAACTACAGGCACACGACCTTCTATCGAACTAAGCAAGCTAAGGTGGTTAAGGCTAACAAGAAGACTGCTGTTTATAACTACATCAAATCAAGCAATGGTAAGACTAAGGGCTGGATTTGGCACGGTTATGTGAAGAATGGCAAGGCTCCAAAAGCTAAGACAAGCAAAGCTGTAGCCACGAGTGCTAAGTCGAAGTCAAGCTCATCTGTAAGCTCAAGCAATAAGATTAGTAAGAGCAAGCTAAAGAGTATTAGTAATGCTGTTAATAACACGAATAAACCTAGTGTCTTGAATAACTGGGTAATTAAACCTGGCAAAAAAGGCTCAGGTGCATTAACTGATTCTAAAGGATACCTGAAGCCTGCTAAGGGAACCAAGCTTTATTCTATTGGCGGTGGAACAGTTATTGGAACGCTCTCTAATGGTCATCGTATTATGGGAAACTCATATCATCCCTCTAAGTATTTGGAAGTAATGCCTGGGATGCATAGTAACTCCGAAAACTTCACTAATAATTCTGGACATTGGGTTGCATACTATATCAGTGGTGATGGATTAAAAGGAACCGCCGCCGCTCCACATAAAGGGTTTAAGTATATGAGCGGAATGGACCAAGGATTGATTAGCGGATTTGATGGAGTTTGGTTAGGCAAGAACTCTAATTCAGATAGTGCTCTTTATAACTGGGGCTCTAAAATTTTATTGATTAATAAGAAAGCAGCTCAAGCAAAGTTTTTCTAATACAAATTTTTTAGTCACGATAATGAAAAGCACCCTATATAGGGTGCTTTTCATTTTATACTTTTTGATGTGCGATTTGTATTAAAGTACTTCACCCCCACCAACGTGTGAAGTACAATTGACAAATTAGGCACCATTCAAGCTCATGCCACTAGCTCTAAGTAACAATATTCCACGGGTGTTAGACCATCACTGCTAAATACGATAAACTGGAGATGATTAGTAACACGCCACATAAGTAAGAAACTTCCTGCCAACTTAGAAAGGGTTACATACACTATGTTATTAGTTGCATTTTTCTGCACACTAGCCGCCTTTATCATGGGCATTATGGGGCTGGTTCAACGCCCCCAACACGCCAAAATGTTGATTGGCGTCTACGTCTTTTACTACTTGATTGCCCTGCTGGCCGTCTTCGTGATGCTGCCAAGCAAAGCACTCTTTAGCTTGATCATCCTCAACGTCATCAGCGGTATCGCCTACCTGCCATTTTTGGCTTTCAGTAGTCCCAACGTGACGATCGAAGGTCCTGAAAAGAGTGGTCGGCCCCGCTTTCGTAGTCGCAACCGCGGACTCAACGTCGCCGCTGCCATTCTGGGCCTGCTCTTCTTAACCAGCCTCTTTGGCGCTGCCCAGACCCGTTTCGGCGTGAAGCCCGTCTACAACTCCTTGAAAATCAAGACCATGAAGACGGCGCCCCTTTTGGATAAGGATGCCACCCCCATCGCCATTGCGCCCAAGACCGTCCGCAACAAGATGAACAAAGCCATGAGCACCGTTCCCAACACCTCCTACTACAAGTTGGGCGACCTCCAGACCCAAGTTGTGAAAGGCAAAACCGTCTACATCGCGCCCGTTGAATTCGACGGGTTTTGGCGGTGGCAACGCGCCCGCGAGACGCCGGGTTACTTCATGATCGACGCCACCAACGTGAACGCCGAACCCCATTTCGTCAAACAGTCCATGAAATACACGCCGAGTGCCTACCTGATGGACGACGCCCAACGAGTCATCTACAATCGTTTTCCAGGTTGGGTCCAAGAAGGCCAACCGCAACTCGAAATCAAAGACAACGGCGAACCCTACTTCATTCAAACGGTTTATAAAGCGCGCGGCGTCTCCAGTCGTATCAATTACCACAGCCTGCACGTCGTTGTCCTGAACGCCAAGACCGGGGCCACTAGCCTCTACGCTGCCGCCAAAGCCCCCAAGTTTATCAACGAATCAATTGCCTCCTCCACCGCTGCCGAAATGAACGACATTTTCGGCTGGTACGGCAACGGCTACTTCAATGCGCATTTCAACAAGACCGGCGTTAAGGAACCCAACAGTAATGGGACCGAGGACGGCGTCACACCCGTAGTCGACAAGCACGGTGATATCTCGTACTTTAACGACTTCACCTCACCTAAGACCAGCGCAGATTCAACCATGGGTTACTCCATGATCAACGCCAGAACCGGAACCCTGACCTACTACACTGGTAAAAATATCGGGGTCATGGACAGTGACGGTGCCAAGAAGATTGCCGAGAAGGAATACGTGGCCCAGAAATGGACTGCCACCATGCCAATCATGTACAACATCGATGGCACGCCAACCTGGGTCGTTTCCCTGCTAGACTCCACCGGTGCCTTCCGGAGTTACGCCTACATCAAGGCCGCCGACCAAAGCGTGAAGGCTTACGCCACGACGGCGACCCAGGCACTGGACCAGTACCGGGTGCAACTCGCCTCCGTTGGCTCCACGGCCAGCTCGACCACGAACTCCAAGGTTACGAAGACCAAGGGAACTGTGGAACGGGTCGTCGTCATTCCAAATGGGGACACCCAAAACGTACTGTTTGCCTTAAAAGGCAACGACACCCTCTGGACCGTGGGAACTGCCGATTACCCGAAGGCCGTCTTGATGAAGGCTGGCGACCGAGTCAAACTGACCGGCCGAATCAACCAGAGCGCCAAGACGGGAACCGTCGAAACCTACACGAACCAGACGTTTAAATAGGCCCTACTCTTACTAACGAAATTCAGGTGAGATTTGTCACCCTCTTTCTTGAAATACTTGACCATTTGTCTCAGTTTTAAAAAGGCAAGCTCTTATTTTTAAATTTGATTGTCAAAGTAGCCGGATTGATTAACATTGTTAGTACAATGCTATATACTATCTTTGGAGGTGAGCGTATTGTCAAAAAACACAACCCTGACCATTCGATTAAACAAAGATGTCAAAGAACATGCCGCCAAAGTTGCCTCTGGCATGGGCTTAGACTTAAGTACTGCCGTCAACATGTTCTTAGTCGAACTAAATAAAACCAATAAATTACCTTTCACACCAACAGGTCCCGAGTTCCCAGACATTTGGAAAGATGATCCCAAGGATATCGCAAGCTTTAATCAGCACATAGGCCTATTAGATGATGGGAGAAATTATGGTAAAGAAAACACCGATTAAACAAGGTCAACTTTATTGGATTGATTGTGAACCACATGCTGGCCACGAAGAGGGGGGCCATAGTCCTCTAAGCAACAATATCCGGCGCCCCGTTGTCGTTGTTTCAAATAATCGTTTTAACCATTCAGGAATGTCTATTGTTTTTCCAATCACATCTAAGAGGCTTAAGAGTCGTTACCTTTTGCCAATTACTGCCAAACATCCATCAAGTATCATTTTGACTCAGATTCTAGGTTATGATATGTTAGCTCGCAATGCAGAACCACTTAACGCATCTGTTTCAAAGGAACAATTAGCGTATCTCAAAGAAATTGTCCTTCGCATGCTTTGATGATCCACCAAATGATTTTTTAAAGCCCAAGAATATAAAAACAGGTTTGAGATAAAAGTCTCAAACCTGTTTTTGCACTCCGAACATATATAGTCGAAACGTGCGACAAAAGGCAGTCAACTCCGCTTAACCCCGCTAGACAAACAATCCAAGACCGGATTATTCGTCTAGCAACGTTAATGCTCATTGACTAACCGCCTTTGCCCCACTCTCTTTACCGTTGAAAGTTCGTATCGTCTGAAGCCAACGGTCCCACTAATTCGTGTGGCACGTATGGCTCTTCCAGATATTTCACATCAGCCGGCGTCAGTTGGAGGTCCAATGCCTTAACGGCGCCCTGCAAATGCGACGACTTCGTAGCGCCGATGATGGGGGCAGTCACCGTCTGCTTTTGTAACAGCCAGGCCAATGCGACCTGAACACGGTCCACACCGTGCTTGTCGGCAATCTCACCAACCCGCTGGATGATCGGCATATCCAACTGCTTACTATCATCGTACTTGGAACGGGCCACTTTATCAGTCGCATACCGCTTCGTATCCCCGGCCCAATCGCGGGTCAAGCGACCGGATGCCAGTGGGCTGTATGGTGTCACCGCAATCCCCTGGTCCGCACACAGCGGCAGCATCTCCCGTTCCTCTTCCCTGTAAAGAAGATTCAAGTGATTCTGCATCGACACAAATTTGGTCCAACCGTGCTGTTCAGCCACCGCTTGCGCCTTTTCAAACTGCCAAGCAAACATGGCCGAGGCTCCGATGTAACGGGCCTTACCGGACTTCACAACGTCGTTCAACGCCTCCATGGTTTCTTCAATTGGCGTGGTGTAATCCCACCGATGAATGATGTACAGATCCACGTAGTCCGTCTGCAGGCGTGCCAGACTCTGGTCGATCTGAGACAAGATGGCCTTGCGGGACAATCCCGCCACGTTAGGCGCTTGGTTCGGAGTGAAGAACACCTTCGTGGCTAATACAACTTCGTCACGATTGGCCAACTTATTCAGTGCGTGACCCACGAACCGTTCACTATCGCCGTGTGAGTAAATATTCGCTGTATCAAAGAAGTTAATACCCAGGTCTAACGCCTCACGAATGACTTGTTCGCTAGCCGTTTCAGCGATGGCCCAGGGAAACATCCCCGTCGACGCGTTACCGAATCCCATGGTCCCTAAACACAACCGGGAAACGTCTAATCCGGTACGTCCTAGTTTTACGTAATCCATTGTCTACCATCCTTTTCTGCAATGATTTCTATGTACGTCAGCCGATTCAGCCAACTGACTAAATTTAGTATAGAGTCTTCGACCAACTCGAAGGCAAGTCCCATACTGATGACGCCATAACCGATCGCTAACCCTCAAACACCAACCCACCCTGATTGACCAGCGTGTCTGGCGTCAAGATAGTGGTTGTCGATTCCTGCACCATGTCTTGACCGGCTGCTTGATAGCGCCGGTAACCCGCTGACTGACAGAGAGTCTGGTAAGCCAATAGATCGGTATAAACATCAAAACGCACCCAATTTTGTGGCGCCGTCACCGACCGACCAATGTACGTTGCCAGAATCCCCTGAGTACCTGCCAACCAGGTCCGGAGGGACGTTTGCATCAACTTCCGGTACGCTTCCTCCTTGCCCGCCTGCAACGTGAACTCATGTAACTGAATAAAGTGCCCGTCATCCTGAGTCCCCCGCAACGATTGTTTCAGTTCCAGTAAGAGTACCGGCGTCAAATTGATCACCGTCTGGTCGGTGACCGCTTGTTCAGCGACGTCCTTAAAAGCCGAAAACTGTGGTGACTTTGCGTGCGTGTCATAACTAGTTTGATCGCGATAAATTTCCACAACCCGATTAGCCGTCCCCGCCGCATCGACGTGGGTCGCATACATGGCGAGGGTCCCCGCCTCATTTTCAATTGAAGTTTGTAGATTGTGCTGACCCGCCGCGACAAAAGCGTCACGTTGGTCAGCTTTGATTTTTAATTTAAATAATCGAAATAGTGGTGCTGGGTGTTCCTGTGCCATCGAAATCGCTGCCCTTCACTCGTTTAATTAGTTACTAAAAAGGTTGAAAGTTCCAAAACCAAGAATAATAAGGCATTATAGACGAGAAATTAGTGTCATCAGCCACCTGCGGCGGTCAGATATTCCGCCTGCTGTGGGGAACGCCTCCGGCCTGAGAAGCGGTCCTCCGGCTCGGTTTGAAGCCTGGAAAACCACCAGTCTCCAAACACGTCCCACGCTGTAAGCCGAAAATCGGCTAACACCGTCGACACAGCTGCCTCCACCTCTGACCACCTCCGGTTAAACAGGCTCTCGGAAACTAAGCTAGCTTAGATGACTGTACTTACTCACTATTATTGGCGTTCCACTAGGTAGCCGAGAGTGCGTCAAATTTGGACTCAGCCGTGGGATTTTCAAGCGATTCTCTTGAAAATGGCGACTTAAAGACGTGCCCTGCGGCTTCAAGCGAGGGGGAAGACCACCCTTTGGCTTGTCCCCGTTCCAGTCCAAATTTGGCGAACGGTAAGGCGGCAACTTCCCACTACGTCTGACCCACCACCTTGTTGTATCAGGTACAGTGGGTGTTTCAGTACTTTCAACCTTTAATTAATTGCTTACGCCAATGGTGCTAATGGTTTGATGACCCGCGCAGGTACGCCACCGACGACCGTATTAGCCGGCACGTCTTTGGTGACCACGGCGCCGGCACCCACGACAACGTTGTTGCCAATGTGGACGCCGCCAATAATGGTGACGTTGCCGACAATCCACACGTCATCGCCAACGGTAATTGGCTTGGTGTAGGTGACCAAGTAACGGGAACCGTCTGGACGCACGCCAAACCGTTGTGTCGCATCCAGATCGTGCGCTCCGCAGTAAAACTTGGTATCCGGCGCAATGATGACGCGGTTACCTAACGTAATTTTGTTTGAATCTTGAAACGTGCAATTGCCATTGATGAAGACATCATCACCAACCGTCATGTGTTGCCCGTAGAGTGCACTAAACGTCCCATTAATGGTCAATCGGACCCCGGTTCGCCCAAAGAACGCCTGAATAGCAGCGGCCCGTTGCGTGCCAGTCGCCGTATTGATGGCTGTAACTAACTTGCGGCCACGGGCTAAGATTCCCTGCAACTCTGGATCACGGTAATCGTAATCCTGAACCGCCAATAATTTTTCGTGTTCCGTCATCATCTCGTTAATCTCTCCTAACGCAAATCGGGCAACCGAACCAGTTGGTTCAAGGTCACCCGATTATCCTTTTATCGCTGACCTGATACTTACGCCGTCAAGGCCTGCCAGTTATCCCTAAAAATAGCCTGCTTCTGCGCCGTTGTAATCGCCATGTCATTGACAGCCTGTTCGATGACCGCCGTTGGCCCCACTGGTGGGATACCAAATGGTGAATCGGTCCCAAATAAAACGTGGTCAATGCCGAAGAAATCGACTGCTAATTCCAACGCCTTGGGATTACCCAGAATGGCCGTATCCACGTAAAACTTTTGAAAGTCCGCGTAGTCCTCAGCCGTTTGGATGTACTTGATGCGTTGACTAAAGTACGGGACCATCGCGCCAGCATGATGAACAATGACCTTCAGCCCCGGATACTTCCGAAAATACTTCGCGGCTACGATGCCATACATCGCTTGGGTAAGCTCGTATTCCCAGCTAAACGTCAAGTTGTTAGCCGGCTTCTGCATATCAAAGACCGGATGCAACCAGATGGGCGTACCGATGGCGGCCATTTTAGCAAAAACGGGTTCATACGCTTCAGCCGTAACCGGCTGGCCCAACGCTTGCGTGAAGAGCTGGACGCCGACCAACGCATCACTGCCAGCCACCTGGTCGTCGATGATCTGCAGGGCGGCAGGCACGTTATTCATCGGTAACATCGCCACCCCAGCTGGGAAAATATCGCGATTATCCCGCACCATGGCGGCAATTTCAGCATTGGCAGACCGACACAATTTGGCGGCCTGGTCAGGGTCAACAAAGTCTTCCGGATTCAAGTTGACCGCCGAAATAATTTGTTGGTGAGCCGTTGGTAACGAGGATCGGTGTTGCGCAACGTCCGTCAATAGGTCGTTCTTCATATAGGGGAAATTAGCCAGGACGTTGGGGTGAATCGCGTTCATTTGTGCCAAAAACTTGGGTGGTAGAACGTGGGCAAAAACATCAATCACTGCCATCGTGATGCCCCCTTAGTACCAGCTAGGCTTGTCGCCGTCAGTTCCGGCCTTGTCCAGCCCAACACTGGCCTTCTCGTAGGTCGCTGGCTGGTTGATGACCTTGACCACGAAGTCCGCCACACTTTGCCGGGAAACTTCGGTCCCTTTAAACCCATCAGCTAACGTCGTCACTTCGTAATCGACCTCGGTGTTATTTGTTAACCAGGCAGGGCGAACTTCAGTGTAATCCAATCCAGACTTGGCCACCAGTTCCGCCGTCCGGGCAAACGCTGGTAAGTAGGCCCCAATCATCTGGTGGTTCCACTCGCCAAACTTGCCAGGTACTTCATCGTGAGCGCCCAGTGAGCTGATGTAGATCAACCGTGACTTGCCAGTCTGCTTCATGGCATCCACGACGCTCTGCGTTTGAACGTCCAAATCGGTACCACCCAAGTTGGAGTAAACGACGTCGGCATTGCTCATCGCTGTGGCAACAGCCGCTGTGTCGTGCACATCCCCGTCTACCAAGGTGACCCGGTCGTTTTGTTCATACTTGGCCAGTCGTGAGGCATTCCGTAAGAACAGGATCAACGTATCGTCGGTCTCCTGCAATAACCGTTCCGCAACTAATTGTGCCATGGCACCATGGGCACCGAGAATCATAACTTTTGTCATTTTGAATCCTCCTAATTTTTTATCATGGATAGCTTCGTCTATATTTTCTAGCCACCAGTTACGCCCAGCTGAATAAAATCTGCGAGTCGGCAACTAGTAGGTCAACATTTTAAATATAACCCTTTCAACCGTTTAATACTCACTAATTAGTCCGGCAATCAAGAAAGTTAAGTGACAGTATTCTGTGTAACTGCACAGAACGTTGCACGCTGACCAGCTACAAGTTTAAGCCTAAAGCAACTCTATCCGGACGGTTGCGCTAACGGGACCCGCCGCAACCATTGGCGGTAAATAGGGACTCCCCGCGTACTTAGTTGCATACGCTTCACTGATAGCGGCCGTTAATCGGTCGTCAGTCTGGATTGGCACATAAGCGACCTCAAAGTCCTGCCCAGCCAAATGAATGCGGCCGGCTCCCTGTTGCTTCGCCGATTGATACCACCGTGACTGCTGGCCGTTCCAAGCTCGCACGTACAGTTGGTCACCGACCACCACCGACCAGATCCAGGTCGGTGTGCCGTAGGTTTTACCATCCTCATAGAACGGTGAGACCCGCATATCATCTGCCGTGGAAAACGCGGCTAATTGTTCCTGTGTCCACTTACTCACGTAAAAACACTCCCTTCGAGTTCAACTCATTGACATCATCATACTGGCGATTAATAATTATGTAAAATGCTTAGTTTTAATGCTTCACCATTCATTTTATGTATGCTTGTAAAACGTCACATAATGCCGCTCCGGCGGTCAGGGATAGAACCAGCTGTGGGGTCGCTTCAGCCAAAGGACGGGCTTCTCGCTCGCTTTGAAGCCACGAAAAACCCGTGTCTTCAAAGGCGCCCATGGCCTAGGCAAGCAAAAACCGCTCGCCAATGCCATTTTCACTGCTGGTTCCATCCCTGACCACCTCCGACTTATATTGGGCAATCGTTGAAATCCTGTGGAATGGCAAACTGACTATTGGACTTACCGCTTAACTACGGATGAATTAAATACTAATTTTTTCCACTACACGCCGTAGTGACTAACGTTTCATCCCAAAATCATCAGACAGCAAGCTGCGAGTCACTTCAAACTTCTCAGCCTATATTTCTAACCGACCGTTTATCCGCTATGACTGCTGTCAAACCAATCGTAGCCGAAGGTCGCCAGGGCTGGTGCTAGCCGTGAAAGTGGTGTTAACTGGCGATGATTTTTCGCCAGTTTACAGCACGGGCAAGCTTGAAGACGCGGGGCTTTCGGGGCTTCAAGTTGAGCGAGAAGCCCGCTCTTCGGCTGAAGCGTCCCCACAGCTCGCACCAGCCCTGGCGACCTTCGGCGAGGTTTACACTCAGATTCGTGCAATACCGCTCTAATTCTGTCCGCATCATCGCTACATAATAATTTCTCTGGAGGAAATCCAATTGACTAACAAACCTAAAAGCTGGTGGGGTGCCCCGCGGACCATCACCAACACCATCGAAAATCGTAAAATTTCTTGGCTGGAACTGTTCTCAGACCTAATCTACGTGGTCATCATTCATAGTTTCGTGGAAAACCTCTCGGAACACTTTAATTTGTACGGATTTGTCACATTCTGGGTTCTCTTTCTGTTCTTCTTCAATACCTGGACCAACATGGTGCTCTACTTCGACCTCCATGGGAAAAATAACCTTCGAAACGTCTTCTTCTCCATCATTCAAATCATGGCCGTGGCGGTCACCGCCACCTTCACACCGGACGTCTTCGCCGGCCACTATACTGGTTTTATTCTGGCCTACTCGTTTAACCAACTCATCTACATGTACCTCTATCTACGGACCATGATTGCCGACCCGCTCCACGCCACCACGACGCGACCGTTTCTGATTGCCTACACGATTGGTGAAGCTCTATTTATTGCCAGCATTTGGGTGCCCAACCTCGCCGTCCAACAGGGACTGATCGTCGTGAGCCTGATTATCTTCCTTAGCGCCGTCATGGCCGAGAATGGGAATTTTGACCGCGAATTCCGTCTGCGGAAGATTCCCTTTGAACTCAACTCCGCCATTCTCGAACGCTACGGACTCTTCACCATGATTGTCCTCGGTGAATCGTTAGCCGGCATTATCGAACACATGGCAGCGGAACATACGCACCTGACGGACTACACCCACTTTATCATCGCCATGGCCTGTATCACCGGGACTTGGATGATCTACTACACCCTGATGGATGAACGGACGATCACCGCCCACCGCTACTGGCCCATTTCCCTGTTCCGGGGCATTCACCGCTTCCTAATTGCCTGTCTGACCCTCCAATCCTTCTTCATTGCCCAAACGATTGAATCCGGCAAGGTCATTGACTACCGCGGCCTA
Organism: Levilactobacillus tongjiangensis; assembly: GCF_003946345.1. Classification (GTDB taxonomy): domain Bacteria; phylum Bacillota; class Bacilli; order Lactobacillales; family Lactobacillaceae; genus Levilactobacillus; species Levilactobacillus tongjiangensis. The sequence continues at coordinate 43,410 of NZ_RHNY01000018.1, forward strand.
GTCATCGTGACCGCGCTCGTCCTGGTTGCCCTGCTCGCACTCACCACCCCGAAGCTATACAATGACCAGCCATTACCATCGCTCAAAATCAAATGGCTCACGGGGACCATTATCGTCATGTTGGTCCTGATGGCCGCGCCAGTCTTTCTGGGACTCCTAGTTATCGACATCATGCTCCTCACAATCGGTTGCTGGACTTGGGTTCTGGAAAACTAGTCCCTACCCTTACTAACGAAATTCACGAAGATTTTGTCACCCTTTTAGCAAAAAAATCGTCGCGACCCCCTAAATGGGTAACGACGATTTTTATGAACCGACTAGAAATCAAAAACCGCTAAAATCATCCAGAAAAGAGGGCTTTATCCATGGAATTACGTGTTCTCCGTTACTTCATGATGATCGTTCAGGAGAAGAACATTAGCAAGGCGGCCGACCGCCTACATGTGTCGCAACCAACCGTGTCCCGCCAGCTTAAAGATTTAGAGGCAGAGCTGGGGACCACCCTACTTGACCGGGGCAATCGCACCATTCGCTTGACGGCAGATGGCGAATACTTCGCCAATCAGGCCAAACAGATTTTATCGCTGGCAGATAAAACGTTAACGAACATTCACCAGGACCAAGACATTGGCTCCGTCTTCGTGGGCAGCGCTGAGGCCCGAAGTATGTTGACGGTGGCCCAAGCCATCGGCCATTTAAATCACCAGCATCCCCGCGTTCAGGTCAACCTGGTCAGCACCGATGCCGCCGAAATTCACCAACAGTTAAGTTCCGGGGTCTTCGACTTTGGCGTGGTCATGGAGCCCGTCGACAAGACCGACTATGACTTTCTGCGGTTACCAGGCGAAAGTCGCTGGGGCTTACTGGTTCAAAGTCGGTCAGCACTGGCCCAACAAGCCACGGTTAGTTTGGACGATGTGGCCCACACGAAATTGATTCTCCCACAACAGGGCGGTAGCCAACGCATCCACGACCTATTCGGCTTTACCCAGGCTGATTTGGACGTCGCTGCCACCTATAACTTACTGTATAACGCCTCGCTGCTAGTGACTGCTGGCGTCGGTAACGCCTTAGGATTGGATGGCATCATCAACACCAACCAGACTGACCTGACCTTCATTCCCCTAAAGCCCCGCATCTCGTCGGGAGCCAGCCTAGTCTGGTTAAAGGGCCAACACCTTTCTACAGCCGCGCAAGCCCTATTAGCTGAAATTCAAGCGATATTAGCCCCTACTCAGACTCACAGATAGCCGATAAATCTACCAAATTACGCCTCCGTACTCCCTTTGACTCGCCGTAAAACTTTGGCTGGCGTCCCGACCACGACCATGTTGGCCGGAACATCCTTGGTCACCACTGACCCGGCCCCAACAATGGCATTTTCACCCACTGTCACGCCGGGTAAGATCATAGCGCCAGCACCGACCCAGGCATTCTTTTCAACGTGAACAGCACTGGCTTGGACGTCCCGCCGGTGGGCCGGGTCCTCAACGTGATTGACCGTCAACAACATGGCACCAGGTCCAATCAACGCCCCGTCACCCAAATAAATCCCGCCTAAGTCGACAAACATCACGCCCTGATTCACGTAAACGTTGTCGCCGATAAAGAGATGCGGGCCAAAGTCGCTATGGACCGGTGCGTTGATTTCAGCAGATTCCGGGACACTGTAGCCAACGACTTGACTCAGAGTCGCCCGTCGCTGTTCGTTGGTTTGATCAATATGGTTGAACTTCTTTAAGAGTTCCTGCGTACGTTGGACCGTTTGGTTGATGAGTTGAAAATCCTCACCGGTGAAGTCTAAGGGTTCTCCGGCCAACGCGCGTTGAAAAATTGCTGGTTCTGTCATTAAAATTCACGACTCCTTCTTTGTTCTCTAGCCGTTAGTATAGAGACGACGCAGGCGTATATCCAATACTTATCTCAAATTAGAAGCCATAGCATTTAGGCATGGCTGTAAACGCAAAAGCAGAACCGCCACGGGGGAGTGACGACTCTGCTTTTTAGGTTGTTTGTTTTTTCTTGTCGTTGTGGATATTTGATGAATTTTTTGATAGTTGTGGTATTTAAATCTGTTAGAGAAACTATAGCAGTCGTTGCCTTTAGATACTTGAAACTGGCAGCTTCCGAAACGTGCTCCACGAGCCAGACCCCTGCGCTTAACCCCGTAAAGAAAATAACCCAAGACCAGGGTTATCCCCTTTACGACGTTAATGCTCAGAGTCTAACCGGCTCGTTCCACACTCTTTAATCCCCAACCGGATGCCAGCCATTGGCGTCACTTAACCGGTTCAAGAAGGCCATGTCCTTTTCGTTGATGTCAAAGTCGAGTTGGGCATTGGCTTCAACGTGAGCCATCGCTCTAGCCTTTGGCAATGGTGCAACGCCGTTTTGGATGACGAAGCGTAGTGCCAATTGGGGAATTGAGACGCCATAGTTACCGGCAACGCGTTCCAGCTCTGGACTGTCTACCAGACCACCAGTGGCCAGTGGTGAGTACGCCTGAACCACAATTTGGTTAGCTTCGGCCGTCTTCACGATAGTTACTTGCGTGTGACCCACGTAGTATTGAATTTGGTCAACGGCTGGTTTGACCGTTAAGCCATCCCAAGTTAACAGGTTTTCCAAGTCGTGGGAGTTGAAGTTTGATACCCCAATCGCCTTGGCCCGACCGCTGTTATAAATATCTTGCATCGCTCGCCAAACTTCGCGGTTCTCAGCATCATGGTTTGACCCCATTTGGGCCCATGGCCATGGTGCATGAATGATGTAAGAATCGACATAATCGAGGTTTAAAGCGGCCAAACTACTGTCAAAGTCAGCCATGGCTTCGTCATACGTCTTCGATTCAGCTGGTAACTTCGTTTGGACGAAGATATCGGCACGAGCAACGTCGCTGGCAGCAATGGCTTCACCGACGCTTTGTTCGTTTTGATAGGCCTTGGCAGTATCAATGAACCGGTAACCGGCCTTTAAAGCATTGCTAACGGCATCGTAAGTTTCCTTACCAGGTCGCGTTTGCCAGGTTCCAAAACCGACCTTAGGCATCTTCAGACCGTTATTTAAGTCAAATGTATCCGTAATTGTTGGCATTTAAATTCCTCCTTGATTGCTGATAGGTCTGAGTATAGACCCTTAGGGCCACTCGAAGGCAACGCCAAATTACTGAAAATTCAAAAAAACTACTAATTTATCAAGCAATCAGTTAATTCTTTGAAAAAGTTTTGGGGGTTGCTCACTAATCATGTGTTCAATTCGCTATCTTACTGAGTTGACAGCCATTTAGGGGCCTTAATTTAATGAGCAAGAGCACCAAATTCCAATAGTATCTTTCAATTTAATCATTTTGGATATTTGATTTTATTCTCAATAGATATATGCTTACGAATTGTAAGCATCATTTACAAATTCTCGCGTTCTCGCAGGCGCGGATGACTACCGTTGACTTGAATTGAAAATGGAGGAGTTTACCGATGGATACAACAACTACCCAATGGACCACTGAACAATTAAACTTATTTTTAAATGACCACACTTTAACGATGAAACCTTATAACCCTGACATGACCACCTTTGAAGAGGAATCTCCCGTCTGGGAAGTCGTTGTCGATGGCAACGTCTACTCGCGCGGCTGGAACGGCCAACAGACCAACTGGTACATGACCGCTGTTGCCCAAAATGCTGGCGAAATCAGCGTCGGTGACCACAACTTTGCGGCCCGTTTCGAACCAGCCGAACAATCGGCCGACTTGGATGCCAAAATTACGGCTGCTTACAAAGCCAAGTACGATGGCCAACGTTCTTTACCAAAAATGATTTCAGAAAACCCAACTGCCGCTACGCTGCACGTCATGCCTCGTTAGATGACATTGACGCTGGTCAAATACATCCGTTTCGCTGGTCAAGGACTTCACCCTATGAGGGGACGGTCGAAGCCTGAGAAGCGGTCTTCAACCTCAGCTTAGAGCCTTGCAAAACACGCAAGTCTCTAAACTGACCTGTAGTATCAGACTAGGAGCCCTAGTCTGATACTACTTACACAGGGTCCCGTCCTTGACCAGCTTCAACTAACATTGTCGGTCAATTCTAATCAACACTCTTTTGAACGATGCCCCTTAAACAAAGAATATTTTCCCACGAACTAGCAAATTTCATTCTAAATTTGCTAGTTTTTTGTATCTAGTTTGTAACCGTTTACCGTTGTGTTACCCCTGCATTCCGCCTACAATTAATTTGACACCTAAAGGCTAAAAACACTAAAATACCCGCTATGCCTGATACACCAAAGATTGGGTATTAGGGCTTGGTCAGGCACTTAACCTGGCTTAGTTTCCAAGAACCCGTTTAACCGGAACCTCTGACCGCCGCAGGTGGCTGGGTGCGCCTATAACGCCTGAACCAATAAAGTAAACTCAAAAGAACAGGAGACCTGAAGATGGCCTACATAGAAGTTAAGCAGGAAACTCGCAAATTCAAACAAGGTGACCAGGAAACAATTGCCAACCACGATATTTCATTCGCCGTAGAACGTGGCCAAGTCGTCACCATTTTAGGCCCCAGTGGTGCTGGCAAGTCGACGCTACTTAACGTGCTCGGCGGCATGGATAGTCCCACTAGCGGTCAGATTCTCATCGACGGCAAAGACATTGCCCAGCTCAATGCCAAACAACTCACCACCTACCGCCGCCAAGACGTGGGGTTTGTTTTTCAATTCTATAACCTAGTCCCCAACCTCACTGCCAAGGAAAACGTGGAACTGGCGTCACAAATCACCAGCGATGCTCGCGACGTTGATGAGACCCTGGCACTGGTCGGTCTGACGCAGCGGGCAAACAACTTTCCCGCCCAACTCTCCGGGGGCGAGCAACAACGGGTTGCCATTGCACGGGCTGTTGCCAAGAATCCTAAGCTGTTACTGTGTGACGAACCTACTGGCGCCCTGGATTACCAAACGGGTAAGCAAGTGCTCCAAGTCATTCAGGATGGTGCTCGTCAGACCAATATGATCGTCATCATCGTCACCCACAACAGTGCGATTGCTGAGATGGGCGATCTCATTATTCACATCAACGATGCCCAGGTTCAGTCGATCAAACCAAATCCTCAGCCCACGCCCATCGCTGACATTGAATGGTAGGTGCTGACCATGACAACCAGTTATTTTAAACTAATTCTCCGAGAAATCGGTCACTCCAAGGCACGATTCCTGTCGATCATGTTGATCATCTTTCTTGGCGTTGCCTTCTACACCGGTATTCGGGCCACGGGACCCGACATGCTCCAAGCAGCAACCGATTACTACGCCCACCAAAGACTGGCCACGAATAGCGTGCAATCTACGGCTGGTCTTACCAAACAGGATTTAGCGATTCTTCACCAACACCGACAACAAGTTACCTACCAAGCTGTAAAATCCATCGATATTAACCAATTGAATAATAATCGCGTCGTTCGGGTCGCCGAGATTCCCGCGACCCAGCGTCTCAACCGCCTGACCGTGGTTAGTGGTCACTTGCCTCATCAGGCGAATGAAATCGTCCTCGACCAGCAGGCCCGCACCCTACAACCTAAATTAAAACTGGGTGACACCTACCGTATCGCCACGACCACCAAGCTAAACCAACAATTTCACCGACGGACCTTTAAAATTGTCGGGTTCGTGAATTCCCCCCGCTACATCGAAACGACGGACCGGGGCGTGACCACCGTTGGTAAGGGCACACTGGATTACTTTGCCCTAGTTAAGCCTGGCACACTAAAACAAACCGTGGCCAGTCGCATTGACGTTGGTTTTAAAAACTTGAGCGGCGTTACCCCGTACACCGCCAAATATCGTCGGCTCAATCAAGAAAACACGACGCGGTTAAAGACCTGGTTCACCCCTCAAGCAGCCAAACGTCAGGCACAGCTCCAACGTCAAGCTCGAGCTAAATTGGCACCACGCATCGCCCAGGTGAACCAGCTCAGCCAACAATTTCCAGCTGGCGCCGCGCCGGTCAAGACTGCCCGACAACAAATTGCCCACGCCCAGGCCCAAATCACTGCCATCCCCCGGCCGACCTACCTGTATACCGGACGGGCCGCCAACCCCGGGTACAGTGAATACCATGAAAATACGCAACGGGTCGTGGCTCTTTCGACGGTCTTCCCCCTCTTCTTCATTGCCATCGCGGCACTGATCTGTTTGACGACCATGACCCGGATGGTCACCGAACTCCGGATTCAAATGGGGACCCTCAAGGCCCTTGGCTATACCAACACGGCTATTGGCAGTGAATTCATGTGGTACGGTGGACTAGCTAGCCTGCTGGGGACCTTACTTGGCGTCGGCTTTGGCGTTAACTTCTTTCCCCGTTTTATTGCTCAGGCTTATGGCAGCATGTATAATTTGCCAGCCATCAACGTCCAGTACCTCTGGGCTGACATCCTAATTGCCCTCGTGATCGCCCTGATCTGCACCATGGGCAGCGCATTCGTCGTGTTGCGGGTCGACCTACACAGTCTGCCTGCAACATTGATGTTGCCCAAGGCGCCCAAAGCCGGTCAGACCTTGTTGTTGGAACGGTGGCATGGTCTTTGGAAGCGACTGAATTTTACCCATAAAGTCACCCTGCGCAACCTCTTTCGCTATAAGCAACGCCTGTTGATGACCGTTCTCGGTATCGCTGGGTGCATGGCCATGATGATCACTGGCTTTGGCCTCAAGGATTCCATCGGCGACATCAGTACGAAACAGTTCAATCAGCTTTGGCACTACGACGCCATTGTCGTACGCAACGGTTCACAGACCACGGCCCAGCGACACGCCCTGCACCACAATTCTCTGTATCGACAGGACCTCGTGCTCAAGCAATCTCAGGTCACCGTGCAAAAGGCGGGCATGGCCAATCAAACCGCCACGTTGGGTGTCCCCCAGCATCCTCAGCAGTTAACTAAATTCGTCGTGCTCCGTGACCGGCAAACCCAACGCGCCCAACACCTGACCACTAACGGCGCCATCATTGACGAGAAACTCGCCAAGTTAGCCGACGTCAAGGTGGGCGACACCCTGCCCCTGCCCGTTAAGCTGGGTAATCAGACTGCTGTAAACGTCAAAGTAGCGGCTATTTCGGAAAACTACGTCGGTCACTTTGTCTACCTAGCGCCCGCTTACTATCGGCAAGTCTTTAACCACCGGCCAACGTACAATGGCAACCTAGTGCAATTCACCAAACACGGACAACGGGCCGAAAATACCTTTGCGAACAACCTGCTAAAACACAAGGGCATCTTAAACGTCACCCTCCTAAGCACGGAAAAGAAGACGAACTTTCAGATGCTAGATAGCATGAATCTGGTCGTCTTGATTTTCGTCGTCGCTGCCGGCGCGTTGGCCTTGGTCGTCCTGTACAATCTGACGAACATCAACGTGGCGGAACGAATCCGGGAGCTTTCCACCATTAAGGTCTTGGGCTTCTACGATGGTGAGGTCACCATGTACATCTTCCGTGAAAACTTGATTCTGACACTCCTCGGTATCTTCTTCGGGTGCTTCCTGGGAAATTGGCTGCATCGTTACATTCTCACCACAGCTGAGACCAATACCCTGATGTTTTCGCCCGGAATTCACCCGGTTAGTTACGTTTACGCGGCGCTATTGACGTTAGCATTTAGCCTGTTAGTGATGGGGATCATGCACTTGAAATTGAAGCACATCAACATGCTCGATGCCCTGCAATCGGTCGACTAAGGCGTTCGTCGGCCAACTATTGCCTAACCCGAATCTTGATTCACAAGTTGCTTCAATTGTTTGATAACTTAACACGAAACAGCAAATAACCAGTAAACACAATTGTGCTTGCTGGTTATTTGCAATTACTAAAGGTTGAAAGTGTAAAAACCGTTGTCAAGCCAAGAATAATCAGGCGTTATCGGCTTGAAATTAGTCTCACCCAGCCACCTGCGGCGGTCAGAGATTCCGCCTGCTGTGGGGAACGCCTACGGCCTGAAAAGCGGTCCTTCAGCTCGGTTTGAAGCCTGGAAAAATCACCAGTCTCCAAACACGTCCCACGCTGTAAGCCGAAAATCGGCTAACACCGTCGACACAGCTGGCTCCACCTCTGACCTCCTCCGGTTAAACGGGTTCTTGAAAACTAAGCTAGTTTAAGTGACTGAGTGATAGCACTTACGCAATATTATTGGTACTCCACTGAGTAGCCGAGAGTGAGTCAAATTTGGACTCAGCCGTGGGATTTTCAAGTGTCTTTCTTGAAAATGGCGACTTGAAGACGTGCTTTTCGGCTTCAAGCGAGGGGCAAGACCGCCCTTTGGCTTGTCCCGTCCTTCCCGCCGCGTTCCAGTCCAAATTTGGCGAACGGTAAGGCGGCAATTCCCTATTATGTTTGACTAAACCCTAATACCCAATCCTTGTTGCATCATGCATAGTGGGTGTTTCAATGCTTTCAACCTTTAGACAATCACTAAAAATCTAATGTCATGCAATCGATTTCACAAATAGTGTTATGATTGACCTAATACAAGCGATAATGTATGAGAAACTATCGGAGGCGGTTTTATGGGGTTACGAAGACGATTGAAATGGTTACTAGGATTAGGAAGTTTACTGATTGGTATCGGACTCATCGGGGGCTTGACCAGTGCCAATGCTGACTCTGGTGCCAGCGGCCACACCGTGTGGACTTCGATTGAGTTGGCACCTAACCACGCACTATTAAAAGTTCATGGAACAGCACCGACAGGATCACTCATTAACTTCACTGATTCCGTTCCACTATTTTATAATACTGGCAAAGTCGAATCGGTCCGACGAGTTGCTAGGGGCTTCGAGAGTGTCACAGACCAAATTTTACTTAACTTAGATACCGGTAAAAGCTATTATCAAATCAATAAGACGGAATACCTTGATGCAGCTGACGTAGACTACACCGATCCGTCCGGTGACACGACCACCACGACATTGACCATCAATTGCGTTAACCCAGCGAACACTTCCTTACAGAAGTTAACGTTTACGGTTGGCACCCAACAAGCGGCGGCCCTGATGACCGAGTTAACAACGGCCAAGCCCGCGGCTGACATTACGGGTTACAAACTAGATACGGTCGCACCTGCAGGAACAAATGAAGTCACCTACACTTACAATCCAACTGTGACCTTTAAATTTCAAGATGCCAGTGGTAATCAGCTGGCAGACGATGAGATCAGCTCAGGTAAGCCGGGCGACAAGTACACCTTGCCGGACAAAACAACCGACGCTGCTTTCAAGGGCCTGACGTTAAAGTCCATCAAAGGTGGCACGCCCACGGGTATTTACCAGGATACGCCGCAAACTTTCACTTACGTTTATGGTAAGCCAACGGCCACCACTACTAACACGAACACCGCTGAAGCAAAAGCGGCGCCAGTCACGGTGCACTATCAAACGGCCAGTGGCACGAAATTAGCCAAAGATACCGTCATTAATGGCACAGTTAATGCACCTTATCAGGCCAAGCAAAGGGCCATCAAGGGGTATACCTTGGTCAAGACCATTGGCACGCCTGCTGGCAAGTTCACAACCTCTGCGCAAACGGTGACTTATGTTTACACCAAGAACGCAGCTGCTTTCCAACCATTCATGATTTACGCCAAGCAGGGACTCTATCGTTACACAAAACCAACGTTTAAAGCCAGTCAACGCGTCGCTCACGTCAAGGGCCTGCCACGAATCCAGGCTAAGACGTTCAAGGTCGTGGGAACGACCAAGTCAGCGCAGGGACGCACCCGCTACCAGCTAGCTGATGGGACCTACGTCACAGCGAAGACCAACTTTGTGGCCAACCTATACTGGCAGGGCAAACACTATCAAAAACTAGTCGTATACCCGTTGTGCTAGTTAATTAGCTGCCAGGTATCTACGAATAAAAGTTGTTCTAATCGACTTTTGAAGCCACGCA
>NZ_RHNY01000019.1 GCF_003946345.1 Levilactobacillus tongjiangensis
GGGGCAGTGTGCCCCTTTTATTATACAAAAAATTGGTGTTGATAGATTTCTCTATCAACACCAAATATCATAGAACCCTTTTTTGGGCTGCGCCGATTCGTTTTTTACAATTGTTTTCATGAAATTAATTTAACATTTGCCGACATGCCTGACCGCAAAATCAATGTCAGCTTACTTGGAACCGCTACCATTCTTATTAAAAAAATAATATTCCAATTGATGGTCGGAATCTTCTGCGATACACTTTATATGTTGAATAATTTCGAGAACAAGTTATTAGAAGGAAAGGAACGCATCCATGAAGTTTAGATATATTTGGTTGGTGTTACTGGTCGGGCTGGGGTTTAGTCTGGCGACCAGCGTGCCAGCTCATGCGTATAAAATCGTCCGTCAGCGGTCGTCCGCTTTGAGTGTTGGTCGTTTACGGCGTGTTAATGATAGTGCCGTCCACTATACGGGGGTGCCCCGCCGGTATAGCCATGCCAAGCATTTACATAGCAGTAACTTAATTAAGAGTATCAAGGGGGCTTCCGTTAAATTTAAGACGAAATACCTGCTGCCATACCCGGGCTACAAGCATCAAGCCTGGGGCAATCCTCAGAGTATCGCCACTAGTGGGCGCTATTTGTACGTGGTTTATTGCCCAACCGCTTGGAAAAACAAGGGGCGAATCGTTCGGTATGATATGACAAAGTTGGATGGCTTGCGGGCCACACCACGTCAAGTTCAGAAGGCCTATTCTTCCAATGCTAAGAAGGAGCGGGCCATCCGGAAGGCCATTAAAGTGGGTCCCGTCTTCACGACCGGCCACGGTCAATCCCTGGCGTACAACTGGAAGAACCACCACTTGTACATGTGGTGTGACAAGGAATCGGCACCACGCCAGCCTATGAATCAGTATGGCTATATCAGTGAAATCAGTACCAGTAAGATGAAGGTGCTGCACAAGATTCGTTTCCGCTTGCGGAGCCACAAGTTCTCCGTCCCTGGTGGGCATGTTCTGACGTTTGACAAGTATGGGAACGCCTACTTCTGGTCTCGGCCATCCACGTATCGTGCTTATATTTACAAGGGCCGAATCTCACGGAATAAGGTTCATTTCCGCCTGACGCATCAGGTCTTATCGCACGGTCCCGGCACGCGGGTACAGAGCATGGGGTACAACCCCCACACGGGCAAACTCTATCTGGTATCTGATGGGTCGATTGCCAACCTGCCAGCTAAGAAGCTGAATGGGCACGGCCATCTGACGAAACGCAACGTTAAATGGAATAAGTTCTCGCCCCGTCGTGAACTGGAAGGCTTAACCTTCGCGCGCAACGGCCGAGCTTACCTCTTGAGTAACCATAATCCTGAGGTGCTGACGAGTAACCGCACCAGTTGGTAAGTTTAAATCGTTAAAAGAGTTCTGAAGTCCCCCAATCTTTCGCACAGGTCTTATACTTGCGCAAAAGATTGGGGGATGAGGGATTATGAGAACAATTCATTTAGCTGAGGCACTAATCCTTAGTCTGGGCCTCGGCCTAGCTGCGACGGTGCCAGTCCACGCGGCCACGACCGTCAAACAAACTTCGGCAGCCTTAGTCACGTCTAAGCGCATGACCACGTTGAATGATCGTCAAGTACATTACGTACCCGTGCCCAATAGTTATGCCGACGCAGCTCACCCACAAGGCGTGAATACCATTGCCAGTGACCGGGGTAGCGCGGTGACGTTTAAGACGAAATACTTGTTGCCGATTCCGGGCTATCAACATCAGGCCTGGGGCGATCCCCAGAGCTCGGCGGTCGTGGGACACTACCTCTATGTCGTGTACTGTCCGACGGCTTGGCACAACCGTGGGCGCATCGTCCGGTTTAATTTACAGACATTGGCTGACCTGAAAGTAACTCCGCGACAGTTACAGATGGTGTACACGAACGCTGCGGCACAGTCGGCGCAAGAGATGATGATTCGTTCTGCTATCAAGGTGGGGCCAGCCTTTACGACCGGTCACGGCCAATCGTTAGCCTACGACTGGCACAACCATCAATTCTATATGTGGTGTGACCGTGAGTCTGCTCCTCGTATCAACATGAGTCAGTACGGGGTCTTACAACAAATTAGTGCGACGTCCTTACAGCCAGTTCACCGGATTCAATTTCGGTTGAAGGCAAAGCACTTTGCGGTCCCTGGTGGCCACGTGTTAGCCTTTGACAAGGCGGGCTATGCCTACTTTTGGACGCGTCCCCGGGCAAATGAAGTTTATATTTATCAAGGGAACATTCACCGAGATCACGTTAGCTTCCGGCTGACGAAGCAGATTTTGGCGCACGGTCCTGGAACCTGTGTCCAGAGTATGGCGTACAATCCCAACAATGGGCGGCTATATCTGGTGGCGGATGACTCAATTGCCAGTTTGCCGGCTAAAAAGATCGAACACCTCAGCAGTGGGGATGTTAAGTGGACTGGTTTCGCTTCACGCCGGGAGTTTGAGGGATTGACCTTCGGAAATGATGGTCAGGCTTATCTGATGAGTAACCACCAGCCGGAAATTTTGGTTGGTAATTCGTTAAATTGGTAGAAGATTAAAGAGGCGTTGCTAGTGGTGGCCATTTGATGGCGGACTGCTGGCAATGTTTTTTTGGTGGTTTTGATGATGTCGTTCTGGAAAAAGGGAATTAGGCTTTCCAAAGGGTAGAAATTGATTGAAAAATAAATTGACCGTGAATTCGCTGGCGTTCACGGCCTTTTTGATACCGTCAAATTGGCGATGAAACCGCTGCCATAAATTCAGCAATGTAGATAACACTATATTTATTGTTGCCTATTCACTAAAATTACGCTATGCTGTGTCTAATCTCTTTTGTGGGGGGAAGAAACGGACTTGAAGAAACCAAAAATGTATCGCCAAGGGTCACGTTCAATTTGGCTGATACTCACGCAACTCGCTGTGGTCGAAAGCATGGCCTGGCACCGAAGAACGGGTATCTGGTAAGGTTTGACTAGAGGAGGAGCTTAAGTGAACGCAACAACTTTTGCACGTTTTCGTAAGGAAATGAAACGGTTCATGGACCAAGCGACAAACGACTACGAAGCCATTATTATCACGCGAAAAAATAAGAGTAACGCCGTCTTGATTTCGGTCGAAGAGTACAACAATCTGTTGGAAAGTCGTTACGTCCTGAATAAGCCAGAAAATCTGGCCTGGCTACAAGAATCTTTGATTCAGGTCAACGCCGGTAAGGTGGCAACGCATACCTTACTGACTGAGCAGGAGGTGGCTGAACAGGATGAATAGTTTGTTCACCACGAATGCGTGGTCCGACTATGTAGCCTTACAACGGGCTGACTTGGGATTGTTGCTACGGGTCAACGACTTACTGACCGCTATCATGGAGAACCCAACTAAGGGGCCGGGACAACCGGAAGCCCTGCATGGCGTCTTTGGGGGATGCTGGACACGACGAATCGATGCGCGTCATCGCTTGATTTACCGTGTCGAAGGGCAAACGGTCATCGTGCTTTCCTGCCGAGACCACGCGGCGTAGGAAATTCAATGTCTAGAATTAAGAAATACCTCACCAACTTCTTTGCGTTGGTGAGGTATTTTTAGGCTAACGGCCAATCTTATTCATATAGTCGGCCCCATCATATTGATAGGAGTAGTTGTGAGCAAGCTTGGTACGGGTATAAGCTTGGAAATAGCCCATGTTGTAATAAGACTTCATAATTCGTTTACCGTGAACCTTTTTCTTAGACAGCCAAAAGTTTCCCATGGTCTGGTAGCCATACTTATACTTACCATTTAGAAGGTAGTTGACGCCACCATTACCTTTCTTGTATTTTTTAACAAAAAGTCGTTGTGATCCCTTTTTCTTCGTGGAATACAACGCTTTTCCGTTATATATAACTTTATACTTCGTAATTTTGATCTTTGTCCATTTATGATGACCTTGATATTGGTACCACGTGCCCCGTAATTCCGTTGGGGTTTGTGAATGCCCCTTGTATTTGGCGTGGGCGGTCACCGATGATCCTGGGCCAATGAGTAAGCCGAGGGCCAACAGGGTGGCAATTAGTAGGCGCTGTCTGAGTTGCATGACTCCATCTCCAATTACTATGTATTTTGACACGCCTTTAGTATACGCCGGGAGAACGGGTATTTGTACGCACTTTTCGTGACTAGTGGGGGAGGTAGCTTAACGGACTACTTGACCAATCTAAAGAATAATTTATAAGACGTCAGGGCTAATCTTGCCTCGGAAACTCGTATAATGGGAATAAATATGTGAAGTCGGGGAGAGGTGGCACCATGGAACAATGGCGACCTTTAGGAAGATTATGGCGATTCAATCAACGGGTGAGCCGATGGCGGGCGGCACGGGCAATCAAAGAAGCCCTACGCATCGCATATCCGTTTGTCTTAGTCATGACAGCAATCGACGTTATCGGTCAGAGCTTTTTAGCCAGTAATGGGTTCTTTTTTCAAATCTATCACGTGGGTGACTGGTTGCCTGGATTAGAATTGTGGCAACAATTAATTCAGGTTGCCAGCACCGTGATCAACGGTGTAGTGGCCGTGATTATTGCCTTCACTACCGGTCGGTATTTGGCCAAGACTTATCGTGGTGATGGACAGGCCATCGGTGTCATGAGTGCACTGGCGTTTTTAACGTTGAACGTGAATTATGATGCATTAGAACAGGTCAATCGTACTACCGGTGAGGGCATGTCTAAATTTATGGAGCCCAACTTGGGACCACAAGGGATTTTCTTAGGTATCGTAGTTGGACTGTGCGTTGGCTGGTTTGCCACGCACCTCATGCAGTGGTTGACGCGTTGGCAATTGAAACATCCGCGCTACCAGCTATCATGGACTGGTCGGGTTGCCTGGCCGTTGACCGTGGTGTTGATCGTTACCATCGGCATTGGTTATGGGTTGAGCTGGCTAACTGCTGGCGGGTTAAACGGCTTGGTTTACCAGGGCCTGAGTGAACTGGTGGCCAATCCAGGTCATCGGGGCTTCGTCATTCTGGGCGTGACGGTTTTAAACAACCTGTTGTGGTGGCTGGGTTTAATTGGGCCCGTCTCGTTGACCGGTAACAGCGCGGTGACGTCGCTGCAAAACTTAGCCTACGCAGTCCAACACGGTTCCGGGTGGGGTGCACCTAATCCAGTAACGCTACATACTTTGGGCGACGCCTACGCCAACTTTGGGGGCGCGGGCATGACGCTGGCGCTACTGATTGCTATTTGGATTGGGTCTAAACAAGTCAGTTACCGGCGAATCGCCAACCAGACTTTTCTACCCAATTTAGTGAATTTGAATGAGCCAACTCTGCTAGGATTGCCGTTACTTTATAATCCAGTTTTGTTGATTCCATTTGTTGTGGCTCCAGCGGTTAACGTGGTGGTGGCCTGGTCAGCAATTACGCTCAAGCTGGTACCACCGATCGTCTATCCGGTCCCGAGTACCACACCAGGTCCTCTAATTGCTTACGTGGGGACTGGTGGTGACTGGCGGGCACTGGCCTTAAGTCTGATTTGTTTGGGCATATCTGTGCTAGTTTATTTGCCATTTGTTCGCTTGTTAAACGACCAAGGGGGTGCGAACCATGGGGCATAAATGGTGGTATTGGGTGCTGGGTGTCCTGGTCATTCTGGCCATCTTTGTCCCCAGCACAGCTTGGATGCGGCAACGAACGACGCATTATCGTACGCAGTATAAGACGGCCCTGAATCCGACCATTATGGTACCAGGTTCTAGTGCCAGTCAGGACCGGTTCGATGCGTTGATTAAGGAGTTACGTAAAGAGACCAAGGTACGGCATAGTGTTTTGAAGGTTCAGGTGGAAACGAATGGTCACGTTACTTACACGGGATCGATTCGACAGGGAGATAATCACCCCTTTATTGTGATTGCCTTTGATAATAATCAGGACGGGGTCACGAACATTAATAAGCAGGCTAAGTGGTTGAATATTGCCTTTAAGGAACTAGTAAAGACGTATCATTTCAATCATTTCTCAGCGATGGGTCACTCTAATGGTGGGTTGATTCTGAGCCTATTTTTAGAAAAATACTTCGGGGAGACTCAGCACGTCAGTATCGACCGGTTGATGACGATTGCGACGCCATACAATATGGAATCCGATAGCACAACGCAACAGACGACCATGTTGAAAGAGTTGATTGCGGGGCGGCAAAAGTTACCGAAAAAACTGACGGTTTATTCCGTTGCGGGGACTGAAAACTATTCGAGTGACGGAACGGTTCCAGCTAATAGCGTAAACCAGGGAAAGTATGTGTTCCAAAATCAAGTGGCCCACTACACCCAAATTACGGTAACTGGGGATGAAACCAGTCACTCCGACTTGCCGCAGAATAAGCAAATTGTTTTGTTGATTCGTCAGTACCTCCTGCAAGAAAATTTACCGGCAGACCAACGACAGCAAAATCAGCAGGCTAAACGGCGAGCTTTGAACGGAGAAGCGACGCAACCGTGAGATCATTTCTGCTATAATTGGTGGAAACGGTGGGAGGTCTTGTTTGTGAATTTTCGCCAACTTGAATACTTTTTGGCAGTTGCTAATGCGGGCCAAATCACGGCGGCTGCTCAACAGTTGCATATGGCACAGCCGCCGTTGAGTTATCAGCTGAAACAGCTGGAAAGTGAATTGGGGGTCACGCTGTTGAATCGTTCGGCAACGGGTACCACGTTGACCCCCGCCGGCCAGCTGTTACGAGACTATGCGCAACAATTGGTTGATTTACGGGATCGGGCTGACGCACAGGTCCGTTCACTGGGCCAAGGCCTAGCGGGTACGTTGTCCGTTGGTGTTATTTCGTCGTCGATCGGCGCAACGCCAAATGCTAAATTGCGGACGCTGACGCGGCATTACCCCAAAATTCAGATTCGGTTGTTTGAGGACAACACTTACGGTCTGATTGACCGACTGGCGAAGCATCTGATTGATGTAGCCATTGTGCGGACGCCATTCACAGCACCAGGCCTGACCAGCAAAGAGTTGGCTACGGAATCGATGGTGGCTGTCGTCCCACAAAAGTACGATCACTTTGCGGCAGCTACCTTGAAGGTGGAAGATCTCGAGAGTGTGCCACTGATTATCTATCGGCGGTTTGAACAACTATTTGAAACGACTTTTAGTCAAAAGGGAATGGCACCGTTTATCGCCTGTACCTGTGATGATGCGCGGACGGCTGTTCAGTGGGCTGAAGCGCGAATGGGGGTGGCCATCGTGCCGCACTCAGTAGCCGAGCAGGTCAGCGGACCACAGACTAGTGTTCGGCCGATTCGGTATCAGCCGTGGCGGACCACGTTAAAGCTGGTGTGGCCAGCAGAGATTGCGCCGAGTCCACTATTACAACGTTTTATTGATAGCTATTAGGCATATTGTAAATACAAATTAGGCGGCTCTGCCATATATTTTTTATATGGCAGAGCCGCCGTTTATTTTTAGTCACAAATGCCGTTATAGCGGGAATAAGCAGCCAATCAATTTGGAAGGGTGGGCCGTGGCAGGAACGCGTTACTTTGTGGATAATCAAACAAAGGTCGGATTTTCGGGATTAAATACCAGAATTATAGGAACTGCATTTGTGAATTAAGTTCATTTTTAACTCATTGCGAGGGCTGACCAACTTGCCACGAGCCTCGTAAAAGTTGATAATCAAAGACGACATTGGGAATTGGTTAGGAGGTAAAAAATTATGATTAATACAGCATTAATCATGTTAGGCGTGGGTATCTTTGCCGGTATCGCAGGGTCAATCCTGGGAATTGGTGGGGGGATGATTATCACGCCGATCTTAACCCTTGGGATGGGGTTAAATATTAAATATGCAATTGGGGCCAGCATCATCGCGGTGATTGCGACGAGTTCGGGCTCAACCATCGCTTACTTACGGGACAACGTGTTGAACTTACGGGTGGCCATGTTTTTGGAAATTGCGACCACCACGGGTGCCATCGTGGGTGCTTTGTTGACTGGGGTCTTGGACCCCAAGTACTTGTACCTGTTATTCGGGTGCCTACTGGTCTTCTCTGGGTGGAACATGTACCGGAAGCTCCGGCGGGGGCAAGAGGTTCTACAACGTGTAGAACCGGATAAAATTGCCGCTAAGCTTAAGCTGAACGGTAGCTACTACGACAAGGCCGAACAGAAGAGCATTGATTACCAAGTTGAAAATGTGCCGGCTGGCTTTTCCGTTATGTTTGGCGCCGGCGTGGCTAGTGGACTTCTTGGAATTGGTTCCGGGGCGTTCAAAGTCATGGCCATGGATACCTTTATGAAAATGCCGTTAAAGCCCTCCAGTTCAACATCCAACTTGATGATGGGGGTTACGGCGGCGGCTAGTGCGACCGTGTACTTCTTCAATGGCGCTATTTTACCAGGAATTGCCGTGCCAATGGCTTTGGGGATTTTAGTTGGTGCCGTGGTTGGGTCCCGGATCATGCAGGTTTTGCCAGCTCGCTGGATTCGTATCGTGTTTATTCCCATTATTTTGTACATCGGGTTTCAAATGTTGTTTAAAGGATTGGGGGTTCACTTCTAATGGAATCAAAGAAAGCAACGGCTAATGAAATGGCCCAAGTTGAAACCGTTATTGGTCGAATTCTACAGGTCGGCGTGATTGTTTCAGCTATTATTATGTTGATTGGGTTAGGCATGTTTTTGACAACTGGTTATTCTGGCTATGAAGGGGAATTCGTTCCCCGGCGCATGGCCACGATTTTAACGGGAACCTGGCAATTACGGCCATACGCCATCATGATGTTAGGCGTGTACTGCCTGATCTTAACGCCCGTTTTACGGGTCGTCGTGTCCATCTACGCGTTCTATAAGGAGCGAGATCACCTGTACGTGGCCATCACCACGTTAGTCTTATTCATTTTAATTGCCGCCCTCTTAATTGGGGTGCACGGCTAAACGCCGTCTCCGGTTCCCGGGCAGGCTGGTGGCTGTGGGGACCGGGGAAAGCCAAAGTACGGTCTTTCCCCTCGACTTGAAATCTTGCCCAAATCGCAAGTTTCCAAGCTCGTCCCCTGCTGTAAGTTCGGCAAGGTTCGTCCGAACTAACACCAGCGACACAGCCACCAACCTGCCCGAGAACCTGCGACTGACACTGGTTGGTCAGGCTAGTATTAGATAAAATAGTCAGACATTGTTTTAACAGAAAATTTGGTAGAATCAATCGTATGCCGTGAACTTGGATTAATGACTTACTTGGCAGCATGAATGTGACGTAAAGTTGTAGTGATAGTGTGTCGGTAGCTCGAGTTAAGGTAGCCGAAGGTTGTTAGGGTGGGGGCAGCTGTGTCGACGGTGTTGAGTGGTGTTCTTTACCGCTCTACAGCGTGGGGTGGCTTGAAGACTCGTTGGGTTGTACGAGGCTTCAAGCCAAGAGAAAAGACCGTTTTGTGGCTTTTCTTGGCCCCCACAGCAGCTACCACCCTGACAACCGAAGGCGGAAACACAAGGAAAACAACCAGCAAAGAGAATAGAAGAGACAAAAAAGCTTCGACCAATTTGGCCGGAGCTTTTTTGCTGTTGCGGTATTAATGAACGTGAACGAGTTGAGTGGCGGCAGGCAATGCCGCAAGGAGTACTGTTTATTGGGCGGTGTAACCACCGTCGACAACGAATTCGGCACCCGTAGCAAACTTGGATTCGTTGGAAGCCAGGTAGATACAGATGTAGGCGATGTCGTCGGGTTCACCTAAGTGGCCCATTGGTGTCTTGGAACGGTCAGACATAGCGGCTTCGATTTCAGGAACGGCTTCGACCATTGGCGTCTTGATGTAGCCTGGGTGAACCGTGTTGACCCGCACGTCGTAATCGTTCATGGCACAATCCAGAGCGGCTGACTTGGACATAATCCGCACAGCACCCTTAGAAGCGTTATAGGAGCCGGCGTTAGCGTCCCCAACTAGCCCTTCAATGGAAGAAATGTTAATGATGGAGGCACCCAGGTGCTTGTTCTTCATCCGTTGAATCCCTAACCGGGTACCGAAGAAGACCCCGTCCAAGTTAACGGAGAGTAACTTGTGCCAGTCTTCCGTTGTCGTGCTTTCAATGGGGCCAGTTAAGCCGATACCGGCGTTGTTAACCACCGTGGTAACTTGACCGAAGGCTTTTTCAGTTGCATCGAAAACGGCGTTCCAGCTGGCTTCTTCCGAAACATCTTGTTGGAAAAATTGAATCACGTCAGGGGCTCCAATAGATTTGGCGGCCTTTTCACCAACGTCAGCGTGACGGCCAGTAATCATGACCTTTGCGCCTTCTTCAACAAACTTATGCGCAACGGATAAGCCAATGCCAAGCGTTCCGCCAGTAACGATTGCAACTTTTCCATCCAAACGATTTGCCATAATTATGACCTCCATAAAGTATTTACGTGATTAATTTCACATACAAGTTAAATACTATTATGCTACAACTTGCTGAGTTTGTTAAGTATTTTATCAATAGAAAATTAAAAAGCAACCAACCCCAAGCGGGACGGTTGCTTTGTCAGAAAAATCAGAGATTATTGGGCAGTGTAACCACCATCGACAGTGAATTCTGCACCCGTAGCGAACTTGGATTCGTTGGAAGCCAAGTAAACACAGATGTAGGCGATGTCGTTAGGTTCACCGATGTGACCCATTGGCGTCTTGGTACGTTGAGACATGTTCGTTTCGAAACCAGGTTGTGCGTCAACTAGTGGCGTCTTGATGTAACCAGGGTGAACGGTGTTGACCCGTACATCGTAGTCCTTCAAGGAGCAATCCAAAGCAGCAGACTTGGACATCAACCGCACAGCACCCTTGGAGGCGTTGTAGGCACCCAAGTTAGGGTCACCAACCAAGCCTTCAATGGAAGACATGTTGATGATGGAGGCGCCGAGGTTCTTGTTCTTCATGCGTTGGATACCCAAACGCGTACCGAAGAAGACACCATCTAAGTTAACGCCCAATTGTTGACGCCATTCGGCAGTCGTGGTGTTTTCGATGCTCTTAGCAATGGCCATCCCGGCGTTGTTAACGACCGTGGTAACGGGGCCAAAGGCCTTTTCAGTGGCATCGAACAAGTCGTTCCAGCCTTCTTCGTCAGTTGCGTCGTGCTTGAAGAATTGGATGACGTCAGGGGTGCCAATGGACTTAGCAGCCTTTTCACCGACGTCGGCGTGACGACCAGTGATCATCACCTTTGCACCTTCTTCAACAAACTTTTGGGCAACTGCTAAACCGATACCTAATGAGCCACCCGTAACGATTGCAACTTTACCATCTAAACGATTTGACATAAAATCTCCTCCATTATCAATTTTCTGTTACTCTAATCACATGCCGGAATTCATTATGCCTGAAAACCGTTAATTTGTGAAGTAATTTCTTTCGATTGGGACGTTGTGCTTATTTGTAGTAGGCTGCTCAAGTTATGCTACACTAGTTAGGAATGGATTTAGTGAGCTTAAAAATTTAAGTAATTGTATCCAGTTAAGTTTTGTTATGAGCTTGTTTAGGATGGGGAGAGGTTAGATGTCTAAGCATCAAGTACCAATGTGGTTATTGGGATTGGTTGGGTTAGTCGTTAGTGCATTTTGTATTTTGGGTTATCTGATAAATGAAGAGGCAATCTCAGCTCAAGCCGCTCAGCCACTCAATAATTGGGTGTGGGGAATTACCACCATTTTTGCGTTGGTCTTTACGGTTGGTTCATTTTTAAAGCGTAAGCGATTGGCGGCGGTGAGCTTGCTGGTGATGATCATCGGCATGGTCGTTTATTTTGGATTTCTAAATTAAAAGGCAATTTGAATTTTAGATGACCTGGATAATCTTGCGGAAAGTCATTGTGTAAATCAACAGTTGAAGAGGCGAAGAAGTCGTGGGAGCACGCAAAGGTAAAACTGAACAGTGGCGGCGGAATTTAGCCGTGTTGTGGCTAGGAACGTTTATCGCTGGTATGGGTTTCAGTGAAATTATGCCATTTTTATCGTTGTACGTTGAAGGCTTGGGTCACTTTACGAAGGGCCAAGTCACCATCTATAGTGGGTTGACCTATGCGGCCACCTTCTTCGTCATCGCAGCGGTCTCACCGCTGTGGGGCAAGTTGGCCGATTGCAAGGGTCGGAAGTTGATGTTACTCCGGTCATCAATTGGGATGGCCATCGTGATTGGCCTTATGGGCTTTGTGACGAACGTTTGGCAGTTGATTGGCTTGCGTTTTTTGCAGGGCTTTTTCGCCGGTTATATTCCTAACGCCAGTGCGTTGATTGCTGCCGAAACGCCCAAGGAAAAGAGTGGTAACGCGTTGGGCGTGCTGACAACGGGGTACGTGAGTGGAAACTTGATTGGCCCAGTTTTGGGTGGTATTCTGGCCCAGGTCTTCACGATTCGCTGGACTTTTCTGTTGACTGGTTTCTTCTTGATTGTGGTCTTTATTCTAAGTGCCACGTTGGTTCATGAGCATTTCACACCCATCAGCCGCGAGAAACAGGCGCAAGCGGGTAGTTGGCTCAAACAGGTTAAAAACCCCAAACTCATTTTGGTATTGTTAGTTTCAACCATGTTTATTCAAATGGGGAACAACTCCATCACACCAATTATCAGTCTGTACGTCAAACAACTCATGAGTGGTACGGGACCGATTACGTTGGTTGCCGGTATCATTGCGGCATTGCCGGGAATCTCAACGCTGTTAGCGGCGCCTAAGCTAGGTGAGTACGGTGACCGCCACGGGACACAGCGCGTGTTGGTCTTCGGATACGTCTTTGCCGTCTTAATGTACTTTCCGCAAGGCTTCGTGTCCAGTGTCTGGCTACTCGGGGTATTTCGATTCATGATTGGGGTCTCCGACGGGGCATTGTTCCCGGCCGTTCAAACGATGTTAACCAAAAACGCGCCGCATTCATTAGTAGGGACAGTCTTCAGTTGGAATCAATCCTTCCAGGCGCTCGGTAGTATGTTGGGAGCGTTAGTTGGCGGCTTAGTAGCCAATTGGTTTAACTACAGTGGTGTATTCACGTTTACGGCATTTACCTTGCTGCTAAACTTTCTACTATTGTGGTGGTTGGTCCCAGAAATTCGGCAGTGGCACAGTAAACCCACTAAGAGGAGTGTAAACGAATGACAGATACGACAAATAATTTACCCGCTCAGTTTGTCAACGACCCAACATCCTTGGAAGCCATCGATCGGTTCCGCTCGTGGATGTTGAATTATCGGAGTGCTGTGCAGGTCGTGGAGACTAAGATTCACTACTTGGATCAGGAGTATCAAATTCAAAATGGGCACACGTTGGTAGATAGTCTTCAGTCTCGTATCAAGTCACCAGAAAGCATTTTGGAAAAGGTACAACGTAAACATTTGAACTTTGACTTTGAGACGTTGCCACAACAAATGCATGACATCGCGGGTATCCGCATCATTGTCCGGTTTGAGGATGATATTTTGTCTATGGAACGGCGGTTAGAAAAGCAGCCGGATATTAAGATTTTGAACCGTAAGGACTATGTGTCGAAGCCCAAACCGAACGGCTATCGGAGCTTGCATTTAATTCTGGCAGTCCCGGTCTTTCTAGCAGCGGGCGTCGAAGAAGTAACGGTTGAAGTACAGATCCGCACGATTGCCATGAACTTCTGGGCTTCGCTGGAACATGAATTAAGTTATAAGAAAAACGTCCAGCATCAGGATGAACTGCGACATGAACTGGTGGTGAAGGCTGAATTGGTTCATCAGCTCGACCAGGATATGAACGCCATCAAGAACCAGATTCGGGCGGAGGAAAAGCGGTCTTAACGTGTCTGGGCCGCCTGCGGCTGCCAGGGAGGGCCCGCTGTGGGGACCGGAGCGAGCCAAAGAGCGGTCTCTCTCCTCGACTTGAAGCTTCGGGAAATCGCCGAAGCTCCAAGCTCGTCCCACGCTGTAGGCTAGCTGAAGAGCACTAGCCTACAGCGTCGACACGGCTGGTCCTCCCTGGCAGCCACTGGCTTCGAAGGTGATATTGGCTTCATGTTCCAATCAGTTGGCATACTGACAGTGTTAATAAATCGTTAAATTAAAATGAGCCTAGTCTGGTTGACAGTAGATACTACGTCAAGCAAACTAGGCTCTTTATGTACGGCTTTGATGATGTTAGATGTACAGAAGTAGTTGCTGGGTAACTTAATTTTAGTAGAGAAGGCCTATCTGTATTTACTGGTTAGTTGCTAGTGGAAGTGGTCAGGTGTGGCGCCCATGGTGGTCTTGTTAGACCAAGTAGGCTGCTTGATTCTACAAGACTAGGACGAGCTTTAAGACTCGTCCTTGGAGGCTTAAAGCCGAGTCTAAAGACCGCACCATAGGCTTTAGACGGTCCCACAGGCGGCGTACCTGACCACCGTAACGATGGGCGCCTGACCAGTCAAAAAAAGCCTTAGCATAAATGCTAAGACTAAAGTTTACGATCATGCTTATTCAGAGCGTTATTTTTCGCTCGAAGCTTGGTCATCACGGCTGAGCAGCGTGATTCCGTTGACCGCAATCAAAGCAACAACTGCCATTGAAACCCCAATTTGTAAAGGCTTCCAGGTCATTTGTTCCAGAGTTCCGCCAATGTAACCAACAACTTCACCGAAGATAACCGCCCAGAAAATTACGACTAAATTAGATTCAAGCCACTTCACACGCGTCACCTCACAATCGATACAATTCTACCACGATTCAGGGTTCAGCGGGTAAATAACTTGATGTTTTGATTGGAACTTTTTAGCCAGAGGCGTCTGGGTTGCGGATTATCAGGGGTTCCCGTATAATAAATCTTAATTGAATTAGAGATGGTTGAAGCGACTGCTTTCAAGAACGGCGTCCTCCTTGGGTTGGGGGGACCGTTTTTGGCGGTCGCTTTTTGTTTGCTTACGGGCAAACGGACTAAGTTTACTCACCTGGTCGACAGGCTACCAGGTCGCTATTTAAGCGTTGGAAGACTATGCTGAGTGAAGGATTCAGCAATTATTGACTAAACTGACTGATTAAATTAAAGGAGGCTACTCGTGGAACTATTAAAAGATTTAACTTTGATTCTATTGGCAACGACCGTGGTGGGCCACTACTGTACGCGGATTGGCATTCCCGCCGTTATCGGGCAATTACTAGTGGGGGTTCTGGTGGGGCCAGCGATGTTAGGCTGGATTACCTTGTCGCATTCATTGGAAAGCTTTGCGGAAATCGGGGTCATTATCCTGATGTTCATTGCCGGGTTGGAAAGTGACCTCCAACTGCTGAAACGGTATTTGAAACCCAGTGTGCTGGTCGCGTTGATGGGCGTATTGATTCCCGTCGTGGGCACTTATTTGGTGGGGATGTTCTATAACCTGGGGACCACGGAGAGTTTGTTTATCAGCGTGATTTTTGCTGCAACCTCCGTCTCAATTTCTGTCGAAGTGCTGAAGGAAATGAACGCCCTCAACAGTCGTGAAGGAACCACCATTCTGGGCGCGGCGGTGGTGGATGATGTGTTGGCCGTTGTGATTTTGAGTGTGTTGGTCAGTACGACTGGAACCGCCGTTGGTGAAAGTGCCGCTCAATCCAGCAGCCTCTTATTGACGACGATTGAACAAATCATTTACTTCGCGGCCATATACTTTGTCGTTCGTTGGCTAGCGCCTTACATGGCTAAAATTGGTGATCGATTGATGATTCCGATGGGCGCCACGTTGATGGCCATTATTTTATGTTTTGGGATGGCCTACGTTGCCGAACTGGTTGGGTTGAGTGACGTGGTGGGGGCGTTCTTCGCCGGTATCGCCATTTCACAGACCACAGCGCGGTCGACGGTTGACCGGCACATCGAACCGGTGGGGTACGCCCTCTTTATCCCGGTCTTCTTCGTCAGCATTGGGTTAAACATGGACTTCCACGGTCTGGGCAAACAAATCGGGTTTATCGCCGTCCTGACCATCGTGGCGGTTCTGACCAAACTGGTTGGTGCCGGGGCAGGCGCCAAAATCGCCGGCTTCTCATTAGGAAGTTCCACAGCAGTTGGTGCCGGAATGGTTTCCCGAGGCGAAATGGCGTTGATTATCGCGCAAATTGGGTATCAGGCCAAACTGATGTCACCAGTCCGGTATTCCGCTATCGTCGCGGCTATCATTGTCGCAACCTTGTTGGCCCCGTTCCTGTTGCGGTGGGCGATGGACCACGTGCGGCGCGGCCAAGTCGACCGTTCCAAGGTTCGACCTGCAGAATAGGCTTAGTGTTCACCTATGGTTGCCAGGGTGATGGCCCGCTGTGGGGACCGGCGTGAACCATAGTGCGGTCTCACGCCTCGACTGGAAGCCTCGGTAAACCGCTGAGGCTCCCAGCTCGTCCCACGCTGTAAGCTAGCTGTGAGACGCTAGCTAACACCGTCGACACGGCCAGCCACCATCCTGGCATCCTCCGGCTATGGTTTGTCGCAACCTATTCTTTGACTTGTGTGGTCAGTGAGTAGTAATGATAGGCTTAAATCTAAAAACGGTCCTCACCCCGGCACATAGCCGTTGGTGAGGACCGTTTCTTTGTAAAACTGATTTTTTTCGTGAAAATGGGTGACAAATTCGGTTCCAATTTCGTTAGTAAGGGTAGGGACTAGTCGAGACCCCATTCCATTTGTCCAGAGAAATAGGGCTTGTTGTTGAGTTGGTAATTGGTCCAAGAAGCCGCGGCATCGTAGGTATCGTCGATTGGCAGGTAGTTTTGCTTGCTAGTGCCTAATTGCTTAATCGTTAAACGGTAGTGGTGCTTACTGATTTTTTTGTCGGCGAAGCCCTTGAGTGGCGTCTTGTAATCGAGGGTGTAGGTCTTACCCTTTTTGGTCAGCTTCGTCACTTTAACGCTGTCGAGTGGCTTCTTATTCATGAACGTGAGGTTACTGACATCGGTCGATGGATTGAGCCAGTTGGCATCGTATTTTTTAAGCTGGGACTTGCTATAAGTTTGTAAATAATTATCCAGCGTCAGCACGAGGCCTGGTTGGTAAACACGGGTGCGGCCTATCTTATAGCCCGTTCCCTTGAGTAACAGCTGTGTGCGAACGGGGGCCTTCAATGTCTTGACGCGTTTGAAATTGGCAGTACTGAGCCGAATCTTTTTTGGACTGTATTTTAAGTTCTTGATCTTAGCATAATGAACTGCGCCCAGAGTGAAGGTCGCGTATTCCTTAAAGTTCTTGCCAACTTGCTTGGTATCGACCGTGCTAATGGCCAACAATTGATTCTTTTTAACGTAGACGGTTCGGTAACCGGCCTTGGTCTTTAACTTAGCCCCGATGGTCATGGCCTTCTTGGTCCGAACGTACGTCGTGAACGGTAAATCCTTGGTCTTGGTTGCCGCAGAAGCTCCGGTGACGCTACCGCCAACAGCGAGCAATGTGACGGCTAAAGCCAATCCCCATTTATGTAATCCAGTCATAAAAATCCCCTCCTGCGTTCAGGATACACCCTTCGTCTTGAAATGAACACCGCTAGCTTTATGGAAGCGGGGGTGCCGCCAGCCAGTGCCAGTGAGGGCCTCCCGCTGTGGGGCACGTCTGCGGCCTGAGGAGCGGTCCTCCGACTTGGTTTGAAGCCTTCTTCAAAACCCGAACAAGTCTCCAAACACATCCCATGGTGTAGATTCGGGGATTCCGCCAGCCAGTGCCAGTGAGGGCCCCCGCTGTGGGGACCGTCTGCGGCCTGAGGAACGGTCCTTCGACTTGGTTTGAAGCCTTATTAAAGCCCAAATAAGTCTTCAAACACATCCCATGCTGTAGATTCGGGAAAGTCCGCCCGAATTAACACCATCGACACTGCGGGAACCCTCACTGGCACTGACTGGCTACGGTAGTCCATCGACGTTACATGGCGATTACGGCACGAATATTAGTTGGGTGACACATGGCTGAGATTGGTTTCGTAAGACTGGTGAGAATGACTTACTTGAGTCGGCCTTTCACTTGAACTGGAAAGATGAATGTATGTGACATTTCGACCTCAGGGCTTTTCTGCCAACGATAGCGGACAAATTGCTGAATAGAATACACATAATGTATCGGATAGACAGGTCAAGTAGCCGGAAGAGGTTGGGGACAATGCTCGCTGTGACGGTGGCGTTAGGGCGAGTGGGTTGCTCGTTCTTAGGCCACGGGACGAGCTTGGAAACTTGCGGGTTGGGCAAAGTTTCAAGTCGAGGGGGAAGACCGCGCTGTGGCTTCCCCCGGTCCCCACAGCGAGGGTTGCCTCCGACCTCTGGAGGCGGCAATCCATCCTATCTATCCTTAGGATAATAAAAAAAGTGCCCAGGTAATCAAGCCTGGACACCAGAAAATTCATTTAGAAATGCCGTTCCTTCTTCTGATCAGCCGTCCGCTTTGCCAATGGGCGTCGCCACTCGACGGTGACCCACAGGAAGGCGAAGATGATGAAGCTGGCCGCACTGATGAGCGCACCGACCTTTAAGCCCGGTGTTCGGTACGTCAACGTCACGTGATTCTTGCCTGGTTGCAACGGCAAGGCAATCATTCCATCGTAATTGCGAATGATAGGGACACCGATCGCGCATGCATGGCCGACTGTACCTTGACCGGTTGACCATTCACGGTAGCTGACCAGCCTGGCGTCTTGGGGATGGCGAGGTACAGCATGGATTTTTGCTTGGTACCGGTCACGTCACCAGACAACCAGGAGACCCCACTATTTTTACGGAGCTTGAAGCGGTTCTGCTTCAGCTGGGTGACTAGTGAGGCGTAACGCGACTGGCTTAGTGAAACGAACTGGTTACTGTAGCCCGCCGCGGGTTCCTGCGTAATGTAGCTGATCTTCAAAGTTTGGCCTTTGGTGAACTGACCAAGTCGGAAGATGTAACGGTAACCATCGGCGTTGATCATCGGTTTGGCACTCTTGCCGTTGACCTTCAAGCTGGAGTAAACCAGCGTGTTAGACGGTGAATAACCGTGTAATAGACCGGTCGCATTGACCCGAACCGTGAACGTCTGCAGGTAGCGCGGACCCGGAATGTAGGTCTTATCGGGAATGCTATTGACCTCGGCTACCTTGGCTCGCCGGGTGGCGACACTCTTAACCGTCACGGGGTCGAGCGTGTCGCGTTTCGCACCCAGGGCGTTTAACACGCGTTGCTGGTTATAGAAGGCGGATTGGTCATTCAGCTGGAGGTCGGTCAGTGCTTTAGGGACGGCAAAACCGATGCCAGCATAGGCACTCAACTTGGTGACGGGATGGGGGTTACCGGCATTTAACCGGTACTTCACGCCCAACAGCGTATCTGTCAAATGCGTATACCCCTGAGTGCTGATTCGGCGAACGTTGGCGCTAAAGTAGCCTAAATCGTGTTGGAAAACCCGCGATTGTTCCATCAACGTTGAACTGTACAGGCTCACGCCGGGATAGTCGAACATGATGGCATCGTTGTAGTGGTTGTAAGCACCACTGTAAGCTTGGCCAATTTCGGAATGTTGATAGTCGATGCGGTGAAGATTGGCCTTGGCACGGTTGGCGTGGACTTTATTTAAAATGGCCGCGTCCTGTTTAAATGCTTTTTCGAATTTCGTTTGTGAGCCAAAGTTGATGCCCTGCGTGCCCGCGTAGAAATTACTACCAAGTTCGACCGATAGGAGTAGTCCCAGTAGGCCGATTCGAATTGGTCGCCACTCACTGATGAACAGCAACATGGTATTTAGAAGCAAGAGCCCCAGCGCCAACCAGAGCAAATGAAATTGTGGTTGACTGTGTAGGTAGAGGTCGTTGTTGTAACTAGGTAAGAAGCGTGCCCAGATGCGGGGAATGACTTGCGCCGATAGAAAGCCAATCGTCAACAGGCCCATGCCCCAGACTAAAGCGAGCACCTTTTGAGGGTCGTTCATAGTCTGAGCTGGCCGCGTCTGCCAAGCACGGTAGGCCGTCGTTAACGCCAGAAATGTGAAGAAGAAGACGTTTCTGAACGGAAAGCCGGCTGGTTGCTGGAACATGTGCCAGATGGTATTGAAGAGGGTCACAAATAGGCTCAATCCCATGGCAATCAACAGCCACATGGTCCGGCGTTTTTCCACCGCACGAATGCGTGGGGACACGAAGTAGACGATGAGCAACAGGAACATCAGCGTTCCCATAAAGACGGACGGTGCGTGGTACAGGTGGGATTGGTAGTTGCCAGTCAGGGGACCGAACTGGGCCATGACTTCCGGCCCGAAGAGTGGTGTTGGCAGGTAATTGGCCACGAACATGGCGTTTTTCCCAGTTAATAACATGCCCATTGCCGTTGGAATCAGGACAATCATGGACATCCCGCCGGCTAACAACGAGCCAATCAAGAATTGCCGAATAGCAGCTAAGTGCATGTGCCAAACGTCTTTAAACGGGGTTGGGTTGGGTTGATGTTCAATAATTAAATAGATAAAGTACATGACGGAGAAGAGACAGGTCATGTAGCCTAAGTAATAGTTACAGATGATAGTGGCGGTTAGGCTGATGGTGTAAAGGCCGTAGCGGTGACGGCTAACGATCCGGTGAAGGCCCAATGCAACCAGTGGTAACCAGATTAAGGCGTCGAGCCACATCATGTCGTAGAAATACATCGCCACGAAGCCACAGAGACTGAAGGCCGTGGAGAATAGCAGCATGGACCAGCCGCTGCGCAAGAAGGCGTGGCGGAGGAAGACGGCCATACTGAGGCCAATCGTACTAATTTTTAAAATGATGATCCAAGTGATGGCGGTCGGTAGGTGCACCGCCGAAAATAGGAAGATCAATAGGTTGAACGGACTGATGACGTAATAGGTCAGCAACGGCAAGATGCCGCTACCGGTTCCCAGTGAAAATGAAAATAGGTGGAATTGTCCGGTTAAAATCGTGTGTCGTAAATTCTCGAGAATGGGGATGTATTGTGCGCCCATATCGCTAAATAATAGGTTCCGGTGACCAAACGGTGTGATTTTTAGTTCAAAGAAAACCACGCACATGATGATCAGCGGCAGTAAAAATGCTCCCCCATACACCCAGCGGCTAACGCGTAGTTCAGCTAGAGTGTGACGTTGTTGCTTCATGAAAACCCCTCCGTTGATGACGAACAAAATGTCTGACCTTAATAGGATACCATGCAGACTACTTTGTTAAAAGTCTACCTCACTTTAAGGTAAGTTCCGTAGTCGATGACCGAATCTTCGAAAAAATTTAGCGTTTGGTAAAGCAAACAACTTAAGGTTGCGTTATTGTTAAGCAGGTACACTATAACTTCAGACTGCCAAGTAGTAGATTGTAGCCACTGAGTCTCTGGGATGTCAGGGGATGGGGTGCGGTGAGCAGCTGGGTTGAAAGGCTGCCAATGTATCTAATTAAAGTCTAACTATTCCGCGTGATGCAATGATTGCGTGAGTCCCCTAATTGACGTATCGTTAGGAATGAATACTATCAGAAAGTTTTTTTGCTAAGTAACTGAAGGGTGAAAGATGAAATACGTACCTCGTCCCAATGTTGGTAAGAATTCGTGCAGTTAAATTGACCGCGCTCCGGCGGCCAGGGATTCCGCCTGCTGTGGGGACGCTTCAGACTGGAAGAACACCAGTCTTCTCGCTCGCTTTGAAGCCACGAAGAACACGTGTCTCCAAAGTCGCCCGTGCTGTAAGCTGGCTGAAAAAATCGCCAGCTAACACCACTTTCACGGCCGGCTCCATCCCTGGCCGCCTCCGGCTCTGATTGTGTTTTTCCACGACAATAGTCTGGAAATGTGAATACCTAGAGTTTTCGGTCGAATTGACAACGACTGTTTCAATCGTTACGCTCGGTCGTCTAAGAACACTGTGTAGGCCGAGAAGTTGGCGGACATGGCTCAGGCGGCGTTTAGATACTTTCAACCTTCAGCTAGGTAATTTGCTGACGGATTTTATCATTTCACCGAGTTATAAATTTGGTTCATCAAGCTAAAAGATACGAGGAGATTAAATTGGCCATTTTGAGCCGGAGGTTAGCAGGAACTGTGCAGTGTCGAGAGTCTTAGTGGAGGGATTTTCTCCGCTTAGAGTCTGGGTCGAGCTTGGAAACTCACGGTTTGGGTGAGGTTTCAAGTCGCCACTGAAGACTCGTGGGTTTCGAGGCTTCAGTGGTGGCCCCACAGTGCGGGTCCTACTAACCGCAGGCGGCCAAACAACGACAATATCAGAATTTTAAAGGAGGAATGCCCGTTGAGTAGCACAGCCAAGGTATTAGTTGTAGAAGATGAGAAAGAACTGTCCGCGGACATTGTTGAATTAATTAAACCGATTTGTGAAACAACCACCGCATTTGATGGTGAACAGGGAGAATTTTTAGCCAGTCAGGGTGTATTTGACGCCATTATTCTGGACCTGATGTTGCCCGGCGAAAGTGGCTTGGACCTGCTGCTGCACATCCGCAACAAAGGGGTGAGCACGCCGGTTCTGATTTTAACGGCCAAGGACACGATTGCCGATAAGTTGCGGGGCTTCAACGACGGCGCAGATGATTACGTGACCAAGCCATTTCACCGGGAGGAACTATTAGCTCGGATGAAGGCGCTGTTGAAACGAACGGGCCACTTAAACAGTAGTGATGTCATTAGCCTGGGACAGCTGGAAATCAATACTAGCAAGCACCTGGCAACCTTTGATGGTGAACCATTGACCTTAAAGGGTCGGGAATTTGATCTGTTGGCCTATTTGGTAGCCAATCCCGGGACCATTATCACGAAAGAACAGATTTTTAACCGACTGTGGGGCTTTGACTCTGAGACTAGTCTGTCCGTGGTTGAAGTTTATATGAGTAATTTACGTAAGGAACTCAAGCACGCCGGCAGTGACCTGTCGTTGCGGACTATCCGGAACGCGGGGTATATTGTGGAGGCCCCCGATGAGCAATAAAGTTAATCGCGCTCAACAGTGGCGGTTATTTTGGAGCAATTTCATTGGCTTTTCCATTATCTTTCTGTTGCTGGGTATCATTGTGTTTGTGCTGTTTCGGCAGACTATCTTGACCAGTACCGACCAAGCGCTGCGGGTCGAGCGAAGTGCTCGGCTGGCTGGTCCGCCACGGCAAAATGTGACGCAACCCTTTGGGCAGGACGAATCACAAGACAAAGAACTAGCGCGGCCACATCATTCGATTCACCCGTTCATGACGACCACCCTGATTTTTAACAATGAGGGGCAAGTGATGAACAAGTCACAACTGGGGTCGCGGTACGATACGCTCAAAAACATTACGTTAGACACGACTGCAGTGGGCAAAATTCGGTCAATTTTGGTTAAGGGCAAGTATAATTTTCGGACGCTCTTGGTCAAGGTGCCCAAGAGTAACGTGGATAAGTCCGTGGCCGGACGCTACCTGTTGATCATGGAAAACATTGACCCCCAGAAGGCCGCTATGCATAGCTTTACTAAGGTCATGTTGATTACGATGGGGGTATTCTGGCTCCTGTCGATTGCCATGAGTATTTGGATGTCACGGCTGACTATGCGGCCAATTCTCAAGTCGTGGGGCCGGCAGACCGAGTTTGTGGGCAATGCTGCCCATGAGTTGCGGACGCCACTCACGATTATTCAAAATAAATTGGAACTACTGCTGACGAAGCCAAACGATAAAATTATTGATCAGGCAGAGAGCATTGCGGTGGCTAACAGTGAAAGTCAACGCCTTCAAAAGCTGACGCAGGACTTACTGGCGTTGGCACGGTCTGATTCCAATACGGTCCAGACAAACTTTGAGAGCACCCAAGTCGCAAACTTTTTGGCGTACACGGTCGAACCGTATACGGAAATTGCGGCTAGCCAAGGTAAGCAGCTAGAACTGGCACCGGTCGAGGACTTTACCGCGACGATGGATCAAAATTTGATTCACCAGTTAATGAATATTTTGATCGATAACGCGATGAAGTACTCACCGCAGGGCAGCACGATTACGGTATCGGCGAAATTGACCGGCCGGAAGTGGCAACTCGTGGTCACTGATCAGGGTATCGGGATTAAAGCGAACGAACGGCAACGTATCTTTGACCGGTTCTACCGGGTCGATTCTTCTCGGAGCCGCCAAACTGGTGGTAACGGGTTGGGATTGTCGATTGCAAACTGGATTGTCAGCCTGCATCACGGGAATATTGCGGTTAAGGCTAACAGTCCGCAGGGAAGCCAGTTTGTGACGACCCTGCCGCTGAATGCCTCAACTGGGCTCAACCGTCATGATAAATCTAAAGACTAGCCTGGCCGGCTTCGGCCGCCAGGGAGGGGCACGCTGTGGGAACCGCCTGCGGCCTGAGAAGCGGTCCTCCGGCTCGATTTGAAACCTTGCCCAACCCGCAAGTTTCCAAACTCGTCCCGTGCTGTAAGCCCCGGGCCAAATCACCCGTGACTAACACCACCGACACGGCGAGCCCCTCCCTGGCAACCGAAGGCTACCGTTGCGATTGTTAGTGAAGGTGGTTTTAACTGCCATGATGGTTGTGATGGTGCTTTGGAAGTCGTAGACGCTGGACAGAGCTTTTCATCGGTGGTCGATTCAGTGACTCGCCAGATTAGTGAATAAATTCAACAAATTTTTTTAGCGGATTTATCCGGGTAGAATCACTTGAAAATTGAATAGAGGTTTCTGCGAATTTTTACGAATTCGTTGATGTTATTAGGCTCAGTGATGGTTATCCCTCGTTCTAGATGTCAATCGGGAGGTGATGACCGTCACTGAGCCTTTTTATGGCCTTTATGAAACCCCAAAAATGTTATTTATATTAACGGAATAAAGGCGTAAACTAGGGTGGCAGTAACTGGTTATGCCACAAACAAATACATAACAAAAATATTTTCATTTTAAAAATTTAGGTGGTGATTTAGAGCGGGTTGCTTTCTAGGCGGTTCATCGGCCTAGAAAGTTGGCGGTACCGGATGCTTGATAGATGTTCGATCACAAATTGACTAATGAATGAACTGCTTTCTTATTTTGACACGTTGCTAAGCTTTTTCGGGTGTATGTACATAAAGAGAAGAATCAGATAGACACTGCCCAGCATTCTGGGCAATTTGTGTAACCGTCAATACGGCTATGAATCGGCTGGGACTTTTCGGTCAGTTCGACAAGACCAAGCATCAATCATTGAGAAATAAATATTTCTATAATCTAAGGAGATAATTTAGATGAAAAAAACCATTCAAATCGCTGCTGGGACAGCTGCTATTTTAGCAGGAACCGCTTTAAGCAGCGGATTAGTTGCTCATGCGGATTCAACAGCACCTGTCAGTAGTGGTGCTACGCAATCACAAGCAGTTTCAGATGAACTTGAATCAACAAGTCGAGGCTTCTCAAGAGGTCCAGGATGCTAAAACTGCCGTTACAACAGCCCAAAACGCAACTGCCGGCGCGCAAAAGACGGTTGACGATACCAACAGTCAAATTACGACTGATAAGGATGCTGTCGATAAGGCTAACCAAGCCGTTACTGATGCAAATTCTAAGGTTGATCAAGCAACTAAGGATCAAGAAGCAGCGAATGGGGCCGTTGATACTGCGACGGCGGGCGTTACTGGACCACAGAGTACGGTTAATGACGACCAAACTGCTGTTAATACT
Source organism: Levilactobacillus tongjiangensis (assembly GCF_003946345.1). Taxonomy (GTDB): domain Bacteria; phylum Bacillota; class Bacilli; order Lactobacillales; family Lactobacillaceae; genus Levilactobacillus; species Levilactobacillus tongjiangensis. The sequence continues at coordinate 25,562 of NZ_RHNY01000019.1, forward strand.
GCAATCCAAAACAGCCAGGCAGGCCAAGACACTGTTGACGCTGCGCAACAAGGGGTTACTGATGCAACGAGTGCTGCTGCCGCTGCACAACAATCTTTGGCTGATGCTAAGACGACGGCTGGGAATGCAACTGCCGGGAGTATCGCAGACCTAAACACACAGATTTCAGCTCAAGAAACTAAATTGGCCACTGATACTGCCACCGCTAAGAATACGTCGGATGTTGACATCCCAGCTCAACAGGCTAAGGTTACCACGGCAACTGCTAGTACCGCGGCTGCTAGTACCGCCGCTGCTAGCTCAGCTGCTGCGGTTAAAACGGCGCAAGATGCCCAAACCGAAGCTGCTACTTCGGCGGATTCCGCTGCCCAAGTAGTGACAGATAAGCAATCGGCATTGTCTGATTACAACAAAAGTTTAGCGGCTGCAAATGCATCGCTTGCCGCTGCTAATGTTACATCTGCTGCAGCAAGTACAGCTCTTTCGAATGCGTCCAGTGCAGCAGCTGATGCTTCTACCGCTGCAGTCGATAAAGAAGCTGCGGTTTCTGTTGCCAAGACGGCAGTAGACAAGGCAGCAGCTGATCAACAGACTCTTAAAGATACGGTAAACCAGACGGCGGCTTCACTGACTAGTATGACCGGTAACGCGATTACATTACCAGCCGGGTTGACGTTGGACGCCCTCAAGGAATATGTTGCTGCTACAAGTGGTGATGCAACGAGTGAAGCTGCAGCTTCAGCAGCGGCCACTTTGGATGCAATTGCCAGTGCTGGGTTAGGCCTTGATGGCAATCAATATCAGACGAATGCTAGTGCTGCCGATGTGACCTATACTAATGCTGCTTCGCTGACGGATGCTCAGTATCAGGATCTAGCAAAGTACACGGCAACCCTGATCAATCAGGTTCGGGAATTAATTGGTGAACCAAAGGTAACGATTACGACGACGATGATGTCCTTTGCTAAGGAAATTGCCGCAAAGTACGATACGGATAACTGGAATATTTATAATGAGAATGGTCACGATGTGCCAGCTATTGAAGCAGTTGCTGGGGAATATGGTTTGGCGGCAACTGATAACTATTATGAAAATATTGGTGCAAACACAACTTTAAGTACCGCTAAAACTTTGGACGATATCAGAAGTGGTATTTACTTTACAATTACCCATATGCTGTTTGATGATGCTAGTTCTGGATTTGGCCATTTGATAGGGTTAGCAGGCTATGATTCTCTAAATGAGTACACAACGCAATACTTTGGGATGGCCTTAGATGGTATGGGACAAGTCCACTTTGAAACGGTTACGGATAGTCCTTCTTACATTAGGGACGCAACCAAGTTTGATACGTCAGCTAGTGCAGTCATTGCCAACCCAGACACGAGTATCAGGACATCATACTCCGAAGAAATGCGGACGACACTTAATAATCAACAAGCAGGATTAGCTAAAGCTGTGGCCGCCACAGCAACTGCACAAGCTACTGAGGATGCCGCTGTTGCAGATGCAGCTAGCGTTGAAGCTGCAATCGACAAAGCTAATGCCGACGTTATTGCTAAGCAGGCGGATGTAACAGCTGCTAATAAATCCGTGACTGATGCCACTGCAGCAGTATCCGATGCACAAGACATGGTAGACCAAGTAACTCAGAGTATCAAAGATGCCCAGGTCAACGCACAGTCAATGCAGGCCAACTTAGCGACTGCTAACACCAACTTGTCAACTGCACAAGATAATGCCAAGAATTCAGCCGAAGCATTGACTGCTGCCCAAACTGCTGAAGCAGCTGAGAAGACAGCCTTAACCAACCTACAAAGTGATTTAGCTGATCAAACTAAGACAGTCACAAATGATCAAGCTGTTCTGGATGGCCTCAACTCAACCTTGAAGGATTACAATTCAGCAGCGTCAATCGTTGCTGATGCCCAGAAAGCCGCAGACGACGCTACTGCTGCCGTTGCCCCTGCCCAAGAGAAACTGACTGCGGCCAATACGGCGCAAGAACCACTGGCACAGGCGTTAGCTGATGCGAAGGCACAATTAGCTAAGGATCAACCTAGCTTGGATGCTGCTAACCAGGCAGTTAAGGATGCACAGTCTAAGGCAGACGCTGCCACCGCTGCACTTAATGACGCTAACCAAGCTGTTACCGATGCTGGTAAAGTTTTGGATGCAGCTCAAAAGACTTTGTCTGACACTCAGGCTAAGTTACCAGCTGCTGAAGCTGTTCTTGCCAAAGCTCAGACAGCTCAAAAGGCCGCTGAGGATAACCTTGTGGCCGTCCGTCAGTCTGTCTTAGATAAACTGATTGCCGCTGGTCAGGATAACGGTGGTCAAACCGGGACGACGACACCAACCACGCCAGTTCAACCAGTTCAACCAGTTAACCCTGGCCAAACGACTGGCACGACGACTCCAGCAACGACTCCAGCAACGCCAACGACGACACCTAAGACAACGCCTAAGAAGACGGTCAAGACCACGAAGAAGTCTACTAAGAAGACGGCAACTAAGACGCCAGCCAAGACCAGCGCTAAGAAGGCCGGGACGACTACTTCACGGCAATTAGCCCAATACGGTCTTAGTGGCCAGACTGGCAAGAAGGCTACGTTGACGACGTCGCATTCTGCTGCCAACGGCGGAACCTCCGTCTTGGCATTTGCTGGGAACGCTGGTGGTCACGCCCTGAACGTGATTATTCCAGCAGTTACCCGTGCAGCAGACCAACTGACTGGTGAAACGGTGGCCCACGCGGCAACTAAGCCAGACACGACCACTACTAAGAAGTCGGCAATTGACAAGCAGACTGCTAAGAAGGCTGACACGACTAAGGCTAAGCCTGAAAAGAAGGCGAAGACCTCATCGAACACGTCAACCAGTACCAGCAAGCAGACGGCTTCACCCAAGGCTGACCAATCCTCCAGCAAGCAGGACAACAGTAAGCAAGTCACCACGATTGCCGGTGTGGTTGTGTTGATTGCTGCGGCCTTTGCCGGGTTCTTCGCGCTCATGCGTCGTCGCCGGAACCAAGACTAGTCACGAGATACTATCATTAACAGAAAGTAGGAAACAGTTCGGATGAAAAAGCTTTGGTTAACTTTAGCGTTGGGTCTCACGGTGATCGGCGGTTTCTCGCTGATTACTGCGGCACCCGTCACCGCTCAAGCCGCTACGCAACGTACGGAGATTCCCAAGTCACTGCGCGGTCACTGGCGACTTTACGACAAAGGGTTCCGTCATTATGAAATGCAAATTTTCACGAAATGGGAATCCAAGAACACAACCGCTGGGTTTAAAATTCATTGGTTTACCATGTCGGGTAAGTCAAATAAGACGACGTCGACGCAAAGTCCGTTACAGCTTCAAAAAGTCGGTAAGGGTTACCGCGTTTCACCAAAAGGTGACCTGTACCCCAAAGACTGGGCAGTTTGGACCCGGGTCAAACACCACGGTAAGACGGCGCTCCACGCCACTTATCCGGGTGCTTTGGTTAAAACATCAGGTGCCTATTATTACCGGTACAAGTAAGGACTGGTAATGGCAACTGGTTAACTATCAGTTGCACCTAAGCGTTATAGACTTAAAACTAGTCTCACCCAGCCACCTGCGGCTGTCAGAGATTCCGCCTGCTGTGGGGAACGCCTCCGGCCTGAGAAGCGGTCCTTCGGCTCGGTTTGAAGCCTGGAAAACCACCAGTCTCCAAACACGTCCCACGCTGTAAGCCGAAAATCGGCTAACACCGTCGCCACAGCTGTCTCCACCTCTGACTGCCTCCGGTTAAACGAGTTTCTGGAAACTCAGCTAGCTTAGATACCTGAATGACAGCACTTACGCAATATTATTGGCACGCCACTAGGTAGCCGAGAGTGAGCCAAATTTGGACTCAGCCGTGGGATTTTTAAGTGATTTTCTTGAAAATGGCGACTTGAAGACGTGTTTTGCGGCTTCAAGCGAGGGACAAGACCGCTTTTTGGCTTGTCCCGTCCTTCCCACCGCGTTCCAGTCCAAAGTTGGCGAACGGTAAGGCAGCAATTTTCCACTATGTCTGACTAAACACCAATACCCAATCCTGGTTGTATCAGGAACAGTGGGTGTTTCAGTCCTTTCAACCATTAGTTAGGAATAAACGCAAAGAGGGGTTCCTTGGTGCCCCCCCTTTTTGCGTGCCGTGAAGCCTGTCGTTAAGGCACTGGAAAAAGTTTCAATACCCGAACATGTATGGTAAGATTTGACTTATGAGAAGTGTCTGCGTATAAGGAGCCTTTAGAGATGTTAACTATCCGTGATATTGCCGCTAAGGCTGGTGTGTCGGTATCGACAGCCTCACGTGCATTAAATAATAATCCCCGGATCAGTCAAGCGACCCGGGAGCGTATTCAAGCTTTGGCCGATGCGGAAGGGTATTTGCCAAACTATAACGCTAAAAATCTAACGGCGGGGGAAGCTAACGCGGTGGGCGTGGTTTTTCCAACCGCCAATCACACGTTGCCCGAGAACCCGTTCTACATTGACCTATTGCGGGGCATTAACGCCCAGTTGGTTCAGCGTCAATACGTGTTATCTGTTGCCATCAGTAAGACCCCAGAGGACCTGCTGAAGAACGTGAAGTCGATGGTCGCGCAGGGAAAAATTAAACGGTTCATTTTGTTCTACGCGCAAGCCGATGACCCCATCACGAACTTTCTACGGCAACACAAGCTGCGGTTCGTGACGATTGGCCATCCCGCCGATCACGCCGAGGACTTTTTCGTGGACAACGATAACCTACAGGCCGGTATCGGTGGGGCGACCTACCTGCTCGACCAGTTGGCCGTCAAGCACCCAGTCTTCGTGGAATCCGAACATGATTGGGGCTACGAGCAGCAACGTCGGGAAGGCTACGAACGCGTGACCGCTGAGTTTAACGTGGAACCCTTGACGTGCAAGTTGGGTGAGTTGAACCGGGTGCGGCTCTTTATCAAACAGCACCCTGAAATCGACGGCATCATGGCCACCGATGACTACAACGCCATTGAGTTCTACCGCTTATTGCGTGAACAGTACGATATCAGTCGGTTCCCCGTCGTCAGTTTTAACCACTCGCTACCGGATGGCCTGACGGATGCCGACCTTCATTCGGTGGATCTATTCCCAGAAAAGATGGGGTCCGCCACGGTGGCCTTGTTGTTTAGTGACCGTGAACCATTGGAGTCACCGACCCCTGGTCAAATAAAAATTCCGTACGAAATTAAATAAATTGTGAGGGCTCGCACAACTGGTGCTAAATCCAGTTGGCGAGCCTTTTTAACTGTCAACGTTTTCAAAGTGAGCGAACAAAAGTCAAAAAAAGTTTTGCGCAAACGGTTGCATTAAAATGAAAGCGGTGCCATAATGTATCTCGTAAAGTCATTTAGCTATTATTTAAAGTTAGTTTGAGGAGGTTTTCGTTATGTCAGACGTTGCAGCTTCAGAAGACACGTCAGCGGCCGCTGCGAAAAAGAAAAACGGCTTGCCGACGTTGCCTGCTAGTACCATTTGGATGATCAACTTTGGTTTCTTAGGGGTGCAAACAGCCTTTACGTTACAAAGTTCTCAAATGAGTCGGATTTTCCAAACCATTGGGGCGGACCCCAACAGTTTAGGGTGGTTCTTCATTTTGCCACCATTGGCCGGCTTAATTGTGCAACCGATTGTCGGATATTATTCCGATAGAACCTGGGCACCTAAATTTGGTGGTCGGCGGTTACCTTATCTGTTGTTAGGAACGATTGTTGCGGTCATTGTGATGTGTCTGCTGCCAAACTCAGGAAGTATGGGCTTTGGTTACGCATCACTGGCGGCCTTGCTGTTTGGGGCCATTACCGTGGCCTTCCTAGACTTGTCATCTAACGTTGCGATGCAACCGTTCAAGATGATGGTTGGGGATATGGTCAACGATGATCAGAAGAGTTACGCTTACGGGATTCAAAGTTTCCTGTCCAACACGGGTGCCGTTTTAGCCGCCATCTTGCCATTCTTGTTTGCCGCAATTGGAATCGCTAACACGGCTTCCAAAGGGGTTGTGCCAGCTACGGTTAAGGTTGCCTTCTACGTTGGGGCGATTCTGTTAGTCATCACCAGTTTGTTCACCATCTTCCGGGTCCACGAATACGATCCAGATACCTATGCCAAGTACCATGGTATCCAAAAGGAAGATAACGAAAAAGGTGGGAACTGGTTTGCATTACTGAAGTCCGCACCCAAGGTTTTCTGGACCGTTACCTTAGTTCAATTCTTCTGCTGGGTCGCCTTCCAATACTTGTGGACTTACTCCGCTGGGGCCATTGCTTCCAACGTTTGGCACACTACGAACGCCGCATCTGCTGGCTACCAGGCTGCTGGTAACTGGTACGGGGTGTTAGCCGCTGTGCAGTCCATTGCCGCTGTTGTTTGGTCATACGTTTTGGCTAAGTTGCCTAACAGCATTCACAAGTTAGGTTACGCCGGCAGTTTGGGATTAGGCGCTCTCGGATTCTTATCTGTCTTCTTCATCCACAACCAATACGCTTTGATTGCTTCATTCGTCTTAGTTGGGATTGCTTGGGCTGCGATGAACACTTACCCACTGACCATGGTTACCAACGCTTTGTCCGGTGCCCACATGGGGACTTACCTGGGCTTGTTCAACGGTTCCATCTGCTTGCCACAAATCGTGGCTTCTCTGGCCAGCTTCGCACTGTTCCCACTGCTTGGTGGTGCCCAAGCCAACATGTTCTTGTTGGGTGGGGTCATCATGGCAATCGGTGCATTCTCAGTCATGAGTATCAAGGAAACCTACCGCGCATAACCGCTAGAAAATGACGGCTAGAAATGAGTGGAAATTACGCCCTGAGAGGTAGATTGATCAGCGATTTCCAAATTCCAAGTCCAGTCATTGGTGATGGGCAGCCATCATTGTTATGCTTGATTAAAAGAAAACCAACGTTAACGTCAACTAGCTCAAGGTTAATTAGTTGGGGTTAACGTTTGGCTATATCAGAGTTAATTACTGAGTTTTAAAAATCATTTCGTTGACTAGTTGTCATGACGTTCAGTTTAGTCGGAGGAGGACAAGTATGGAGCCTGTGTCGGTGTTGTTAGTCAGGGTTTTGTCCTGGCTTACAACACGGCCGAGCTTGGAAACTCACGGGTTAGGTGAGGTTTCAAGTCGCCCTGAAGACTCGGTTTTAGAGGCTTCAGGTTTGCCCCACAGCGCAGTACTTGTCATCCGCAGGCGAACCAACGTCAGACCATCTAGTCCAATGTAGATAAAGGAGAAATGTTGACCATGAAACGAATTTTTGAGGTACAGCCATGGAACGTCATTACCCATACATTTGACCCCAAAGACAAGCGCCTCCAGGAATCCATGACCAGTTTAGGGAATGAATACATGGGGATGCGTGGTGACTTTGAAGAAGGTTACAGTGGTGACTCCCTGCAAGGAATCTATCTGGGCGGTGTCTGGTACCCTGACAAGACCCGAGTTGGTTGGTGGAAGAACGGCTATCCTAAGTACTTTGGGAAAGTTGTGAACGCTGTCAATTTCATCAAGTTACCAATCGAAATTAATGGTGAAGCTATCGACTTGGCCAAGGATAAGATCAGCGACTTCGTCTTGGACCTGGACATGAAGCAGGCCGTCTTAAACCGGTCCTTCGTTGTTGAACGGGGTGATGTGCGGGTAGCCTTTAAATTTGAACGCTTCCTGAGTGTCAGCCAACAAGAACTTTCCGTTCAACGGGTAAGCGTTAAGAACTTGAGCGCGGACAGCGTGGACGTGACCATCAAGCCAAGTATCGACGCCGACGTGAAGAACGAAGAAGCCAACTATGACGAACGGTTCTGGGATGTGCTGGATGCCGACCAACAGGTCGAAAGCGGCAGTATCGTTGCTAAGACGACGCCTAATCCATTTGGGACGCCACAGTTCACTTCCGGCATGGAAATGCGGATGGTCACTGAGCTGAACGCCGTAAACGTTGCGCAGCCTAATGACAAGGAAGTTGTCACGGCCTTCAACGGTAAGCTGGCTCCTCAAGCTGAAACGACGCTGGAAAAGCGGGTCATCGTGGTCACCTCACGTGATTATGACACGCAAGAAAAACTGACCGCTGCCATGCATGACCTCAGTGACAAAGTCGCTAAGGAAAGCTACGCAGAATTGCTCAACGCTCACACCGCTATCTGGGCTGACCGTTGGGAAAAGTCTGACGTGGTCATCAAGGGTGACGACGAGTCGCAACAAGGAATTCGTTTCAACCTGTTCCAACTCTTCTCCACTTACTATGGCAAGGATTCTCGCCTGAACATTGGGCCAAAAGGGTTCACCGGCGAGAAATACGGTGGTGCCACTTACTGGGATACCGAAGCCTTCGCTGTTCCCGTTTACTTGGGAATCACGAACCCCGAAGTAACGCGCAACTTGTTGATGTACCGCTACAAGCAACTTGATGGGGCCTACGTCAACGCCAAGGAACAGGGCTTGAATGGGGCACTCTTCCCAATGGTGACGTTCGACGGGATCGAATGCCATAACGAATGGGAAATTACCTTTGAAGAAATTCACCGGAATGGCGACATTGCTTTTGCCATTTACAATTACACGCGTTACACCGGCGATACTAGCTACGTGCTGCATGAAGGTGCTAAGGTCCTCAGCGAAATTTCTCGCTTCTGGGCTGACCGGGTCCACTTCAGCAAGCGGAATCAGAAGTACATGATCCACGGGGTTACCGGTGCCGACGAGTATGAAAACAACGTTGATAACAACTGGGACACGAACATGTTGGCTCAGTGGACGTTGAAATACACGTTGGAAATCTTGGGCAAGGTCGACCAGGAAACGGCTAAGAAGTTGGCCATTTCTGATGAAGAAAAGGCTAAGTGGCAAGACATTGTTAAGCGGATGTACCTGCCGTACGACAAGGATTTGAACATTTTCGTCCAACACGACGGCTTCTTGGACAAGGATATTGAACCAGTTAGCTCAATTCCAGCCGACCAACGGCCAATTAACCAACACTGGTCATGGGATAAGATTCTGCGTTCGCCTTACATCAAGCAAGGGGATGTGCTGCAAGGAATCTGGGACTTCATTGACGATTACACGCCAGAACAAAAGAAGTCTAACTTTGATTTCTACGAACCACTGACGGTTCACGAATCCAGTCTGTCACCAGCCATTCACTCCGTCTTGGCTTCCGACCTAGGTTACAAGGACAAGGCCGTAGAGCTTTATTCACGGACGGCGCGGCTGGACTTGGACAACTACAACAATGACACCACGGATGGGCTGCACATCACGGCCATGACCGGTGGTTGGATTGCTGTGGTTCAAGGGTTCGCTGGTATGCGGGTTCGCAATGGTCAGCTGCACTACGCACCATTCCTGCCAAAGACTTGGACGAGTTACACGTTCCGTCAGGTCTTCCATGGCCGGCTGGTCGAAGTCAGCGTGCACGCTGACGGGCCACACTTCAAGCTGATTAGCGGTGATCCTCTGACCATCGATGTCGCTGGTGAAAGTGTTGAACTGAAGTAAGCTGGTTTTGAGCTGTGGTGAAGCTTGGCCGCCTGCGGCCGCCAGGGACTGCGCTGTGGGGCGACCCTGGGGAGCCAAAGTGCGGTCTCCCCAGGCGCCTGAAAACCTCGCCCAATCCGCGAGTTTCCCAGGTCGGCCCATGTTCTAAGCGGGAAAGAATCACTCCGCTAAGAACATCGACACAGCGCAGTCCCTGGCGTCCTCCGGCTAAGTGTTGCTCACTGAATTGCTGTGAGGGCGTTCAGCACTGACACTGCAATTAAACTGTATCTAAATGAAGTGGTCGCCTGACTTGTTAGTTGGGTGGCTGCTTTTTGTGTTTAACCCTCTGCGGCCGCCAGGGATTACGCTGTGGGGCGGCCCATGTTCTAAGCGGAAAGAATCATTCCGCTAAGAACATCGACACAGCGCAGTCCCTGGCGACCTCCGGCTAAGCGTTGCACACCGGGTTACTGGTGGGTGCGTTCAGCACTGACACTGCAATTAAACTGTATGTAAATGAAGTGGTCATCTGACTTGTTAGTTGGGTGGCTGCTTTTTGTGTTTAACCCTCTGCGGCCGCCAGGGATTACGCTGTGGGGCGGCCCTCGGGAGCCAAAGTGCGGTCTCCCCAGGCGCCTGAAAACCTCGCCCAATCCGCGAGTTTCCCAGGTCGGCCCATGTTCTAAGCGGAAAGAATCACTCCGCTAAGAACATCGACACAGCGCAGTCCCTGGCGTCCTCCGGCTAAGTGTTGCTCACTGAATTGCTGTGAGGGCGTTCAGCACTGACACTGCAATTAAACTGTATCTAAATGAAGTGGTCGCCTGACTTGTTAGTCGGGTGGCTGCTTTTTGTGTTTAACCCTCTGCGGCCGCCAGGGATTACGCTGTGGGGCGCTCTTGGGAGCCAAAGTGCGGTCTCCCAAGGCGCCTGAGAACCTCGCCCAATCCGCGAGTTTCCCAGGACGGCCCATGTTCTAAGCGGAAAGAATCATTCCGCTAAGAACATCGACACAGCGCAGCCCCTGGCGTCCTCCGACTAAGCGTTACTCACTGAATTGCCTGTGGGTGCGTTCAGCACTGACACTGCAACTAAACTGTATGTAAAAGTGTAGATAAACGAAAACGACCACCCAGCTGAGATGTTGGGTGGTCGTTTTTTGTTTGGAAATTCGAAGTTAGCTGAGGTGATACGACAACTAACACTGATGGAAATTTCGTCGCATTTGAGTTAAACGCAAATGTAGCTGTAGGTTGATGGGAATGGTGGCCGCAGTGTCGACAACGTAAGCTGGTTGGCCAGCTTACGTTGTGGGGCGAGCTTGGAAACGGGCGGGTTGGGCCCGGTTTCAAGTCGAGGAGAAAGACCGCTCTTTGGCTTTCTCCGGCCCCCACAGCGGCCCCCCATTCCCGACAGCCGGAGGCGGCAATCTAACTAAGTATTTGTTAGAAATCTTGCGGCAAATTCTGTTGTTGCTGTGATTTGGTCTTAACTAGGGGCGCATCATCCTGCCAGTAGGTAAGCCACTCGCCACTGGTCGTCAGGCTTTCCAACTCCAGTTGATTTTTAACCAGGAGGTCCTGCTCCAGCCGGTCCTTAAAAGTGGTGATCAGTTGTTGGGTCACCTGTAAGTTCTGGGCCAAATCAGTGCCACCCAAGTTAGTGAGGTCATCACGGAATTGGTCACGGATTTCCTCTTCGATTTGACGCAGTTGGCGCTCAATCTGACGTGCTAATTTTGGTTGATTGTTTACGTCGAAGGCCATTGCTGGACTGATGCCAACGAATTGGGCGTTGATTTTAGGTGTATCAATACCATAAGGTGTCTGGGCGCCATTGCCGAAGACATCGAAAGCCCGGATAACTGTTAAAACTTCTGCCATTTGAGGTGTACTCCTTTTTGTTAAACGTCATAAATTCAGTGTACGGCATAGAAAAACCCACGTCAAACGGAGCCGCGGACAGCGTTTGACGTGGGTTGCTTTGAGTTAAATTAGAAAAGCGGGTGCTTACCAGCTAGCCTTCTGAACGCCAGGAATCTTACCCTCGTGGGCGAGTTGCCGGAAGTTTAGCCGTGAGAGCCCAAACTTACGCATGTAGGCGTGAGGCCGACCATCTAAATGGTCACGGTGGTGCATCCGAGTGGGGGAAGCATCTCGAGGAAGCAGAGCTAATGCTGCGTAGTCGCCAGCGGCCTTGAGTTTGGCTCGCCGTTCAGCATAGCGTTCGACAGTGGCTTCAATGCGTTTTGCTTTTGCAATTTTGGATTTCTTTGCCATGAATAGATGAGGCTCCTTTACTATTAAATGATAATAATTACGCTTTACCAATCTATCATAGGGCAAATAGCCTGTCAACGAATGTGACTCATAGTCGGGGGCAACGTTTTTGATGGTGGAAATGCCAAACTTTAGCGGGAAATTTGAGAACCGCGTAGGCTAAAGTTAATGACTGGGCGAGAGTTTGCGATGCAATAAAAGATACTATATATAAACAGCGGTTGAAGAGGTAGCTCGGCATATTTGCTGCCGAATAGTGAATATTCAATTTGATCAATTTTCAATTCACACCAACCCTAAGCCGGAGGAGGCCAGGGACCGCGCTGTGTCGATGTTCTTGGTGGCGGGGGCTATGCCACCTAGAACATGGGCCGACCTTGGAAACTCGGGGTGGTCTGCCACGAGGTTTCTAGGCGCCCTGAAGACTCATGGTCTTTGAGGCTTCAGGGGTTGCCCCACAGCGTGGTCCCTGGCAGCCGCAGGCGGCCAATAGCACACTGACTTTAGAATTCAGTGAACTTTATACCTAATTAAACATTATAATTTCGTCAAAAAAACGACCCATCACTAGCCGTGACGGGTCGTTTCTAGTAACATTAATAGGTAACGTCGTAAGAAATCTCGTAACTCTGCGTTTCACCAGCTGGTAAGCTGACATCGCCAAAGTTAGGGTGATGCGGCGTGTCGGAAAGCGTTTGGGCTTCCAACGCAACGCCCATGTACGGTTGGCCGGGGCCAGTCGTTAATTTCATATCGGACGTGAAGGAGTTGGCCGTGAAGACGACCAGACCGTTACGCTTGGACTTGATGGTGACGGCCCGGTTAGATTGTGGGTCGCTCAACTTGGCAATCGTCCCGTCAGCTGCGGGTTCCACGTGAAAGAGGTCATCGAAGCCTTTTTCCGGGATGCCTTGCAGACCCCGGATAGCTTGCCCCAGGTTTTGCCCATTGGCGAAGTCGTAAGGCGTGTCGGCGTTGGCAATCATATTGCCCGTAGGAATCTTCTTGTCAGTGACTTCCAAATGCTCCTGTGCGTTGATCTGTAGCGTTTGACCAGAGATCAGTTGGTCGTCACTCAGGTTAAAGTAGACGTGCAACGTTGGGTTGAAGAGAGTCAGTTCGGTTGAACTGGCTTCGAACTTCAAGTTAACGTGGTCGTGGTCATCCAGAGAGTAGATCATTTTGGCCTGCATATCACCAGGGAAGGAGTCTTCGCTGGACTTAAATGTGTGGGACAAAATAATTTTAGTTTCAGCTGGATCACTGTCGTCAATTTCACCGTCCCAGTTGACCGTGTTAAAGCCGTTGGGCCCGCCGTGGAGGTTAGTGTCATCGCCTTCATTGGTAGCAACGTGGACGGTTTTGCCGCCGAGTTCAAATGAACTACCACCAATTCGGCCACCGGTTCGGCCAATTCCCATGCAAACGTAGAACGGATTGTCGAGATAGTCGGCCATCTTATGGTAAGATAGCACCAAATTCTTGTCCCCGTTGGCACTTGGAACGGTCAGCTTGTGGAGTGTGGCTCCCCAGCTTAAGATGGAGAGCTTAACCCCGTTTTTATTTTCAATGGCGTATTCCGTAACGGCTTGCGCCTGGTATGTATCCCAATGGTTCGCAGCAGTTTTCATAGATAAATTCCTCGTTTCTAAGAGTGGTAAAGCGTTTTCATTTATCCTTATAGTATTTTTTATCCGGACAATTGTCAAATGAAGTTTGGGCATAAACGTTTAATTGGTGAAGTCTTTAACGGCCATTAGTTTGTCTCTGAACAATTTAATTTTGCACCATTTACGCTTGTACGGACAAATTTGTAAAGCGAGCCAGTAACTGGTATAAATATTTAGTGAACAAAATTTCACTTGTACGCAATCGATGAAACTGGCATAATAGGTTAGTTTAAGGGGGCTGTGACATGGCAAGCAAATGGCGATGGTTAGCGGTTCTCCTTGGTGGCAGTTGGTTGGGCTACCGGTGGGCGACTCAGGTCGTCACACCAGCAGTTCCTTTGAGCAGTCATCGGTCGGATACCGAATACACAGCTGTGCCCACCCTATTTATACCGGGATGGGGTGGCAACGCGTGGACTTATAATGGCCTGTTACGGTGGCTAGTCCGCCGTGGCTATGGTCATAAGGTGTTGACCGTGACTGTCTCACGAACCGGTGTGCTTCATTTCACTGGCACGTGGACTGACCAGGCCACCAATCCCCTGATTCAAGTCCTGTTTACGCACAGTTTCACGACGGACTACCAGCAGCAGATTCGCTGGATAACCGAGATTCTGCGGCAGCTCAAGCAACGTTATGGCATGACGAGCTACAACGTGGTCGCTCACTCGTGGGGCGGTAGCACGGCAATCGGCAGTTTGGTCCTGCATGGGGCTGGTGCGGATCTGCCCCAGCCTAACCGGTTGATTCTATTGGGAACACCGATTGACGAGAGTCAGCCGACCCGACCCGTTGATGAGGCCTTTGAGCAGCTACGGGCCCACCGGGATAATTTGCAGGTCATGGGCCCATTAACCATTTACAACGTCTATGGCACGCTCTTAGGGCGGCAGACGGATGGCTCAGTTCCTGTGACGCAAGTGCAGGCGCTCCGGCAAGTGGTGGTCGGCAGTCCAGTTACCTATCGAGAACACCACGTTTCCGGCGTTAGTCATGGTCAACTGCACGCGAGCCCTGCTATGTGGCGGTTGATTGCACAGCTGCTCTGGTCACCAGGTGAGTTAACGAGCCACTGAACCGTTTAGCTAGTTTTAAACTTCACCGGCTAAAATGGCATCAATGACGTTTAACACGCCATCGTGATCGTTGTCAGTAGGTGTAATCAAGTCGGCTACGTCGCGGACGGATTTGGTGCCGTTTTGCATGGCAACGCCGAGCCCAACGTGTTCCAACATCTCTCGGTCATTGTCATTGTCTCCAAAGGCTGCGACCTGTTCCTTGCGCAAGCCCCAGGACTTAGCCAGCTGCATCAAACCAATGGCTTTGTTCATGTGGGGTGCAACGATATCGATACTGCCAAAACCACTGGCGGTGGCGTGAATTTGACCAGGGAACCGGGCGTTAAGCTTGGCGGCTAGGGCTTGAATCGTCTCGTTGGGCCACTCACCGTTGATTTTGTAGATGGTGTCGTGAACCTGCGTGAGGTCGTCAACACGGACGATGTTATTGAAGAAGTAATCTTGGGATGCTTCGTCTGTGGGATGGTCCCGTCGGTTGATGTAGGTTCCATGAGCACCGGATAACCGGAGTACTTGTGGTCGTAAATGGTCGTCGGCTAGAATAGCGGTGACGACTTGATTGACGATGGGGTTGGGAATCACAGTTTCAAATAAGGTTTCGCCTTGGTTCACAATCAGACTACCGTTTTCGGCAACGAACGTTTGAACGGCAGGGGTGGGCGCAAAGACACGGTGCAGGTGGCCTAAATGGTTACCACTAGCCACGACGAAGCGAATACCGACCGCTGCTAAGCGGGTGAGTTGGTCATCGAAACGATCGTGATTGTACTGTCGTTGTGAGTTTAAAAAGGTTCCATCGACGTCGGTTGCAATCAGTTTAATTTGAGTCATACAGTTCTCCCTCTGTGTTTAGAATTTCTTAACCTTAATCATAATGGCTTGATGTTGGGAATTCAATGGGACGCTGGGGAAGAAATATAACAAAATGATTGCAATTACTAGTTTTATTGAGCACTATGCTATAAACTATTAATGAATCGGTAACATATAGAGTAGAAATAAGGGTTATAATAAATGATTAGCGGGTAAGATAGTAAGAGTCATCCCTGCTAGAGCTATGCAGAAAGGAAGAAAGATTAATGACGCAAACGAACGATTTAAACCAATCCTTGGAATGGTTTTCTCAACTCCAAAAGATCATGCGGCCAGTAACGACCATCAAAACGGAGGATATCACGATCTCCTTGGAACAATTTAACTTGTTGCACGCCATCACTGACCAACGCGAAGAATTTACACCAACGAAATTTGCTGGTCAAATCGGCGTTTCCAAGTCGATGATCTCTGGTCAGATTTCACGGTTATTGCGGGCTGGTTTAATCGAAAGTATCGCCTCACAAGTCGACCGTCGCCAACATAATTTGAAGTTGACGCCAGATGGCGTGAAGGTTTACACGCAAGTTCGCGGCCAAGTCGTTGAACGTCTCAACAACTTACACGACGATATCGCCAAATTAATGTAACCACTAAATTAATTTTATAATTGAAAAATTGGTCCCCTTTAAGTCCGGAATCTTTCATTCGTATGACATTTTGGTTAAGACACCGCAACGCTTGCATGTCTTAGTTTATAATGAATTATGAAGGAATAATTTGGAAGTGGAGGGGATTTTTTGAATTTGCGAGCAAAATTAGGCTTATTCGCTGTGGTTGCTGCGGGAGCAACGTTATTGGGACTAAATCCAGTATCAGTAACACCACGGTCGGCCAATGAATCGGTGGCGTACGCGGCCACGACAATTAATGCCAAGCACCAGGGGATGGTTGGTGATGCTAAGACGAGCAACAATGCCGCCTTGCAGAACATGATCGATAAGTGGAGCGGTTCTGTGACGATCCACGTGCCCAAGGGGACGTACGTTTTCAGTGCGGGGGCCATCAAGCTTCACTCGAACATCAACTTTAAATTTGATAAGGGTGCCGTATTCCGGGTAACCTCTGGTAAGCGGGTCAACTTCGTTTATCCGAGTCCCCAAGCGGGTTACGACGGTGGTATCAGCAATGTCACTTGGACGGGCGCAACCTTCCAAGGGGATAACACCGCTGCCGGGCAGAGCGTCTTCACCCAAAGTATTCACCACGCTAGCAACGTGACGTTTAACAAGTGTGTCTTTGATAACGCCGAATCACCAACTGGTCACTACATCGATATCGATGGGAGCCACGATGTGACGGTTAAGAATTCTGTTTTCACTGGGTTCAACGGTTCCATGGACTACAAGGAAGCCATCCAAGTGGATTATTCCAACGCGAAGGCCATGTCCTACAAGAACAAGGGTGATCAGTACGATAACTTGCCAAGCTACGACGTGAAGGTCGATAAGAACCAGTTCTTACCAGTCTCCAAGTCTTCCGGCCAGGTGTCTTCGTACGCACCGAACCCAATTGGTGAACATGCCATCTATGGTCATGGTAAGGCCGGCATCATTCACGATGTCTTCTTCACCAACAACACAGTGGTCGATCCTAAGCCATTGATGTCAGATGGGGTTGCCACGATTCACTTTAAAGGCGTTTCTAACCTGTGGATCACTGGTAACAAATTTATCAACCAACACGTGCTAGGATCTGGGAATTACATTTACTTGTACAATTCCGAACCTGAATACAATATGACGAACCTGAATATTTCCGATAATACGTTCACCAACGTCAACCCAACCAAGCAGTACGTCTACTTGGATAGCAAATCAGCTAGCAACCCTATGACGGGGGTTACGATTACGGATAACCAGGCCACCACGCAATCCGGAACCAAGGCGGCCTTCGTGAAGGGCAACTTTGATCTGACCGGGTCGGATATCGATATCGCCAACAACACGGTGAAGAAGCAAAAAGCGGTCATCACCAATGTGACGGCGCAACAGACGATTACGAACACGACGGTGCACAAACCAACTTCCAGCTCCAACAGTTCTAGCAGTACTTCCTCACAAAAGCTGAAGAAGCGCAAGCAGACCAACAAGAGCGAAAAGTACGTGGGCGGCTTGGCTACGCAGCACGCGCAGTTGAAGAAAAACTACAAGACTTACGCCGTGTACAATCACATTCGTGGCCACAAGAATTGGAACATCATGAAGTTCGACTGGAAGAAGCTCAAGAGCAAGCGGGTCTACGTTGACATGCGTGCCACGGCCGACACTGGCAAGTGGTACCGGATTCGGTTTGGCAAGAACGACAAGACGACCTACTGGATTCGTTCAGGCGCCTTGCAGTTCGATACTTTTAACGTTGAAGAATACGACCGCGACTTAACGTTGATGAAGATCTACCCAGTCTACACGCGGCCATTCAACGACCCACTGTTAGCCAAGCAAAAAGGCACCACGGCTGATTTAGCGAAACGGCGCGTTACAATTACGCACCGGGCCAAGCGAACGGACTCAAGTGGCAAGGTCACGACCTACTACCAAATGAGCAACGGCTTGTGGACGCGGGCGTTGGCGTTTGATTTAGATTCATAGGAGAGTGACAAGAGTGCTATAACAGGCGGTTAACTGGTGAGAATTAACGTCGTAAGGTTGAGAATCCCGAACCTGGATTCTTGGCCTTACGGGGTCAAGCGGAGCCAGTTGCCTGTCGATAGCACGTTTCAGCCAAAGTAAATACGTAGAGCCGAAGGATTAATTTCCCTCGGCTCTTTTTGTTTTTTAAAAAGACTTTTATCCCGGTCACCAACTAGTCCAGCCTATCAAATATATCCAGTCAAACTAATTTGCCCAAATCCACGGCTGTCAAGCGTTCGGTAAACTGGTAGAATAACGTTATACGTAAAAGAATTAATCCGATAAAATATTTTAATTATACATAGAGAAAAGAGGAAAATTTATGCGTCATAAACAATCGTCGCCAAAATGGACACCTACTCGCAAGCTTTGGGCGGGCGTCGGCATCATTGTCATTATAGGGTTCGCCTTCTTCCTAGGCTTGTCGATAGCGGGCCACCAGTCGGCGACACCTGAACCCAGTGCAGCTACCAGTAGTAAGGTCAAAGTTCAGTCCAGCCATAAGGTAGCTAGCAGTCGGCGCCCCGATTCAACAGGTGATGTCGACGTTCTGTCAGATTTGACGGAGAAGGCGGGTGAGAATGCTAGTACCCGGACAAATGACAACGAAAAGACTTATTCACAATTCAAACAACAGAACGGGACCTGGTACTGGTGGTTGACTTCCAGTAAACGGGGGACGATTGAAGTTGGCGAAGTACGCAGCGTGGCAAAGGATGGTCAGACCGCGCAGCTGAAGATGAAGAGCGAGTACTATGATCAGGGAACCAATTACACGCTGACCTTTCACTGGTTGGCGGGATCAAACACCCAGTATAATTTGAACACGGACTTTAAACAGATCAACGGCGATTATACGTTGGGCGATACTGAGGACGACGTGACGCCGGCCAAAGATGTGAACCTCCAAGATGTTATCGAGTCGACGGTCGGTCGTGGGCTGGGCTACGAAGATGCCAGCACACAGACCAACGGCGGTGACCAAACGACCAGCGAATTTTATGGTATGAATCCTAGTAGAAATGGTCGCTATGCCCATTGGTACTGGGACTTTTCTTCAAAGAAACGGGGACCAATCATCCATGCCATGATCGGCAGTGTGAAGGTGGACTACGCCGGGAACCCGACGTCATTTGAGATGTCAGACATGGAGAAACAAAAGGACTTCACCGTAAACGTTTCCTATGATTGGTCTTCCAATACCTACCACTTATGGACCAGCTATCAAAATATTGATGGTAGATATACCAATGATGAGGCTCACTAACCTGGTTGAATGACGGTTGTTTTAAAATTGAGGAGAACGAAATGAAGATCAAAGTAATTGGCATCAGTGTATTGGCCTTGCTGGCGGTTGGCTTAACGGGCTGTGGTCACCATCAAACGAAGTCGGCGGATAAGGCCAGTAGTCGTCAGTCGGTAGTGAAGAAGCAGGCAGCCACCAAGGCGGGAGCTTCTTCAACTAAGACGGAAACTCCCAAGCCATCCGCGTTGACGACCTTGCTGAATGGCCTCACGCAGAAAAATGCTGAGGACCGGAGCACCCAAAGTAACGGGGAATTGACCTACTCACAGTTTTACTACCGGCAGGGCAATTGGCACTGGCAGGTGACCTCCCAGAACCGGGGGACCATTGCGAGTGGCACGGTTGATTCGATTCAAAGTAGCCAAGATGGTGAATATAAATTGGCCATGAAGAGTCCTAAGGGTGAGGCGTATATGCTGGAACTAACGTACACGAACAAAAGCTCTGATTACACCGTGAAGACGAGTTACCAACACATCAAGGGGGTCTATATTATCGGTGACACCACTGGTGTTTGGAAGACTGGGGCGCCGAGCGAGTTAGTAGGGACCTGGTCCACTGGTTTTGTCCCATCGACCAGAACCGATGATAAAAAGATTGCTTATGATCGAACCCGGTTCTTTATTAGTGATCAGAGCATTGATGGCCAGATCGATAGCTTTACGAAAAACTATACCGTTTATCAAACGGGGAACGGCTGGGGTGCCAACAACGCCGTTTACTATCAAAGTCTCGGGCAAGGGACTTATCTATTGAAGACGTATTCAGATAAGTACTTAGGCAGCGTTTATAAAGTGACCCTGAGTGGTAACAAGCTGACCGTGCCGGGGGATGGTACGGAGATGAAGGACATGACGAAGGTGGCCAATAAGCCGGGGATGGCCTTTGGCTTTGGCAATAATCCAGCTAAACAGCTGACGGAAAAGCAGCTAGATGATTGGATCACCCGTCACCTTTCGGACTTTGGCGGAACCACCCACACCTACAAACAATCTGGTATTTCGACACCGGAGAAGGATAGTAAGGGCCGGGTGGTCGTGACGGTCCGGGATATGGGACGCGATGAGATTGCCCCGACCATTGGGAAGTTCCGGGTGTCCAGTACCGGGGTTCTGGAATGGGAGGATACGAGTGATGGCGCCGACATTTGGTCACCGGTGTCTGACGATCCAACGAATTAGACGGGAAATTCGTATCTGGTACAGTAAAATTGAGAAAAGATGGACAAGATTCTTTAACATGGTCCAAATGATTAAGTAAATTGAGATTTAAGACAAGTAGTGTGGCCGAAATTTCGACGACACTACTTTTTTTGATAGTGAGAACGTTTTCTTAAGTTTCTCTTCAAAGTTGATTCAAATCAAAGACGGTTTGTCATGAAAAGTGGTAAGCTGTTTCCAAGCTTCAATGAACATCTTCAAAAAATCTTCATTTTTCCGCCTTAAAACGGTTGCATTCCCGTGGTAGAGTGTATTGTAAGCCGATGAAAAGGGTCGATTTAACCCCCAAATTAACGAGAAACTGAAGAAATTGTTAAAAGGTGGGCTAGACCGAGAGATTTGGGTTTCATCCTTTCTCATTGTGGTGTACAATGAGAATCATAAATTAGCACTCAAACATCCGAGTGCTAAAAAATTCTGCACCTCATCGAAGACAGATTATTGGAGGGCGATTCTATGATTAAAATGTACTTTCATGCGAAAACGACTGCGGTAACCAAGGCTATGAAATGGTTAGCTAACCACGACGCCATCTTTACGGCACGTGACATTAAAAAACAACCTTTAACTCGGGAAGAGATTCTTTACATGTTATCTTTGACTGAAGAAGGTACTGACGACTTGATTTCAACCCGTTCTAAGGCTTACAAGGCCTTACCTGCATCCGTTCAGGATATGGGGATGAACGAACTGGTTGATCTCTTACAAAAGAACCCGGGTATCTTAAAGAACCCAATTGTCGTTGATCGTAACAAGTTAGCCACTGGTTTCGATTTGGAAACCATTCGGGAATTCGTTCCCGCTGCCTACCGGAAGAAGGAACTGGCTAGTTTCTTCAAGATTTTAAACGGCAAAGGCTTGGGTGTATCACCAGCTTAATAGAAGACTTAACAAGCTATGACCAATTCGGTTGTAGCTTTTTTTGTTTCCTTGCGCCTTACCGGCCGCCAGATATGGGCTGGAACGGGGCGGACGCAACTTGAAGCCTCGAAGGGACCGAGTCTACAAGCTTGGTCTTCTGCTAAGTCAGTAGGAAAATCACCTACTAACTAAGCAGAACGATGCACCTGAGCCCATATCTGGCGGCCTCTCGGCTTACACAGTGGTTCTGCAAGCCATTCAACCAAGCCGTTACCAGGCCGTAAAGATGGGCGCATGTTACAATCTCAGTTCTGATCGTGCAAACATAATCACAACAGGTAAAATCCCTGACTGACAGAGTACGCACAATTTAGACTAATTTTGGCTACCGATGCTGGTTAATAATGGGGTGGCACAGATGATTTGTCTTTCAATTGTTTGGGTAAAACAAAAGAGCCTGGAAGCCCAGACTCTTTCTTATCTCTAATCCTACCTTGCTGAAACGTGTGCCACTAGGCAGCTAGCTCCGCTTAACTCCGAGCACCAGATAATTCAAACCCGGGATTTTTCGGTGCTCGACGTTAATGCTCACTAGCTAACCGCCTAGTGGCACACTCTGATGCCTTAATCTAACGTAGCTGGTCGTGAATAACCGACCGTGTGCCACCAGGATACGTTCGTGGCTTCGTTGACGACACCTCGTAATTGAGCGTCAATCATCTTATTGCTTCCCTTATAGATACCCACGTGGGAGATATTATTCTTACTAGTACCGAAGAAAATCAGGTCCCCGGCTTTAGCATTCTTGGCGCTCACGTGGTCATAACTGTTGTATTGTTGCTGTGCGGTCCGCGGCAGAGTTTGTCCAATGGCTTTATTAAAGACATACTTGGTAAAGCCGGAGCAGTCAAAGGAACTGGGACCGTTGGCACCATATACGTAAGGCTTGCCTAGTTGGGCCTTAGCCGCCTTGTAGATGTCGCTGTAAGTACCGGTACCGGTCGTAGCAGTACTGGTCGAAGTGTGGGCGTAGCTCTTCTTTTGCAGGTAGCCGTGCCAGATCCAACCAGAGGCCGTATTTCTACCATTAGTCACATAGTAGTAAAGGTACTTCACGCCGTTTTTCTTCACGATGTAGCGCTTTTTAGTGGCGTGCCAAGTCGTGTTTGGATAATTTTTTAAGTAGTGCGTTTTTTTCCCAAAGGTCATATTGGTTGCAGTACCGCCCAGGTTGTAGGTCCAGCCAGTAGCGCCTTTGCGAGTGTAGGCGGTATCGGTCATATTGTTGGTGCGGACAATGGTATTCGTGGCATTGGCATGAGCGGTGGTGCCCAGGCCAAATGCTGGTACTAAAGCTGCGGCAAAGGCCACGGCTAAGCTGACTTTTTTAAGTGTCTTCATCTTTATATCCATCCCTCATATGTAAGTTCATGTCGCTGGTACACTTACTAAGATAGCCGTTTTCTTTTACAGGATAGTTACGGGTGAACATCATTGGCGTTAACTTTTGTGGCGGCTCCGTAATATTACAAGGGTTGGAATAACTCGCGGTTAGCGGGTTCTTTGAAAGCGCAAACAAATAATCGCGCCAGTAAGAGTCAGCTATGGTAGACTGTTAATGGCGCTGATTTAAGATTAAGGGTTGAAAGTTAAGTTTGAGTTGTTTGCTTGACTGACTGATGTCAAAGGCTGACTAAGCACGGGATGAGCTTGGAAACTCAGTGGTTTTCTGAGGTTTCAAGTCAAGCCGGAGGACCGGTTTTAGGTCGTAGGCGTTCCCCGCAGCAGGCCACCGCCCCTGACAACCGGAGGCGTCAAACATCAAACCAGCTTTCAATCGTTAGTCTAGGTTACATAATATTATGAGGTAGGTGTATTTTATGAGTGGTTTTATTGGCGAGTTCTTCGGTACCCTGATTCTGATTTTGTTAGGTGCTGGGACTGGTGCTAGTATCAACCTCAACAAGACGTACGCGAAGGGGAGCGACTGGACCTTTGTAACGATTGCCTGGGGAATGGCCGTGACCATGGGTGTATACGTGGCCGGCATGTTGGGTTCGCAAGGTCATTTGAACCCGGCCGTTACGATTGGTTTCGCCGTATTTGGGTTCTTCCCGTGGGCCGATGTATTACCTTATTTATTAGGTCAGTTCTTAGGGGCCTTTCTGGGTGCTGCCTTGGTTATCCTTCAATTCTATCCCCACTTTAAAGCAACACCGGATGAGGCGTCTGGTAATCAGGTCGGTATCTTTGCGACCCGGCCAGCCATCAAGAATCCGTTGTTCAACTTCATTTCTGAAATTGTGGCCACTTGGGCGTTTATCTTTATTCTCCTGAACCTGGGGGACTTCACCCAAGGGCTGAAACCGTTTATTGTTGGCGCCCTGATCATGGTTATTGGGATGGGACTAGGGACGACCACTGGGTTCGCCATCAACCCCGCCCGGGACTGGGGACCACGGTTGGCTTACTCCATCTTACCCGTGCCTAATCGGGGGGCGACTGAGTGGAATTACGCTTGGGTCCCAATGTTTGGTCCGCTCATCGGTGGGTTGCTCGCCGCTGGGTTGGAATTTCTTTTGAAATAGTCTTTGATTTGGCCGCCTTGCCGGTCGCAGTCCAGTTGCTGCGACCTATTGGCTAAGATGATTATCGGTTTCAAAAGAAATGTCAGCTTAAAGTTACTTAGCAGGTTGCTTAGCATTGGTTTGAACTTAGCGCCAACTGATGCTGGTGAGACTGTTTGGTAGATTAATACAAATAGTGCGTCATTTAAACAGAGGCAATATAAAAAGGGCTCTTTGTCAACCGGTGTTGATGAAGGGATTTTCAGAGGTTCAATTCACTTTCGAATTGGACCTCTTTTTTGTATTCTGATTTTGA